>NZ_JBXAJX010000001.1:1896112-2372952 GCF_058797695.1 Variovorax sp. GW823-FHT02B07
GCCATCTGGGCCCACATGACTGCAGAAGCAGCCACGTTTTGAATTTCAGGAAAGAAGGAGATCATATCAAAAATAATGTCACTTCCAGCAGCTTGTTGGATGAAATCGAAGGAACTGTTCAAGGACATCGCGACGGGCACGGCTTCGTGCAGCGTGACGACGGCGAGGCAGACATCTACCTGCCGCCGAACGAGATGCGCGCGGTGCTGCACAAGGATCGCGTCAAGGCGCGCATCGTGCGACAGGACCGTCGCGGCCGCCCTGAGGGGCGCGTGGTCGAGATCGTCGAGCGACCCGAGCAGCCCATCATCGGCCGCCTGTTGCACGAAGGCGGGATCTGGCTCGTTGCACCGGAAGACAAGCGCTACGGCCAGGACGTCCTGATCCCGAAGGGCGCGACCGGCCCCGCCAAGGTCGGCCAGGTCGTGGTCGTCCAGCTCACCGAGCCGCCGGCCTTGTTCGGCCAGCCCGTGGGCCGCGTGAGAGAAGTGCTGGGCGAGATCGACGACCCCGGCATGGAAATCGAGATCGCCGTGCGCAAGTACGGCGTGCCGCATGAGTTTTCTGCGGAGTGCCTGGCGCAGGCCAAGGCCCTGCCCGAGAAGGTGCGCCCCGCCGACAAGAAGGGCCGCATCGACCTCACCGACGTGCCGCTCGTCACCATCGACGGCGAAGACGCCCGCGACTTCGACGACGCCGTGTACTGCGAGCCCGCGAAGGTGGGCCGCGGCAAGGGCTGGCGCCTGCTGGTGGCCATCGCCGACGTCAGCGCCTATGTGCAGACCGGCTCCGCCATCGACATCGATGCGTACGACCGCGCCACCAGCGTCTACTTCCCGCGCCGCGTGATCCCGATGCTGCCCGAGAAGCTGTCGAACGGCCTGTGCTCGCTGAACCCCGAGGTCGAGCGCCTGTGCATGGTGTGCGACATGCTGGTTGCCGCCGATGGCGAGATCTACGCCTACCAGTTCTATCCGGCCGTGATGTTCAGCCATGCGCGCTTCACGTACACCGAAGTCGCCGCCATCCTCGGCAACACGCGCGGACCCGAAGCGGCCAAGCGCAAGGACCGCGTCAAGGACCTGCTGAACCTCGCCGACGTCTACAAGGCCCTGCTCAAGCAGCGCGGCAAGCGCGGCGCGGTCGACTTCGAAACCACCGAGACGCAGATCATCTGCGACGACGCCGGCCGCATCGAGAAGATCGTGCCGCGCACGCGCAACGAGGCGCACCGCCTGATCGAGGAGGCGATGCTCGCCGCCAACGTCTGTAGCGCCGACTTCATCGCCGAAGGCAAGCACCCGGGCTTATTCCGCGTGCACGAAGGCCCGACGCCCGAGAAGAAGGAAATCCTGCGCGGCTACCTGAAGGCCATGGGCGTCGGCCTGAGCATCACCGACGAGCCGCGCCCCGGCGAGTTCCAGGCGATTGCCGAAGCCACCAAGGAGCGCCCCGACGCGCAGCAGATCCACACCATGCTGCTGCGCTCGATGCAGCAGGCGATCTACACGCCGATCAACAGCGGCCACTTCGGCCTGGCCTACGAGGCCTACACGCACTTCACCAGCCCGATCCGTCGCTACCCCGACCTGCTGGTGCACCGCGTGATCAAGGCGATCCTCGGCAAGACGCGCTACCAGCTGCCGATGCTGCCCACGCCCGGCGAGGCGCATGCCAAGCTGGCCAAGCGGCTCGCTTCGCGCGTCAAGGCGCCGACCAACAAGCCGCAGAAGGCGACCGTCGCGCCCAGCAAGGAAGTGCTGGCCTGGGAAGCCGCCGGCCTGCATTGCAGCGCCAACGAGCGCCGCGCCGACGAGGCCAGCCGCGACGTCGAGGCCTGGCTCAAGTGCAAGTACATGCGCGAGCACCTCGGCGAGGAATACGGCGGCGTGGTCACGGCGGCCACCACCTTCGGCATCTTCGTCACGCTCGATGCGATGTACGTCGAGGGCCTGGTCCACATCACCGAGCTCGGCGGCGAGTACTTCAAGTTCGACGAGATGCGCCAGGAGTTGCGCGGCGAGCGCACCGGCATCCGCTACGCCATCGGCACGCGGGTGCGGGTGCAGGTGAGCCGCGTCGACCTCGATGGCCGCAAGATCGACTTCCGCCTCGTGCGCGAAGGCGAGGACCTGACTTCGCGCGCCATGAAGGACAAGGGCGGCGCGCCGGTGAAGGCGTCGGCCAAGCGAAGCTCCCGCCACAAGGCGGAGGCCGGTGGCGAGTCGCGTTCGGAGCACGGTGGCGGCGGCGCTGCTGCGGTGCCCGCCGGTCCGCAATCGGCCATGCAGGCCTTCAAGTCGGCGGTGAAGAAAGCCGCCAACAAGATGCAGGGCAAGGGGCGCAAGCCCCGCCGCGGATGAGGCGCGCCGTGCACACTACCGGTTTGCTTACCGTGTGTATGGATCAGTTGAAAAGGAGACTTGGAGCATGAGCGTGGAAAACAACAAGGGCCGCATCGCGATCGTCACGGGCGCGGGGTCGGGCATCGGCCGTGCGGCCGCGCTGGCCCTGCTGGCGGACGGCTGGAGCGTGGCCCTTGCGGGGCGCCGCCTCGAGCCGCTGGAGCAGGTGGCGGAAGAATCGGGCGCGGGTGCGCGTGCCTTCGCGGTGCCGACCGACGTGGCCAATGCCGACTCGGTGCAGGCGCTGTTCGGCGCCACGGTCGAGCGCTTCGGGCGCGTCCATCTGCTGTTCAACAACGCCGGCGTGGGCAACCCGCCGGGACCGTTCGAGGACTGGACGCCCGAGCAGTGGAAGGGCGTGGTGGACATCAACCTCACCGGCATGTTCTTCTGCATCCAGCAGGCCTTCCGCACGATGAAGGCGCAGACGCCGCGGGGCGGCCGCATCATCAACAACGGGTCGATCTCGGCGACCACGCCGCGGCCGAATTCTGCCGCCTACACCTCGACCAAGCACGCGGTCGAAGGGCTGACCAAGACTGCTTCGCTCGACGGCCGCAAGTACGACATCGCGGTGGGGCAGGTGGACGTGGGCAATGCCATGACCGAGCTGGCCGCGCGCATGGCCACCGGCGTGCCGCAGGCCAACGGCGAACTCGCGATCGAGCCGCTGATCGACGTCAAGATCGTCGGCCAGTCGGTGCTCTACATGGCAAACCTGCCGCTGGAAGCCAACGTGCTCTTCCACACCATCATGGCCACGAAGATGCCCTTCGTCGGGCGCGGCTGAGTCCTGCGCTCAGTCGGGCGCGCGGCGGGCCAGCGAGCCTGCCGTGAGCGGGGCTGCATCGGCCGGCCACAGGTCGGCGATGCGGCCGTGCTGCCAGACGGTTTCGCATGCCGCCTCGAATGCGGGGCGGCGCATCGCGAGCGCCGCGCCGATCATGCCGGCGAGCACATCGCCGGTGCCTGCGGTGGCAAGGCGGGCATTGCCGGTCGGGTTGATGACCGGCGGCCCGTCGCTCGCGTCGGCAATCACTGTTCCAGATCCCTTGAGCGCTGTCACCGCGCCGAAGCGCGACGCCAGCGCACGGGCCGCGGCGAGGCGGTTGGCTTGCACGCCACCCGTCGTGTCGCCGAGCAGGCGCGCGGCTTCCAACGGGTGCGGCGTGAGCACGGTGGGAGCGCCGGCTTGGCCTCGCGCGATCAGTTGCGCCTGAAGTGACGGATCGGCGGCGATGGCGTTGAGCGCGTCGGCGTCGAGCACCAGCGCGGCGGCCGTCGACAGCACGCGCGGCAGCAGGTCGCGCACGGCATCGCCGCCACCGCAGCCGCATACGACCGTCATGCCGGCGAGGTCCAGCGCGTGGGCGTCGCGCAGCATCAGCTCTGGCTGCGAGGTGTCGACGGGCGCTGCGCGGGGATCGAGCAATCCGACGAACACGCGTCCCGCGCCCGCATGGAGCGCGGCCGAGCCGGCCAGCAGCGCGGCGCCGGCCATGCCCGAGGCGCCGCCGATCACGGCGACATCGCCGTAGCTGCCCTTGTGCGAGGCGTGGGTGCGCGGTTGGAGATCGGGCGCGCCTGCGAGGCGGGCCGTCGGTCGCTCCTGGATGAAAGGGCTGCAGCCCAGGTCGTCGAACCACACCGTGCCGGCCGCGTCGCGGCCTTGCGCCGTGAACAGGCCGGGTTTCAGCGTGAGGAAGGTGAGGGTGGTGCGGACCGATGCCGATGCTTGATCTGTGTTGGAGGCCAGCATGCCGGTGTCGGCGTCGAGGCCCGAGGGCACGTCGAGGCTGAGCACCGGTGGTGCGCCCGTGTGCATCCGCGCAAGCCATTCGGCCATTGCGCCCGACGGCGGCCGTGTCGATCCGATGCCGAGCAGCGCATCCACCGCCAGCTCGAAGCTTGATGGCGGCGCCGAGGCGAAGCCGACGCCCGCATCGCGCGCACGCTGCAGCGACGCCTTGGCATCCGCTGGCAGCCGGCCTTCATCGCCCACGAAGGTGACGACCGGAAAGAAGCCGCGATGCCGCAGTTGCGCCGCGGCTTCGAAGCCGTCGCCGCCGTTGTTCCCGGGGCCGCAGGCGATCCAGATCGTTCGCGCGTGCGGCGCGAGTGCCATTGCGAGCCGTGCCGCAGCGAGGCCGGCGCGCTGCATCAGCGTGTGGCGGGGTAGGGCGGAGGCGGCTGTCTGCTCGATGCGGCGCGTGGCGGCGATGTCGAACAGATCGGCGGCGCTGGCGGACGTGATGCGATGCATCGAGCCATTGTGCCGCCGACGCCGCGCCTCCTATCATCGACCGATGACGCTCAAGACCTTCGGCTGGTTGCTGGTTTTGCTGCTGGCGTGCCTGGCCGGGTTCGTTGGCACGGCCGCAGCGATGATCGCCGGCGCGGCCTGGGCGGTCGGCCTGCTGATCGTGGTGTGGGGGCTGTTCCTGCTGGCCGAGCTGTTGCGCCGGGTGCCGCTGCGCGACGTCGCCTGGGCGCTGGGCGTAGGCTATGGCATCGGCGTCATCCGGTGGCTCGACGTGCCGGTCGAAGCGGGGTCCGGCACGCAGTGGCTGATGCTGGGCGTGGACCTGGTGGTGCTGGTGTTCTTCGGACTGATTGCGCCGGCTGTCCTGGGGTTGATCGCCCAACGCTGGGCGCCCCGGCCCGAACTGCCGGTGGAAAAACCGGCCACCCCCGAGCAACTGCGCCGCTGGGGTTCTAAAGACTGAGCCGCTCGATCCCCAGGCCTTCGAGGTCGATGCCGGGGTCTTGCCCTCCAATCAGGTCGCCGAGCACGCGCGCGCTGCCGCACGACAGTGCCCAGCCGCTCGAGCCGTGGCCCAGGTTGAGCCACACGCCGGGAATGCCGCTGGCGCCCAGCACCGGCGGGCCGTCGGGCAGCATCGGACGGGCGCCCTTCCATTGCTGGATGCCCGACTGCAATGTGGCAGCGCCCGGGAACCAGTCGTGCAGCACCTTGTAGAGCGTCTGGATCGCGGCCGGGCTCATGGCGTCGGGCGAGCCGCCGATCTCGGCGCTGCCGGCCACGCGCACGCGCTGGCCCAGGCGGGAGATCGCAACCTTGTAGCGCTCGTCCATCACCGCGCTGCGCGGCGCGTTGAGCGGCTCGCGCACCGGGGCGCTGACCGAATGGCCGTAGACCGGCGCCAGCGGAATGCGCAGCCCCAGAGGGCGCAGCAGTGTGGCGGACGACAGTCCGGCGCAGACCACGATGGCGTCGAACTGCAGCGCGTCCGAGCCGCTGGCCAGTGTTAGCGAGGTGGGTGCGGCGCGGCTCAGGGGGGCGATATCGCAGTTGAAGTGGAACTGCGCGCCCAAAGCCTCGGCCTCCCACTTGAGCAGCAGCGCGAACTGGCGGCAGTTCGCGACCTCGTCTTCCGGCAGGTGGATCGCGCCTGCCAGCGGGGTGTCGGGGTTGAGCGCGGGCTCGATCAGGCGGGCCTCGTCGGCGTCGATTTCGCGGAACACGCTGCCGGCCGAACGCAGCACCTCCAGCCCGGGTTGCACCAGTTTTTTCTCGCGCTTCGAGCGCAGCAGCACCAGGTAGCCATCGCTGCGTTCGTAGCTCAGCTCCCGCGCTTCCGTCACCGCGTGCAGCCGGGTGCGGCTGTAGAAAGCCAGCCGCTGCATGCGGGCGCGGTTGGCCAGGTAGGTCTCGAGCTTGCAGGCCTTCTGCCAGCGCGACATCCAGCCGAGGTCGCGCGAACTCAGCGGCCAGCGCAGCTTGATGGCGCCGTGCGAAGACAGCAGCGAGCGCAGCACCTTGCCGCGCATGCCCGGTGCGGCCCACGGCGTGACATAACCCGGCGCGACCACGCCGGCGTTGGCAAAGCTGGCCTCTTCGGCTGCGGCGCCTCGGCGCTCGAACACGCTCACTTCATGGCCGTCGGAAACCAGTTCCCAGGCGGTGGTGACGCCGACGATGCCGGCGCCCACGATCGCGATTTTCATTGAAATGTTCTAGATAAAAGAGGCGGCTGACGCCCGTGAGGCGGGCGGTGACAGCGGTTATTTCTGTAGCGTGCGTTCGGCCTGGAGGGCCACCGCGAGCACGGCGTCGTCGTGCATCGCGCAGTGCCACAGCATCAGGCCGACCGGCAGTTCGCCGTCGGCGTGGCAGGGCAGCGAAATGGCGCAGCCGTCGAGCATGTTGATGATCGACGGGTTGCGCAGCAGCAGCGCGTTGACGCCGAAGAATTCGTCGTCGCGCTCGGCACCCGGTGCCACGCTGGCGATGGACGGCGCCGTGATCGGCACGGTCGGCGACACCACGGCGTCGAACGGTGCCAGCGCCTTCTCGACGCGGGCGATCCATTCGCGGCGGGCGCGGACCAGGTCGATGTACTCGTGTGCCTTCATGCCGGCGCCGCGCAGGATGCGCTGCGCCACGCGCGGGTCGTAGCCGGCGCCGCTGCGCTCCAGCAGCAGCCTGTGCCAGGCGTACGACTCGGCCGCCGAGAAGCCGCCGGTGGCGTTGATGGCCTGCAGGTCGGCCAGCTCGGGCAGTTCGATCTCGTGGATATGAGCGCCCGTGGCGCGCAGGGTCGCGAGGGTGCGCTCGAAGGCCGTGGCCACGGTGGGCTCGAGGTCGTCGAGGAAGACGTTCTTCACGACGGCCAGCCGGTAGGCCGACAGCGGCGCCGAGCCGGGCGTCACCTGCCGCGCCGAGAGGATCTCGTGCGCGGTGACGGCGTCGCGCACCGAGCGGGTCATGGCGCAGACGGTGTCGAGCGTGGTCGACAGCGGCAACGCGCCGTCGGCCGGCGTGAGGCGGGCGGTGTTCTTGAAGCCGACGATGCCGTTCAGCGCGGCCGGGATGCGGATCGAGCCGCCGGTGTCGGAGCCCAGGCCGATGAAGGCCGCGCCGCTTGCCACCGAAATCGCCGCGCCGGACGACGAGCCGCCCGGAATGCGTGGCGTGGCGGTGTCGCTCGCGTTGGCTGGCGTGCCGTGGTGCGGGTTGACGCCGACGCCGGAAAAGGCGAACTCCGTCATGTTGGTGCGCCCGGTCAGCACGCCGCCGGCGGCGCGCAGCCGCGCCACGGCGAGCGCATCGGCCGGGGCGGCCGGTGCGTGCGAGAGCACGGCCGATCCGGCGGGTGTCGGTTGGCCGGCGACGTCGAACAGGTCCTTGCTGGTGAAGGCAAGCCCGGCTAGCCGGCTTTCGGGCGCCGATGCGGCGGCGGCCACGCGGGCCTCGTCGAACATCGTGCGGGTGAAAACGTGGGCGCAGGCCGGGGATTCGGAGAGCGCGATGGCGCGCTCCATTTCGGTGCGCGCATCGGAACCGCCAGCCAGAAGGGTGAGACGGGTGGCGTGAAGGTCGTTCATGGCGTCGAGGGTACCTTGGAACGGCTCGGTTCGAGAGAGGAGGGGGTGGCCGCCGTGCTATACTCTTTGGGTTTCGCTGGTTATGCGACAGTTTTGTCGCCGCCAGTCAAGCACATCCGCAAACCGGCCCAATCAAGGTGTTGCGACCCCGTCGAAGGGGCGCAAAACGGGCTGGATTTTAGACCCAACCTTTGGAGTAAATTCAATGTCGACCACCATGCGCGAAATGCTGGAAGCCGGTGTCCACTTCGGTCACCAAACCCGCTTCTGGAACCCCAAGATGGCTCCGTTCATCTTCGGTCACCGCAACAAGATTCACATCATCAACCTGGAAAAGTCGCTCCCGATGTTCCAGGACGCGATGAAGTACGCCAAGCAACTCACGGCCAACCGCGGCACGATCCTGATGGTCGGCACGAAGCGTCAAGCCCGTGAAATCGTCGCTGCAGAAGCTCGCCGCGCCGGCGTGCCTTTCGTTGACACCCGCTGGCTCGGCGGCATGCTGACCAACTTCAAGACCGTCAAGACCTCGATCAAGCGTCTGAAGGACATGAAGGCCCAGCAAGAAGCCGGCCTCGACAGCCTGAGCAAGAAAGAACAGCTCACGTTCTCGCGCGAAATCGCGAAGCTCGAGAAGGACATCGGCGGCATTCAGGACATGGCTGCGCTGCCCGACGCCATCTTCGTGATCGACGTGGGCTTCCACAAGATCGCCGTGGCCGAAGCCAAGAAGCTCGGCATCCCGCTGATCGGCGTGGTCGACTCCAACCACTCGCCCGAAGGCATCGACTACGTGATCCCCGGCAACGACGACTCGTCGAAGGCCGTCACGCTGTACGCCCGTGGCATCGCCGACGCCATCATCGAAGGCCGCAACAGCGCCGGTGGTGACGTGGTCAAGGCCGTTGCCGAAGGCAGCGGCGACGAATTCGTCGAAGTCGAAGAAGGCGCTTCGGCCTGATAGGCGCGTTCGCGAGCCTGAAGAAGGGGCTTGGGTGCCCCTTTTTTTTAACCTGATTTTTGGATTTACGGAGATACACAAATGGCTGCAATCACCGCAAGCATGGTCGGCGAACTGCGCGCGAAGACCGATGCGCCCATGATGGAATGCAAGAAGGCCCTGACGGAGGCCGACGGCAACATGGAAAAGGCCGAAGAGCTGCTGCGCATCAAGCTTGGCAACAAGGCTGGCAAGGCATCGGGCCGCATCACCGCTGAAGGCGTGGTCACGGCTTTCGTCGACGGCGCTGCCGGCGGCATGATCGAAATCAACTGCGAAACCGACTTCGTCACCAAGAACGACAGCTTCCTGGCCATGGCCAACGCTGCCGCGATGCTGGTCGCCAAGAACAACCCCGCCGACATCGCCGCGCTGGGCGCGCTGGCTTACGAGCAGGACGGCTTTGGCCCCACGCTCGAAGACGTGCGCAAGGGCCTGATCGGCAAGATCGGCGAGAACATGAGCTTCCGCCGCTTCAAGCACTTCACGGGCAACGGCAAGCTGGCGTCGTACCTGCACGGCACGCGCATCGGCGTGATGGTCGAATTCGAAGGTGACGACACCTCGGCGAAGGACGTCGCGATGCACATCGCCGCCATGAAGCCGGTCGCCATCCAGGCCTCGGACGTGCCTGCCGAGCTGATCGAAAAAGAGCGCGCCGTGGCCGCTGGCAAGGCTGAAGAAGACCGCAAGGTCGCTGAAGCCGAAGGCAAGAAGCCGCAGCCGGCCGACATCGTTGCCAAGCGCATCGAAGGCGGCGTGCAGAAGTACCTCAAGGAAGTCTCGCTGCACAACCAGCCGTTCGTGAAGAACGACAAGCAGACCGTCGAGCAGATGCTCAAGGCCGCCAACACCACGATCAAGGGCTTCACCCTGTACGTGGTCGGCGAAGGCATCGAGAAGAAGGTTGACGACTTCGCTGCCGAAGTCGCTGCCCAGGTCGCTGCTGCCAAGGCTGCCGCCTGATCCGGCAGGCCTCCAAGCGGCGGTGCGCGACAGCGTGCCGCCGCTTTTTCGCCGCCACGTTTTACACTCGCCCCCGCCAACCCTCTAAGGAAAATGCCCATGTCTGATGCCCGCCCAGCCCACAAGCGAATCTTGTTGAAGCTGTCGGGTGAGGCATTGATGGGCGATGACGCCTTCGGCATCAACCGCGCCACCATCGTGCGCATGGTCGAAGAAGTGGCCGAGGTCGTGAACATGGGCGTCCAGGTGGCGGTCGTGATCGGCGGCGGCAACATCTTCCGCGGCGTCGCGGGAGGCTCCGTCGGCATGGACCGCGCCACGGCCGACTACATGGGCATGCTGGCCACCGTCATGAACTCGCTGGCCCTGGCCGATGCGATGGACAAGCAGGGCCTCGTGGCCCGCGTGATGTCCGCCATCGCCATCGAGCAGGTGGTCGAGCCCTATGTGCGTCCCAAGGCCTTGCAGTACCTCGAAGAGGGCAAGGTCGTGGTGTTTGCGGCCGGTACCGGCAACCCCTTCTTCACGACCGACACGGCCGCCGCGCTGCGCGGTGCCGAAATCGGCGCCGAGCTGGTGCTCAAGGCGACCAAGGTGGACGGCGTGTACACGGCCGATCCGAAAATCGACCCCAATGCAACCCGCTACGCCACGTTGAGTTTCGACGAGGCGATCGCCAAGAACCTCGGCATCATGGACGCCACGGCCTTCGCGCTGTGCCGCGATCAGAAGCTGCCGATCAAGGTGTTCTCGATCCTCAAGAACGGCGCCCTCAAGCGCGTCGTGATGGGCGAGGACGAGGGCACGCTGGTGCATGCCTAGGAGTAAATGAGATGACCATTGCAGACATTCGCAGTGCGACCGACGCGAAGATGAATCAGTCGCTCGCCGCCTTCCAGAACAACCTCACCAAGATCCGCACGGGCCGCGCCAACTCGGCGCTGCTCGACTCGATCCATGTCGAGTACTACGGCTCGCAGGTGCCGCTGAGCCAGGTGGCGAACGTGTCGGTGCTCGACTCGCGCACCATCAGTGTCCAGCCCTGGGAAAAGGGCATGGGCGCCAAGATCGAGAAGGCCATCCGCGAAAGCGACCTGGGCCTGAACCCCGCGTCGATGGGCGACCTGATCCGCGTGCCGCTGCCCGCCATGAGCGAAGAGCGCCGCAAGGAAATGACCAAGCTGGTCCGCAACGAAGGCGAAAGCGCCAAGATCGCCACGCGCAACCTGCGCCGTGACGCGAACGAGGCGGTCAAGAAGCTCGTGAAGGACAAGTTGGCCTCGGAAGATGACCAGAAACGCGCCGAAGGCGACATCCAGAAGGTCACCGACAAGCACATCGCGGAAATCGACCGTCTGGTCGCCGCGAAAGAAGCGGAGATCATGGCCGTTTGAGGCTCCGCATGGCCTCCTCGCCGCAGACGACGCCCCCTCCGCACCACGTTGCCATCGTCATGGATGGCAATGGCCGGTGGGCCACCAAGCGCTTCCTGCCCCGCGTGGCGGGGCACAAGCAGGGCGTGGAGTCGCTGCGGCGCTGCGTCAAGGCCTGCGCCGACCGTGGCGTGGGCGTGCTCACCGTGTTCGCGTTCTCCTCGGAGAACTGGAACCGTCCCCCTGAAGAAGTCTCCGGTCTGATGCAGCTGATGGTCGGGGCGTTGGCGCGCGAAGTGCCGCGCCTCAATGCCGATGGCGTGCGGCTGCATTTCGTGGGCGAACGCGCCGGCCTGTCCGACAAGATGGTGGCCGGCCTAGTGTCGGCCGAGCAGACCACGGCCCACAACTCGCGTCTGATTCTCAACATCTGCTTCAACTACGGCGGGCGCTGGGACATCGCGCGCGCCGCGGCCAAGCTCGCCGAGCAGGGCCTGCCCATGACCGAGATGAACCTCGATCGCGCCATGGCGCTGGCCCACGTGCCCGACCCCGACCTGTTCATCCGCACGGGTGGCGAGCAGCGGCTGTCGAATTTCCTGCTTTGGCAGAGTGCCTACGCCGAGCTGTTCTTCAGCGACAAGCTGTGGCCCGAGTTCGACGAGGCTGCGCTGGACGAGGCCATTGCCGCGTTCCAGGGTCGCGAGCGTCGCTTCGGCCAGACCTCGGCGCAGGTCTCGGCTTCCGCGGCCTGACAACGGCCCGACACCACCTTCCGCATGCTCAAACAACGCATCCTCACGGCGATCGTGCTGCTCGCGATCCTGCTGCCGGCGCTGTTCTACCGAAACCACATTCCCTTCGCCTGCGTGATGCTGGTGCTGATCGGCGCCGCCGCGTGGGAGTGGGGGCGCCTGAACGGCTACGGGCAGGGCATGTCGCTGTTCCTGGGCGCCGAGATGGTGGCGCTGTGCGGGCTGTCGTGGTGGCTGGGGCTGCTGGAGCAGCGCCTGTTTCTCATGTGGTCCCTGGCCAGTGCGGCCTGGGTGCTCGGCGGCGCGGCGCTGCTGCGCGTCGCGGTGCCTGGCTGGCCCCGCATTCCGCGCGGGCTGCGGCTGGTGGGCGGCCTGCTGGCGCTGTGGGTCGCATGGCTCGCGGCGGTGCAGGCGCGCATGGTCGGCATCAACTTCCTGCTGTCGATTCTGGTGCTGGTCTGGGTGGCGGACGTGTTCGCCTATTTCGCCGGCCGCGCCTTCGGCCTGAAGTTCACGCGCGCCAAGCTGGCGCCCGCCATCAGCCCCGGCAAGAGCTGGGAAGGTGTCTGGGGCGGCATGGCCGGCGTCATCGTGCTGGCGTTCGCCTGGGTCTGGGCCGACAAGAGCCTGGGCGCCACGGTGCCCAGCCTCTACACCCGCCTGCATGAGCGCGGCTGGTGGCTGCTGCTGATCGGGGCGGTGTTCCTGGCGGCGATGAGCGTCGTCGGCGACCTCGTCGAATCGCTGATCAAGCGCAGCGCCGGCGCCAAGGACAGCAGCCGGCTGCTGCCCGGCCACGGCGGCGTGCTCGACCGCGTGGATGCCCTCTTGCCGGCACTTCCCATTGCCATGATGCTGGCTTTCCTGTGAACACTCCCAAACAACGTGTCACGGTGCTTGGCTCGACCGGTTCGGTCGGTGTCAGCACGCTCGACGTCATTGCCCGCCACCCCGAACGCTTCGAGGTGTTTGCGCTCTCGGCGGCCACCAAGGTCGACGAGCTGCTGGCCCAATGCGCGCGCTTCTCGCCGCGCTTCGCCGTCATGGCCAGTGCGCCGCATGCCGCGCTGCTGGCCGAAAAGCTCAAGCAGAACAACCTGCCGACCCGCGTCCTGATGGGCGACGATGCTCTCGAAAAAATAGCGTCGGATGACGAAGTCGACGCCGTGATGGCCGCCATCGTCGGCGCCGCTGGCCTCGCGCCATGCCTGGCCGCCGCGCGCGCCGGCAAGCGCCTGCTGCTGGCCAACAAGGAGGCGCTGGTCGTCGGCGGCGAGCTGTTCATGCGCACGGTGCAGGAGGGCGGCGCCACGCTGCTGCCCATCGACAGCGAGCATTCGGCCATTTTCCAGTCGCTGCCCGAAGACCCGTCCACCTGGGCGCGTCGCATCGACAAGATCATCCTCACGGCGTCGGGCGGCCCGTTCCGCACGCGCGCGCCCGACACACTGGGCGCCGTGACGCCCGAGCAGGCCTGTGCGCACCCGAACTGGGTCATGGGCCGCAAGATCTCGGTCGACTCGGCCACGATGATGAACAAGGCGCTCGAGGTGATCGAGGCGCGCCACCTGTTCGGCGTGTCGCCAGAGCAGATCGAGGTCGTCATCCACCCGCAGAGCGTGGTCCATTCGATGGTGCAGTTCACCGACGCCTCGGTCATCGCCCAACTCGGCACGCCCGACATGCGGGTGCCGATCGCGGTCGGGCTGGCTTGGCCGGAGCGCATCGAAAGCGGGGCGGCACGGCTCGATTTCCGCCAGATGGGCTCGCTGACCTTCGACGCGCCCGATCCTGCGCTGTTCCCCGGTCTGGGCCTGGCGTGGCAGGCCTTGCGCGCCGCGTCGGGCACCACGGCGGTGCTGAACGCGGCCAACGAGGTGGCTGTGGCCGCCTTTCTCGACCGGCGCCTGCGTTTCGATCGCATTCATGCGGTCAACCTGGAAACTTTGGAGGCGGTCATGCCCTCCAAGCCGGCATCGCTGGCCGACCTGCTGGCGCTCGACGCCAGCGCCCGCGAGGCGGCCAATGCCGCCGCGGCACGTTTCGCGGCCTGATTCCCTACTGCGCAGAGGACCCCGATGCTCACCGTCATAGCTTTTGTGGTCGCTCTCGGCGTCCTCATCGCGGTCCATGAATACGGCCACTACCGCGTGGCCGTGGCCTGCGGCGTCAAGGTGGAGCGCTTCTCGGTCGGCTTCGGCAAGGCCCTCCTGCGCTGGCAGCCCAAGCGGCAGCATCCGGGGCAGCAGACCGAGTTCGTGATTGGCGCCTTTCCGTTCGGCGGCTACGTCAAGATGCTCGACGAGCGCGAAGGCCCCGTGGCGCCCGAGGAGCGGCACCGCGCCTTCAACACCCAGCCACTGCGCTCGCGCGCAGCCATCGTGGCCGCCGGTCCGATCGCCAACCTGCTGCTGGCGGTCGTTCTGTACACGGCGGTCAACTGGATCGGCGTCGATGAGCCCGTGGCCAAGCTGGCCCGGCCCGTGGCGGCGTCGCTGGCCGAGGCGGCCGGCCTGCGCGGCGGCGAACACATCACCCAGGCCGGTTTCGATGGCGACCTGTCGCCGGTCCAGTCCTTCGAAGACCTGCGCTGGCGCATGACGCGCGGCGCGCTCGACGGCCGCGACCTCACGCTCGAAGTGGCGGGCGAGGGCGGTCGGCCCGGTCGCCAGCTGGTCCTGCCGCTGAGCCGCATGGAGGCCAAGGACGCCGATCCGCAGATGTTTCGCAAGATCGGCGTGGTCGCACCGCTGACCCGTCCCGAGATCGGCGAGGTCATGGCGGGCAGCGCGGCGGAGCGTTCGGGCCTTCGCCACGGCGACCTGGTCCTGGCCATTGGCGACACCCCCATCCTCGACGGGCAGCAGCTGCGCGAAGTCATCCGTGCCTCGATCGATGCCTCCGGGCAGGCGCGCACGCAAACCTGGCAGCTCCAGCGCGGCGGCCAGCCGCTCTCGCTCGAAGTCAAGCCGGAAGTGCGCGAAGAGGGCGCTACCAAGGTCGCGCGCATCGGCGCCTACGTCGGCGCGCCGCCCGAGATGGTCACGGTGCGCCAGGGCGTCATCGACGGCGTCTGGCGCGGCGTGGTGCGCACCTGGGAGGTGTCCGCGCTCACGGTTCGCATGATGGGCAAGATGCTGATCGGCGAGGCCTCGATCAAGAACCTGAGCGGTCCCTTAACAATTGCTGATTACGCCGGCAAGTCCGCCAGCCTCGGTCTGACGCAGTACCTGGTCTTTCTCGCGCTCATCAGCGTGAGCCTCGGGGTGCTCAACCTGATGCCGCTGCCGGTCCTCGATGGGGGGCACCTGATGTATTATCTTTGGGAGGGGCTGACCGGGAAAAGCGTCTCCGACGCCTGGATGGAACGGCTGCAGCGTGGCGGTGTCGCCTTGCTGCTGGTGATGATGTCGGTCGCACTCTTCAACGACGTCACGCGGCTCTTTGGTTAACTTTCTGCCGGCCCTTTCCGTGCCGGCCCAATTCACAGATGAACACAAACTTCAGTCGCTTTCGCCTGCGTAGCGTTGCCGCGGTGGTGGCCAGCACGCTGGCGGCCACGGCCGCTTGGGCCGTCGAGCCTTTCACGGTGCGCGATATCCGCGTCGAAGGCTTGCAACGCGTCGAGGCCGGCACGATCTTCGGATCGCTGCCCCTGCGTGTGGGCGACACCTACAGCGACGAACGCGGCTCGGCCGCGATCCGCGCGCTGTTCGACCTGGGGTTGTTCAAGGACGTGCGCATCGACGTCAACGGCAACGTGCTGGTGGTGATCGTCGAAGAGCGGCCCACCATTGCCGACGTCGACTTCGTCGGCGCCAAGGAATTCGACAAGGCTGCGCTGCAGAAGGCGCTGCGTGAAATCGGGCTGGCCGACGGTCGCCCGTACGACAAGGCCCTGGCCGACCGCGCGGAGCAGGAACTCAAGCGCCAGTACGTGAGCCGGAGCCTCTACAACGCGAACGTCGTGACCACCGTCACGCCCATCGAGCGCAACCGCGTGAACCTGACGTTCACCGTGACCGAAGGCGAATCCGCCCGCATCCGCGAAGTGCATGTGGTCGGCAACAAGGCCTTCAGCGAATCGACGCTGCTGAGCCTGTTCGACCAGGACAGCGGCGGCTTCATGAGCTGGTACACCAAGTCGAACCAGTACTCGCGCGCCAAGCTCAACGCCGACCTCGAGACACTGAAGAGCTACTACATCACCCGCGGCTACCTCGAGTTCCGCATCGATTCGACCCAGGTCGCCATTTCGCCGGACCGCAAGGACCTGAGCGTCACGGTGAACATCACCGAAGGCGAGAAGTTCGTGGTGGCGGGCATCAAGCTCGACGGCAACTACCTGGGCCGCGACGACGAGTTCAAGTCGCTCATCACGATCAAGCCCGGCGAGCCCTACAACGGCGAGCAAGTCACCGAGACCACCAAGGCCTTCAGCGACTACTTCGGCACCTTCGGCTACGCCTTCGCCCGCGTGCAGGCGCGTCCGGACATCGACCGCGTGAACAACCGCGTCACGCTCACGCTGCAGGCCGAGCCCTCGCGCCGCGTGTACGTGCGCCGCGTGTCGGTCGGCGGCAACAACAAGACGCGCGACGAAGTGATCCGCCGCGAGTTCCGTCAGTTCGAAGCCTCGTGGTACGACGGCGACAAGATCAAGGTCTCGCGCGACCGCGTGGACCGCCTGGGCTTCTTCACCGAAGTGAACGTCGAGACCCAGGAAGTGCCCGGCTCGCCCGACCAGGTCGACCTGACCGTCAACGTGGCCGAGAAGCCCACCGGCACGCTGCAGTTGGGTGCCGGCTACTCGAGCGCGGAAAAGGTCGCGTTGACCTTCGGCATCTCGCAGGAAAACGTGTTCGGCTCGGGCAATTTCCTGGGCGTGCAGGTCAACACCAGCAAGTACAACCGCACGCTGTCGCTGACCACCACCGACCCGTACTTCACGAAGGACGGCATCTCGCGCACGATCAGCGTCTACCACACGACGACGCGTCCGTACTCCACGAACGAAGACGGCGACTACAAGCTGGTGAACCAGGGCGCCTCGATCCGTTTCGGCGTGCCGTTCAGCGAACTCGACACCGTCTTCTTCGGCGTCGGCCTGGAGCGCTACGCGTTCGACCCGAACCGCTCGGCGCTCGCCGGCCTCACCACGCCGCAGTCGTACCTGAACTACTTCCACTGCGGCAAGGACGCGACCGGCTGGTTCGTCACCAGCTGCGACCAGAAGAGTGTCTGGGGCATCCCGCTGACCGTGGGCTGGGGCCGCGACAGCCGCGACAGCGCGCTGGTCCCGACCACTGGCCGCCTGCAGCGCGCCAACCTCGAGTTGGGCGTGGGCGGCGACATGAAGTACCTGAAGACCAGCTACCAGTACCAGCAGTTCTTCGCAATCAACAAGCAGTACACCTTCGCCATCAACGGTGAAGTGGGTTATGCCAAGGCCTTCGGTGGCAAGGTCTACCCGATTTTCAAGAACTTCTACGCCGGTGGCCTGGGTTCGATCCGCGGCTTCGAGCAGAACTCGCTGGGCCCACGCGACCAGCCGCTGCTCGGCCAGACCGAAGGCGCGGCACTGGGCGGTACCAAGAAGGCCATCTTCAATGCCGAGCTGAGCACGCCGTTCCCCGGCGCCGGCAACGACCGCACGCTGCGCCTGTACGGCTTCTTCGACGTCGGCAACGTGTTCGGTTCCCGTGCACCTAACGTGACGGACGAGCAATGGAAGGCCCAGAAGAAGCTGCGCGCCTCGGTCGGCCTGGGCATCAGCTGGATCTCGCCGCTGGGCCCGCTGCGCCTGGCCTACGCCTTCCCCGTCAAGTCCCAGAAGGAAGTGACGGATCCGAGCACCGGGTTCGTCGTGATCCCGAAGGATAGAATTCAGCGCCTCCAATTCCAGATCGGAACGTCTTTCTAAATGAAGCATTTGATTCGCGCCGCCGCCGGCGCGTTCCTGATTCCCGCTTTTGCCCTCATGGCTGCGCCCGCGCAGGCCCAGGAAAGCTTTCGCATCGGTTTCGTGAACCCCGACCGTGTGCTGCGCGAAGCGCAGCCGGCCAAGACCGCGCAAGCCAAGCTCGAGGCTGAATTCCTCAAGCGCGAAAAGGACCTGACCGTGCAGGGCGATGCGTTGAAGACGGCCTCGGAGAAGTTCGAGCGCGAGGCACCGACCCTGTCGGAAAGCCAGCGCGTCTCGCGCCAGCGTTCGCTGGTCGACCAGGACCGCGACTTCCAGCGCAAGCGCCGCGAGTTCCAGGAAGACCTGAACGCGCGCAAGAACGAAGAGCTCCAGCAGGTCTACGAGCGCGCCAACCGCGTGGTCAAGCAGGTCGCCGAAGCTGAAAAGTACGACGCCATCCTCCAGGAAGCGATCTACATCAACCCGAAGCACGACATCACCGACAAGGTGATCAAGGCGCTCAACGCGTCGGTCGGCTCCTCTGCGCCTGCGGCCGGCAAGTAACGCCGCGAACCGGCGTGTCGCTGCAGCTCGGAGCCATCGTTGACGCCCTCGGGGGCGAGCTTCATGGAGATGCCACGCTGTCCATCGAGCGGCTCGCGCCGCTTCAGAATGCACAGCCCGATGCGCTCAGCTTCCTGAGCCATCCCAAATACCAGCAGGAACTGGCCGCCTCCAAGGCGGCCTGTGTCATCGTGTCGCCCGCCATGCGCGAGGCTGCCGCGGCGCGTGGCGCCTACATCGTCACGCCCGACCCGTACTACTACTTTGCGCGCCTGACGCAGCTGTGGAAAGCGCACCATGCGCGCCCGGAAGCCGATCGCATCCATCCCTCCGCCGTGATCCATCCCGAAGCCCATGTCGACGCCACCGCGCGCATCGGCGCGCTGTGCGTGGTGGAGCGGGGCGCGCGCATCGGCGCGGGCACCGTGCTGAAGTCGCGCGTCACGGTCAGCGAAGACTGCACCATCGGCGAGCGCTGCCTGCTGCATCCCGGCGTGGTGATCGGGGCCGACGGCTTCGGCCTCGCGCCGCACCAGGGCGCCTGGGTCAAGATCGAGCAGCTGGGCGCGGTGCGCATCGGCAACGACGTCGAGATCGGTGCCAACACCTGCATCGACCGCGGCGCGCTCGACGACACCGTCATCGAAGACGGCGTGAAGCTCGACAACCTGATCCAAATCGGCCACAACGTGCGCGTCGGCAAGCACACTGCCATGGCGGGCTGCGTCGGCGTGGCCGGCAGCGCCACCATCGGTGCCCGCTGCACCTTCGGCGGCGGCGCCATCGTGCTGGGTCACCTCACGGTGGCCGACGGCGTGCACGTGTCGGCGGCGACCGTGGTGACACGCTCCATCCGCAAGGCCGGCCAGTACACCGGCATGTTTCCGATCGATGACAATGCGAACTGGGAAAAGAATGCGGCAACACTCAAGCAGTTGCACAGCCTGCGCGAACGACTGAAGGCGCTGGAAAAAGCCCCCTCGAAACAATGACGACGATGCAGGAACAGAACACCATGACGGACACGACGCTCGATATCCACCAAATTCTCAAGTTGCTGCCGCATCGCTACCCGTTTCTCCTGGTGGACCGGGTGTTGAGCATGGAGAAGGGCAAGCGAATCACGGCCCTCAAGAACGTGACGATGAATGAGCCCTTCTTCAACGGCCACTTTCCACACCGTCCGGTGATGCCGGGCGTGCTGATGCTCGAAGCCATGGCGCAGGCCGCGGCGCTGCTGTCGTTCCGTTCGCTGGACATCGTGCCCGACGACAACACGGTCTACTACTTTGCGGCCATCGACGGCGCGCGCTTCAAGCGCCCCGTGGAGCCGGGCGACCAGCTCACGCTGGAAGTCGAGATCGAGCGCATGAAGGCCGGCATCTCGAAGTTCAAGGGCCGTGCGCTCGTGGGCAGCGAACTGGCGTGCGAAGCCTCGCTGATGTGCGCCATGCGCCAAATCAACAGCTGATCCGGCTCATCGTCTCTTGCAAGGCATGACCCAGGTTCATTCGACCGCGATCGTCGACCCGCAGGCCCAGCTCGACGCCTCGGTGTCGGTCGGTCCCTACACCGTGATCGGCCCGCACGTGCGGATCGGCGCGGGCACCACCATCGGCGCGCATTGCGTGATCGAAGGGCGCACGATCATCGGGCGCGACAACCGGATCTTCCAGTTCTCGTCGCTCGGCGCGATCCCCCAGGACAAGAAATACGCGGGTGAGCCCACCGAGCTCACCATCGGCGACCGCAACGTGATCCGCGAGTTCTGCACTTTCAACCTCGGCGTGCCCGGGGCAGGGGGCATCACGCGTGTCGGCAACGACAACTGGATCATGGCGTACACGCACATCGCGCACGACTGCCGGGTCGACAACCACACGACGCTGTCCAACAACACCACGCTGGCCGGGCACGTGCACCTGGCCGACTGGGTCACGATCGGCGGGCTGACGGGCATCCATCAGTTCGTCTCGGTGGGCGCGCACGCCATGGTCGGCTTCGCGAGTGCGATCTCGCAGGACGTGCCGCCGTTCATGCTGGTCGACGGCAATCCGCTGGCCGTGCGCGGCTTCAACATCGTGGGCCTGCGCCGGCGCGATTTCTCGGCGCAGCGGCTCGCGGCGGTCAAGCAGATGCACCGCCTGCTGTATCGGCAGGGCAAGACGCTCGAAGAGGCGCGCGCCGCCATCGCCGAGCTCGCGGCGGAAATGCCCGAGGCCGCCGGCGATGTCGCGCTGATGGAGGCCTTCCTCGCTCATTCAACGCGCGGCATCGCGCGCTGACATGGGCGCGATGAGCACGAACGAACAGCGCCGCTTCGCGCTGGTCGCGGGCGAAGCGTCCGGCGACCTGCTCGCGGGCTTGCTGCTCGACGGCCTCGAAGCCCGCTGGCCTGCCTTGCAGACCGTCGGCATCGGCGGTCCGCGCATGCTGGCCCATGGCTTCCAGAGCTGGTGGCCGCAGGAAAAGCTGGCGGTGCGCGGCTACATCGAGGTGCTTCGGCACTACGCCGAGATCGCTGGCATCCGCCGCCAGCTCAAGGCCCGGCTGCTGCGCGAGCGCCCCGAGCTGTTCATCGGTGTCGATGCGCCCGATTTCAATCTCGACCTCGAAGCCGGCCTGCGCAGCGAGGGCATCAAGACCGTTCACTTCGTCTGCCCCTCGATCTGGGCCTGGCGCGCCGACCGCATCGACAAGATTCGCGCCGCGGCTGACCACGTGCTGTGCATCTTCCCGTTCGAACCCGAGCTGCTCGAAAAGCAGGGCGTGGCTGCGAGCTATGTGGGCCATCCGATTGCCAACGTGATCCCGATGACGCCCGACCGCGCCGCCGCCCGCGCCGCACTGGGGCTGGACCCCGAGGCGCAAGTCGTCGCGCTGCTGCCTGGCAGCCGGCGTTCCGAGATCCGTTACCTCGCGGCCCGCTTCTTCGCGGCTGCGGCGCTGATGCAGAAGGCCAAGCCGAAGCTGCAGTTCATCGCGCCGATCCTGCCGGGGTTGCGCGCCGAGGTCGAAAGCTTGCTGCAGGCCGCCGGCATGGCCGGGCGGGTGAAACTGCTCGACGGCCAGTCGCACGCCGCGCTCGCGGCCTGCGACGTCACGCTGATCGCCAGCGGCACGGCCACGCTGGAGGCGGCGCTGTTCAAGCGGCCGATGGTCATCGCCTACAACATGAACGGGCTCTCGTGGCGCCTCATGCAGCGCAAGCAACTGCAGCCCTGGGTCGGGCTGCCGAACATCCTGTGCCGCGAGTTCGTGGTGCCCGAATTGCTGCAGGAAGCCGCCTCGCCCGAGGCCCTGGCCAACGCCACGCTCGAGTGGCTCGACGCGCCCGCAAAGACGCAGGCGCTGCAACAAAGATTTTCAGCGCTGCATGTGCAATTGCAGCGCGACACGCCCACACTGTGCGCCGATGCGATCCAGAAAGTTCTTGAAGGCTGAGCAGGCCCCGCTGGTGTGGGACGCGCCCGGCCTGATGGCGGGCGTCGATGAAGCTGGGCGCGGGCCGCTGGCCGGGCCCGTGGTGGCCGCGGCTGTGATCCTCGACGACCTGCGCCCGATCCGCGGCCTGGCCGACTCCAAGACGCTCACGGCGCTGCAGCGCGAACGCCTGCACGACCAGATCCTGGCCAAGGCGCTGTGCTGCTCGATCGCCCAGGCCTCGGTCGAGGAGATCGACAGCCTCAACATCCTGCAGGCCACCATGCTCGCGATGCGTCGCGCGGTCGAAGGCCTGCGGCTCAAGCCCGTCAAGGTGCTGGTGGACGGCAACCGCCTGCCCCGGCTCGACGTGCTGGCCGAGGCCATCGTCAAGGGCGACGCGCGGGTCAAGGCGATCTCGGCCGCCTCCATCCTGGCCAAGGTGCACCGCGACCGGCTCTGCACGCAACTGCACGACGAATTTCCGCACTACGGCTTCGCCGGCCACAAGGGCTACGGCACGCGCGAGCACCTCGAGGCGCTCCAGCGCCACGGGGCCTGCGTGCATCACCGCCGGTCGTTCAGCCCGGTGGCGGCGGCGCTGGCGCGCACAGCCGCAGAAACTTCAGGCGTCGACGTCTTGGCCGGCGAGGTTTCGGTCGCCCACGTGATCGGCGCCGCCGAAAACCACAGCGCACGCCTCGATCCGCGCGCCGCCCCCTGAGCCCGCCATGAGCACCGACGCCGGTCCGAGCCACATCAGCTCGCGCGACAACCCCTTGCTCAAGGACCTGCGCAAGCTCGCGCAAGATCCGGGCGCCTACCGCAAGCTCGGCCGGCTCTGGCTCGAAGGCGATCACCTGTGCCGTGCAGCACTGGCTCGTGGCGTCAGGCCGGCGGTGGCGGTGTTTTCGGAGGCGTTCTGGCCCTCGGCTCCCGCCGAATGGGTGCAGAGCGCTATCAAAACGGTAGTGGTCGCCGACGATCTGCTGCGCGCAGTCAGCGGCCTGGAGTCGCCCGCGCCGATGGGCTTCGTGCTCGAGCTGCCGGCGCGGCCCGAAATCCTGCCCGACGCCCCGAGCGTGGTGCTCGACCGTCTCCAGGATGCAGGCAATGCCGGCTCCATCCTGCGCAGCGCGGCGGCTTTCGGTTTCACCCAGGTGATCGCGCTCAAGGGCACGGCCGCCCTGTGGGCGCCGAAGGTGCTGCGCGCCGGCATGGGGGCCCACTTCGGCCTGCGGCTGGTCGAAGGCGTGGACATCGATGCGCTCGATGCGCTGCGGGTGCCCCTGGTGGCCACCAGTTCGCACCGGGGCGAATGGCTGCACAAGGCCGATCTGCCGCACCCCTGCGCCTGGCTGATGGGCCACGAGGGGCAGGGCGTTTCGGCCGCGCTGGAGGCCCGGGCCGCCCACCACATCCGCATCGCGCAGCCGGGCGGCGAGGAGTCGCTCAACGTGGCGGCGGCGGCCGCCATCTGCCTGCACGCAAGCGGAGCAGCCCTGCAGGCCAAATAACACACCCAGTCCGGGCTACAATCGGGGGCTTACTCGCAAATCAGCGTCGCCCGGCCGCCTTCAACGCCAAAATCCCCTTAAGCAGCAGTCCGCAGGCAACGCGCCTGGGGCTCCGGGCGACCGTAACCATCCGGAGAACCCAGTGCTTTTGTCTCTCAAGGGAAGTTTCCCGCCCGCCATCCTGGCGCTCGCAGACGGCACGGTCTTTCTCGGCAACTCGATCGGAGCCGCCGGCTCCACGACCGGTGAAGTGGTGTTCAACACCGCGATGACCGGTTACCAGGAAATCCTCACCGACCCCAGCTACTGCCAGCAGATCGTCACCCTGACGTATCCGCACATCGGCAACTATGGTGTCAACGGCGAGGACATCGAAGCCGACAAGATCCATGCCGCGGGCCTGATCATCAAGGACCTGCCCCTCGTCGCGTCCAACTTCCGCAAGACCGCCACGCTGACCGAGTACCTCGTGTCCGGCAACACGGTGGCCATTGCGAACATCGACACCCGCAAGCTCACGCGCCACCTGCGCACCCACGGCGCGCAGAACGGCTGCATCCTGGGCCTGGCCGCAGGCGAGACCGTGACGCAGGCGCTGATCGACAAGGCCATCGCCGCCGCCAAGGCCGCGCCCAGCATGGCCGGCCTCGACCTGGCCAAGGTGGTGTCGGTCAAGCAGACCTACGAATGGACCGAGACCGAGTGGAAGCTCGGCGCGGGCTACGGCGTGCAGATCACGCCGCAGTTCCACGTGGTCGCGTTCGACTACGGCGTCAAGAAGAACATCCTGCGCATGATCGCGCAGCGCGGCGCGCGCATCACCGTGGTGCCAGCGCAGACGCCCGCGGCCGACGTGCTCAAGCTCAAGCCCGATGGCATCTTCCTGGCCAACGGCCCCGGTGACCCGCAGCCCTGCGACTACGCCATCAGCGCCGTCAAGGAACTGATCGAAACCGGCATTCCCACCTTCGGCATCTGCCTGGGCCACCAGATCATGGCGCTCGCTTCGGGCGCCAAGACCTTCAAGATGAAGTTCGGCCACCACGGCGCGAACCATCCGGTGAAGGACCTGGACAACGGCCGCGTGAGCATCACCAGCCAGAACCACGGCTTCGCGGTCGACGAGAAGTCGCTGCCGGCCAACCTGCGTCCCACCCACATCAGCCTGTTCGACAACACGCTGCAGGGCCTGGCGCGCACCGACAAGCCCGCGTTCTGCTTCCAGGGCCACCCCGAAGCCTCGCCGGGCCCGCACGACATCGGCTACCTGTTCGATCGCTTCACGGCACTCATGGAAAAGCACAAGACGGAGCACAAGAATGCCTAAGCGCACCGACCTCAAATCGATCCTCATCATCGGCGCCGGCCCGATCATCATCGGCCAGGCCTGCGAGTTCGACTACTCCGGCGTGCAAGCCTGCAAGGCGCTGCGCGAAGAGGGCTACAAGGTCATCCTGATCAACAGCAACCCCGCGACGATCATGACCGACCCGGCCACGGCCGACGTCACCTACATCGAGCCCATCACCTGGCAGACGGTTGAAAAAATCATCGCCAAGGAACGTCCCGACGCGATCCTGCCGACCATGGGCGGCCAGACCGCGCTGAACTGCGCGCTCGACCTGTGGCGCAACGGCGTGCTCGACAAGTACACCGGTACGGCCACGAACCGCCCGATCGAGCTGATCGGCGCCACGCCCGAAGCCATCGACAAGGCCGAGGACCGCCTGAAGTTCAAGGACGCGATGACCAAGATCGGCCTGGGCTCGGCGCGTTCGGGCATCGCCCACACGCTCGACGAGGCGTGGGCCGTGCAGAAGACGGTCGGCTTCCCGGTCGTCATCCGCCCCAGCTTCACGCTGGGCGGCACTGGCGGCGGCATCGCCTACAACCCGGAAGAGTTCGAGACCATCTGCAAGCGCGGCATCGAAGCCTCGCCCACCAACGAGCTGCTGATCGAAGAGTCGCTGCTCGGCTGGAAAGAGTACGAGATGGAAGTCGTGCGCGACAAGGCCGACAACTGCATCATCGTCTGCTCGATCGAAAACCTCGACCCGATGGGCGTGCACACCGGCGACTCGATCACCGTGGCCCCCGCGCAGACGCTGAGCGACAAGGAATACCAGATCCTGCGCAACGCCTCGCTGGCCGTGCTGCGTGAGATCGGCGTCGACACCGGCGGCTCGAACGTGCAGTTCTCCATCAACCCGAAGGACGGCCGCATGGTCGTCATCGAGATGAACCCGCGCGTGTCGCGCTCCTCGGCGCTGGCCTCCAAGGCCACGGGCTTCCCGATCGCCAAGGTCGCCGCCAAGCTGGCTGTGGGCTACACGCTCGACGAGCTGCGCAACGAAATCACCGGCGGTGCCACGCCCGCGTCGTTCGAGCCGTCGATCGACTACGTGGTCACCAAGATTCCGCGTTTCGCCTTCGAGAAATTCCCGCAGGCCGACTCGCGCCTCACGACGCAGATGAAGTCGGTGGGCGAGGTGATGGCCATGGGCCGCACCTTCCAGGAATCGTTCCAGAAGGCCCTGCGCGGCCTCGAAGTGGGCGTCGACGGCCTGAACGAGAAGACGCAGGACCGCGAAGTGCTCGAGAAGGAACTGGGCGAGCCCGGTCCCGAGCGCATCTGGTACGTGGGCGACGCCTTCGCCATGGGCCTGAGCGTCGATGAAGTGTTCGCGCTGACCAAGATCGACCCGTGGTTCCTGGTGCAGATCGAAGAGATCGTGAAGATCGAACTCGAACTGGAAACCAAGTCGCTCGACGACATCGACAAGGACACGCTGCTCGCGCTCAAGAAGAAGGGCTTCTCCGACCGTCGCCTGGCCAAGCAGCTCAAGACCACCGACACGGCCATCCGCGAGAAGCGCCGCGCCCTGGGCGTGCGCCCGGTCTACAAGCGCGTGGACACCTGCGCAGCCGAGTTCGCGACCAACACCGCCTACATGTACTCGACCTACGAGGACGAGTGCGAGGCCGACCCGACGGACAAGAAGAAGATCATGGTGCTCGGCGGTGGTCCCAACCGCATCGGCCAGGGCATCGAGTTCGACTACTGCTGCGTGCACGCCGCGCTCGCCATGCGCGAGGACGGTTACGAGACCATCATGGTCAACTGCAACCCCGAGACCGTGTCGACCGACTACGACACCTCGGACCGCCTGTACTTCGAGCCGCTGACGCTCGAAGACGTGCTCGAGATCGTCGACAAGGAAAAGCCGCTCGGCGTGATCGTGCAGTACGGCGGCCAGACGCCGCTGAAGCTTGCGCTCGACCTCGAAGCCAACGGCGTGCCGATCATCGGCACCTCGCCCGACATGATCGACGCGGCCGAAGACCGTGAGCGCTTCCAGAAGCTGCTGCACGAGCTGGGCCTGCGCCAGCCGCCGAACGCCACCGCGCGCACCGAACCCGAAGCGCTCGAAAAGGCTGCGGCCCTGGGCTACCCGCTGGTGGTGCGCCCGAGCTACGTGCTCGGCGGCCGCGCGATGGAAATCGTGCACGAGCAGCGCGACCTCGAGCGCTACATGCGCGAGGCCGTGAAGGTCAGCAATGACTCGCCGGTGCTGCTCGACCGCTTCCTGAACGACGCCGTCGAGTGCGACGTCGACTGCATCCGCGACGCCGAAGGCGGCACGCTGATCGGCGGCGTGATGGAGCACATCGAACAGGCCGGCGTGCACTCGGGCGACTCCGCCTGCTCGCTGCCGCCCTACAGCCTGAACGCCGACACGGTGGCCGAGCTGAAGCGCCAGAGCGCCGCCATGGCCAAGGCGCTGAACGTGGTCGGCCTGATGAACGTGCAGTTCGCCATCCAGCAGAAGGACGGCAAGGACGTCATCTACGTGCTCGAAGTGAACCCGCGTGCGTCGCGCACCGTGCCTTACGTGAGCAAGGCCACGGGCATCCAGCTGGCCAAGGTGGCGGCACGCTGCATGGCCGGCCAGTCGCTCGCGTCGCAGGGCGTGACCAAGGAAGTGACGCCGCCGTACTTCAGCGTGAAGGAAGCCGTGTTCCCGTTCGTCAAGTTCCCGGGCGTGGACACCATCCTCGGCCCCGAGATGAAGTCGACCGGCGAAGTCATGGGCGTGGGCAAGACCTTCGGCGAAGCCTTCGTGAAGTCGCAGCTGGGCGCGGGCACGTTGCTGCCCAAGTCGGGCAAGGCTTTCATCTCGGTGAAGAACAACGACAAGGCGCGTGCCGTCGAAGTGGCGCGCGGTCTGGCCAAGCTGGGCTTCGAGCTGGTTGCCACCAAGGGCACCGCCGCCGCCATCAGCGCCGCCGGCATCGCCTGTGAGACGGTCAACAAGGTGACCGAAGGCCGCCCGCACATCGTGGACATGATCAAGAACAACGAGATTGCCTTGGTCATCAACACGGTGGAAGAGCGCCGCAACGCGATCACCGACTCGCGCCAGATCCGCACCTCGGCACTGCTGGCGCGCGTGACCACCTTCACCACGATCTTCGGCGCCGAAGCCGCGGTCGAAGGCATGGGCTTCATGGACGAGCTGGGCGTGATCTCGGTGCAGGAGATGCACGCGCAGCTGGCCGCGGCCTGACCGGGCACCGCCATGGAAACGCAGCTGGTCGAACTGGACCTCGCGGACTGGAACGCGGCCACGCCCAACGAGGCGTGGATCGCGGAACTGGAAGCCGGCAAGGTGCTGTACTTCCCGCGGCTGGGCTTCGAGCTGCTGCCTGAAGAGCGCAGCCTGCTGACGCCCAGCCTGCTGTCGCCCGACGTGCGCAACATCAGCCTCGACGCCCACGGCAAGCTCAAGGGCGCCGTGGGTGATGAGGCGGTGCAGCGTGCCACGGCGGCGATGGTGAAGCGTTTTCGCACGCAGGCGCAGCAGCTCATCCATGGGCTGCTGCCGCACTACACGCCGGCCTTGCGCCTGGCGCCGACCAGCTACAGGCCGGCCCAGGTCGAGACGCGCGTGCAATCGTGGCGCGCCGACGACCGGCGCCTGCACGTCGATGCGTTCCCGTCGCGGCCCAATTACGGCGAGCGCATCCTGCGCGTGTTTACCAACGTCAATCCCGACGGCGCACCGCGCGTGTGGCGCGTGGGCGAGCCTTTCGAGGACATCGCCAAACGCTTTCTGCCGCGGGCCAAGCCCTATGCGCGCTGGCAGGCCAAGCTGCTGCAGGCGCTGCACGTCACCAAGTCGTTCCGCAGCGAGTACGACCACCTGATGCTGCAGCTGCACGACGGCATGAAGTCGGACATGGCGTACCAGGAAAACTCGCCGCAGGAAACGGCGAAATTCCCGCCGGGTTCGGTGTGGGTGTGCTTCTCGGACCAGACCTCGCACGCCGTGATGGCGGGCCAGTACATGCTCGAGCAGACCCTTCATCTGGCCGCATCGAAGCAATACAATCCCGAATCGAGCCCGCTCGCCATCCTGAGCCGGCTGACCGGACGCACACTCGTCTGATCAATTCCCTCAATCGACCGCCGAACGGCAGCGTTCGGCGGTTTCGCTTTATGGAGAACCAACAACATGGCCACCATTCCGATCACCAAGCGCGGCGCTGAGAAACTGCGCGCCGAACTGCACCAGCTCAAGACGGTCGACCGTCCCTGGGTCATCAACGCCATTTCCGAGGCACGCGCCCAGGGCGACCTGAGCGAAAACGCCGAATACGAAGTCGCCAAGGACCGCCAGGGCTTCATCGAAGGCCGCATCCAGGAAGTCGAAGGCAAGCTCTCGGCCGCGCAGATCATCGACCCGAGCGAGCTCGATGCCGGTGGCAAGGTGGTGTTCGGCTCGACCGTCGAGCTCGAGGAAGAAGAGTCGGGCGATGCCGTCAAGTACCAGATCGTGGGCGAAGACGAAGCCGACCTGAAGCTCGGCCTCATCAACATCTCCAGCCCGATCGCACGCGCGCTCATCGGCAAGGAAGAGGGCGACACGGCCGAAGTGCAGGCGCCGGGCGGCCTCAAGCGCTACGAGATCGTGGCGGTCCGCTACCTCTGAGCCGGATGAAAGACCGCGTCGCGCTGATGCTGGCGGCCCTCTGGTGGGGCAGCCTCAGCACCATCGGCTTCCTGGTGGTGCCGATGCTGTTCGCCCGGCTCGGCAACCCGGCGGTGGCGGGCAATTTCGCGGCCCAGCTGTTCGAGGCGCAAAGCTGGATCGCCATCGGCTGTGGGCTGATCCTGCTGATCCATTTCCGCCAGAAGGCCGACGACGGCATGACCGGGCCGGTGTTGACGGCCATCTTCCTGGTGCTGGCGGCGCTGCTGCTGGCGCTGTTGCAGCAGTACGCCGTGGCGCCGCGCATCGTGGCGCGCGACAACCTCAAGCTGTGGCACGCCGTGGGCACGGGCATGTATTTCGTTCAGTGGGTGTGCGCCGGCACGTTGCTGTGGCGCATGGGCGGCGCCGCTCGGGCGCCACGCTGAACCGGGGCGGCGACACGCATCGCCGCCTCCGGCTTCACTCTTTCCAGTGCTTGGCGACCCAGCTCGCCGGCCGGATGTAGCGGAAGGCGCGGTTGCGCCGCCCCGCCAACGCATCGGGCGGGTTGCACTCGCCGTGGAACACCATCACGCGGGCGCCTTCGGGCACGAAGGGCTCTTCCCAGTAGTTGGTCGGCCAGGTCGGGATGCCGTGGTACTTGAAGCTCGGGCACCAGGCCGCCGGCCAGTAGGCCAGCTTGCCCTGCTTGTGCAGCACGTCCGACAGGTAGGCCTGCTCGTTGCGGTATTCGGCCTGCACCTTGTCCATGTTGGCGCGAAAGTACGCCAGCACGTCGGCATGGGCGCCCAGCTCGAAGCGGTAGACCGATGAATTGCCCGTGATCCGCTCGCGCCGCCAGGGGCGGGCGTAGTCGTGAATGATCAGGAACTCGCCGGGCTGCTCGAAGAAGGCGTCCAGGCTGCCGACGATCACCACGTCGACGTCCAGGAAGAGGGCGGTGCCGCGCAGGCCGTGCAGGTCCTGCTCGAAGGTCGTGAGCTTCTTCCAGGCGCCGTCGCGCTGGCCCGGGGCCAGCTGGAGGTTGAGCGGCGGAATGGGCAGGCACGTCACTTCGGGGCGGATGCCGTTACCGTCGTCGGTCAGGCAGACGAACTTGAAGTCGCCGCTGAGGTGGCGGCGCACCATGGCGTAGAGCCGGTTGACGTACTCGGGGCCGTACTTGGTGCCCCACTTCATGCAGAGGATATGGCGCTGGGCGCCTTGCGCTGCCACCAAGTTCAGTCCGCCTGGTTGCGTTTCTTGGCCGACAGCGGACGCTTGGCCTTGGCGCGCTTGATGGTGCCGCCCGGGGTGAGGCGCTGGTTGCCGAGCACGCGCAGGGTCTTGATTTCAGGGCGCTGGCCGCCGCGCTTGCTGTACTTGACGATCTTCACGTCGCGCGGGCCGGGCATGCGGTCTTCGTCGATCACACGCTCTTTTTCGGGCTTCGGACGCCACAGCACGAGCAGCTTGCCGATGTGCTGGATCGGGGCGGCGTCGAGCTCGTCGGCGAGCTCCTGGAGCATGGCGTCACGCGCGAGGCGGTCGTCGGAGAAGACGCGCACCTTGATCAGGCCATGGGCCTTCAGGGCCGCGTCGGCCTCCTTTTTCACGGCAGGGGTGAGCCCGTCTCCACCGACCATGACGATCGGATCCAGGTGGTGAGCTTCGGCGCGGTGCACCTTGCGCTCGGCAGGGGTAAGTTGAATGGCGGGCATCCCCGTATTATCGACGCGTACACGAACACCCTCATGAGCACCAAAGCCAAAAGCAAAAAAGTCAACAAGGCGTGGCTTCACGACCACATCAACGACCCCTACGTGAAGCTCGCGACCAGAGAGGGCTACCGCGCCCGCGCGGCTTACAAGCTCAAGGAAATCGACGAGTCGCTCGGGCTGGTCAAGCCCGGCCAGCTGGTGGTCGACCTGGGCTCGACCCCGGGCGCCTGGAGCCAGTACCTGCGGCGCCGCATGTCGCCCGGCGGGGCGGCGGTCGGCGACCTCAACGGCACCATCATCTCGCTCGACCTGCTGCCGATGGAGCCCATCGAAGGCGTGACCTTCCTGCAGGGCGACTTCCGCGAAGACGCACTGCTGGAGCAGCTCCTGGCCGTGCTGGACGGCCGCAAGGCCGACCTGGTGGTGTCCGACATGGCGCCCAACCTGTCGGGCATCCATTCGGCCGACGCTGCCCGGGTGGCGCACCTGATCGAGCTGGCCATCGACTTCGCCCAGCACCACATGAAGCCCGAAGGGGCATTGGTGGCGAAGGTGTTCCACGGCAGCGGGTACGACGAATTGGTCAAGATGTTCAAGGCCAATTTCCGCGTCGTGAAGCCGCTCAAGCCCAAGGCATCGCGCGACAAATCGGCCGAGACCTTCCTCATCGGCAGGGGATTGAAGGCGCTCGATACGCATTGATACCTTGCCGCAGCGTGCCCTCCAGGGGCGCAAACCCTTGTCAGCCTATGGCTGCTATAGGGAAATGTCCGCTTTTCGCAGCTTGAAAAGCCTAAAATGGGGCGCAATTGCGTACCCTCAGCGCGTATTTCATATTCCCGTCACGCGCTTTCGACTGGAGCTTCGTTTGAACAATCAGTGGTTTTCCAAAGTTGCCGTATGGCTCGTCATTGCCATGGTGTTGTTCACTGTGTTCAAGCAGTTCGACACCCGCGGTGGCGTCGGCTCGGGAACGGTGAGCTATTCCGAGTTCCTGGACCAGGTCCGCAACAACCAGATCAAGAGCGCCATCATTCCTGAAGGTGCCGGCGGCGGCGAGATCGTCGCCGTCACCAACGACGATCGCAAGATCCGCACGACCGCCACGGTCCTCGACCGCGGTCTCGTGGGCGACCTGATCGACCACAACGTCAAGTTCGACGTCAAGCCGCGCGAAGAAGGCTCGCTCCTCATGACCTTGCTGGTCAGCTGGGGCCCGATGCTGCTGCTGATCGGCGTGTGGATCTACTTCATGCGCCAGATGCAGGGCGGCGGCAAGGGCGGGGCGTTCAGCTTCGGCAAGAGCAAGGCCCGCATGATGGACGAGAACAACAACACGGTGACCTTCGCCGACGTCGCGGGCTGCGATGAGGCAAAGGAAGAAGTCCGTGAAGTCGTCGACTTCCTCAAAGACCCGCAGCGCTTCCAGAAGCTCGGCGGCCGCATTCCGCGCGGCCTGCTGCTGGTCGGCCCTCCGGGCACCGGCAAGACGCTGCTGGCCAAGTCGATCGCCGGCGAAGCCAAGGTGCCGTTCTTCTCGATCTCCGGTTCCGACTTCGTCGAAATGTTCGTCGGCGTGGGTGCGGCCCGTGTGCGCGACATGTTCGAGAACGCCAAGAAGAACGCGCCCTGCATCATCTTCATCGATGAAATCGATGCGGTGGGTCGCCAGCGCGGCGCCGGTCTCGGCGGTGGCAATGACGAGCGCGAGCAAACCCTCAACCAGATGCTGGTCGAGATGGACGGCTTCGAAACCAACCTCGGCGTGATCGTGGTGGCTGCCACCAACCGCCCGGACATCCTGGACGCTGCTCTGCTGCGTCCGGGCCGTTTCGACCGTCAGGTGTACGTCACGCTGCCCGACATCCGCGGCCGCGAACAGATCCTGGCCGTCCACATGCGCAAGGTCCCGCTGGGCCAGGACGTGAACCCGAGCGTCATCGCCCGCGGCACGCCCGGCATGTCGGGTGCCGACCTGGCCAACCTGTGCAACGAAGCCGCTCTGATGGCCGCCCGCCGCAATGCGCGCGTGGTCGAGATGCAGGACTTCGAGAAGGCCAAGGACAAGATCTTCATGGGCCCCGAGCGCAAGAGCATGGTCATGCCCGAGGAAGAGCGCCGCAACACGGCCTACCACGAGTCCGGCCACGCCCTCATCGGCAAGCTGCTGCCCAAGTGCGACCCGGTCCACAAGGTCACGATCATTCCGCGTGGCCGCGCCCTCGGCGTGACCATGAGCCTGCCGTCGCAGGACCGCTACAGCTACGACCGCGAGTACATGCTGAACCAGATCAGCATGCTGTTCGGTGGCCGCATCGCCGAAGAAGTGTTCATGCACCAGATGACCACCGGCGCCAGCAACGACTTCGAGCGCGCGACCTCCATTGCCCGCGATATGGTCACGCGCTACGGCATGACCGACGCGCTGGGCCCGATGGTCTATGCCGAGAACGAAGGCGAAGTGTTCCTGGGCCGCTCGGTCACCAAGACGACCAACATGAGCGAACAGACCATGGAAAAGGTCGACGGCGAGGTGCGCCGCATCATCGACGAGCAGTACGCCCTGGCGCGCCGCCTCATCGAAGAGAACAGCGACAAGATGCACGCCATGGCCAAGGCGCTGCTCGAATGGGAAACCATCGACAGCGAACAGCTCGACGACATCATGGCCGGCCGCGCACCGCGTCCGCCCAAGGACTGGACGCCGCGCATTCCGCCTTCGGGCAGCGGCGGCAGTGGTGGCACGCCGGCCGTCAATCCTGACCCGGCGCCGACCGCCGCTTGAGGTGGACTTGAAATCAAGCAACAACGGGGCCTCTGGCCCCGTTTTCCATGGTGAGCCAGATGGTGCGGTTTGGCAGACCTCGCGTTTCAGGATTGATCTCGCGCAGCCGCGCGTGATGGGCATCGTCAACGTCACGCCCGATTCCTTCTCCGACGGCGGCGCGCACGCGTCGACCGAGACGGCGCTGAAGCACTGCGAGCAGTTGCTGAAGGAGGGCGCCGACATCCTCGACATCGGCGGCGAATCGACCCGCCCCGGCAGCCCCGCCGTGCCGCTCGACGCCGAGCTGGCGCGCGTGCTGCCCGTGGTGCGCGAGGCGGTGAAGCTGAACGTGCCGCTGTCCATCGACACCTACAAGCCCGAGGTGATGCGCGCCGTGCTCGACCTGGGCGCGGACATCGTCAACGACATCTGGGCGCTGCGCCGACCCGGCGCGCGCGAGGCCGTGGCGGCGCACCCGACCTGCGGCATCTGCCTGATGCACATGCACCGCGACCCTCAGACCATGCAGGCGCTGCCTATGCAGGGCGACGTGGTTCCCGAGGTGCTGGCTTTCTGGGACGCGCAACTGGCGCCCCTGACGGCGCTGGGCATCGACCCCGCGCGCATCACGCTCGATCCGGGCGTCGGTTTCGGCAAGAGCGTGGCGCAGAACTTCGCGCTCCTCGGTCGACAGCGGGAATTGTTGGCAACCGGTTACCCCTTGTTGCTAGGTTGGTCCCGCAAGTCCTCCATCGGGGCCGTCACCGGCATCGACAATGCATCCGGGCGTACCGTGCCCAGCGTGGCAGCCGCCGTGCTGGCCGTGGACCGGGGGGCGGCTGTCGTGCGGGTGCACGACGTGCGCGACACCGTCGCCGCCCTCGCCGTATGGCGTGCCATGCGCGCGGAAGCACCGCAAGAACACCTTCAAAGAGCAACAACATGACCCGTAAGTATTTCGGCACCGACGGCATCCGCGGCACGGTCGGCCAATCGCCCATCACCCCCGATTTCGTGCTGCGCCTCGCGCACGCCGTCGGCCGCGTGCTCAAGAAAACCCAGGCCCGTCCCACGGTGCTGATCGGCAAGGACACCCGCATCTCGGGCTACATGCTCGAGTCGGCGCTCGAGTCGGGCTTCAACTCCGCCGGCGTCGATGTGGTGCTGCTCGGCCCGCTGCCCACGCCGGGCGTGGCCTACCTCACGCGCGCCCAGCGCGCCAGCCTGGGCGTGGTGATCAGCGCCAGCCACAACGCCTTTCCCGACAACGGCATCAAGTTCTTCAGCGCGCAGGGCACCAAGCTCGACGACGCCTGGGAGCTGGCTGTCGAGGCCGCGCTCGAAGAGGAGCCCGTCTGGGTCGACTCGGCCAACCTGGGCAAGGCCCGCCGCCTCAACGATGCGGACGGCCGCTACATCGAGTTCTGCAAGAGCACCTTCGCCAACGACCTGTCGCTGCGCGGCATGAAGCTGGTGGTCGATGCCGCCCACGGCGCGGCCTACCAGGTGGCGCCGAACGTGTTCCACGAACTGGGCGCGGACGTCACCAGCATCGGCTGCGCACCCGACGGCCTCAACATCAACAAGGGTTTCGGCGCCACGCACCCCGAGGCGCTGGTCGCCACCGTGACGGCGCAGAAGGCCGACTACGGCATCGCGCTGGACGGCGACGCCGACCGGCTGCAGCTGGTCGACGCCAGCGGCCGCCTGTTCAACGGCGACGAGCTGCTGTACCTGATGGTGGCCGAGCGCATCGCGCGCGGCGAGAAGCCGGCGGGCGTGGTCGGCACGCTCATGACCAACAAGGCCGTCGAGATGGCCCTGCGCGCACAAGACATCGAGTTCGTGCGCGCCAAGGTCGGCGACCGCTACGTGCTCGAAGAGCTCGACAAGCGCGGCTGGCTGCTCGGCGGCGAAGGCTCCGGCCACCTGCTGGCGCTCGACCGCCACACCACGGGCGACGGCATCGTCAGCGCGCTGCAGGTGCTGCAGGCCTGCGTGCGCAGCGGCAAGACGGTGGCGCAGCTGCTCGAAGGCGTCACGCTGTTCCCGCAGACGCTCATCAACGTGCGCCTCGCGCCCGACCAGGACTGGAAGAGCAACCAGGCGCTCGCCAGCGAAACCAAGCGCATCGAGGCCGAGCTGGGCGATGCGGGCCGCGTGCTGATCCGTGCGAGTGGCACCGAGCCGCTGGTGCGCGTGATGGTCGAGGCGCGCGATCCGAAGCAATCGCAGTCTTGCGCCGAGCGCCTCGCGGCCACGCTCAAGCCCGCCGCATGACGACGGCGGGCCGCATCGAAATCCGCCTGGCCGACTACCGCGATCCGCTGCAAGCGGCGGCGCTGGTCGAGTTGCTCGACAGCTACGCGCGCGACCCAGCCGGCGGCGGCACGCCATTGCCCGCATCGGTGCGCGAAGGCCTGCCCGCCGCGTTGGCGGCGCGTCCGCAGGCGTTCAGCGTGCTGGCTTTCGACGGCGACACGCCCGTGGGCCTGATCAACTGCATCGAGGGTTTCTCGACCTTCGCCTGCCAGCCGTTGGTCAATGTGCACGACGTGGTCGTGCGCGCCAGCCACCGTGGCCAGCGCGTGGCACAGCAGATGTTTGCGCAGGTCGAGCAGGAAGCCCGGCGGCGCGGCGCCTGCAAGCTCACGCTCGAGGTGCTGTCGGGCAACGCCCCCGCGCTGCGCAGCTACCAGCGCGAAGGCTTCGTCAGCTACCAGCTCGACCCGGAATTCGGCCACGCCGTCTTCCTGCAGAAGAAGCTCTGACCGAATGCGGTAAATAAAAATGCCGCCGACGCGCAAGGCGTAGGCGGCATGGCCAGATTGGAAAGAGAAGGGCGCGGCGATCGCGCCCTTTCTTTTGTCTGGATCAGAAGCGCGTGACAGGCGCGTCGGCGGTGGCACCCGACTTGTCGGCGGCGTACTTGCCCAGCTCCCACTTGGCGATCGCGTTGCGGTGCACTTCGTCCGGACCGTCGGCAAAGCGCAGCGTGCGCGCCTGTGCGTAGGCCGAGGCCAGCGGGAAGTCGTCGCACATGCCGCCGCCGCCGTGGACCTGCATGGCCCAGTCGATGACCTGGCAGGCCATGGTGGGTGCCACGACCTTGATCATCGCGATCTCGGTGCGTGCGACCTTGTTGCCGGCCACGTCCATCAGCCAGGCGGCCTTCAGCGTGAGCAGGCGGGCCATGTCGATCTTGCAGCGCGCTTCGGCGATGCGTTCCTGCGTGACGGTCTGCGAGGCGACGGTCTTGCCGAAGGCCACGCGCGACGAGGCGCGCTTGCACATCAGCTCGAGCGCGCGTTCGGCCAGGCCGATCAGGCGCATGCAGTGGTGGATGCGTCCGGGGCCAAGGCGGCCTTGGGCGATCTCGAAGCCGCGGCCTTCGCCCAGCAGGATGTTGCCGACGGGCACGCGCACGTTCTCGAAATACATCTCGACGTGGCCGTGCGGCGCGTCGTCGTAGCCCATCACGTTCAGGGGGCGCACGATGCGGATGCCCTTGGTGTCGGCGGGCACGATGACCATGCTCTGCTGCGAGTGCTTGGGCGCTTCGGGATCGGTCTTGCCCATGGTGACGAACACGGCGCAGCGCGGATCGGCGGCACCGGAGATCCACCACTTGTGGCCGTTGATGACGTACTCGTCGCCCTGGCGCTCGATGCGCGTGGCGATGTTGGTGGCATCGCTGGAAGCGACGTCGGGTTCGGTCATGGCGAAGGCCGAGCGGATCTGGCCTTCGAGCAGCGGCTTGAGCCAGCGCGCCTTGATCTCTTCCGAGCCGTAGCGGGCGATGGTTTCCATGTTGCCGGTGTCGGGCGCCGAGCAGTTGAAGGCTTCGGAGGCCCATGGCACCCGGCCCATGATCTCGGCCAGCGGGGCGTACTCCTGGTTGGTCAGGCCGGCACCCTCATAGCCCGAGGCCGAGGCGCTGTCGACCGGCAGGAACAGGTTCCACAGGCCTTGTGCCTTGGCCTTGGCCTTGAGCTTCTCGACGGTCTGCAGGGCGCTCCAGCGCTTGCCGGCGACCGTGTTGGCGGCCAGTTCGGCGCTGTACTCGGCTTCGGCCGGGTAGATGTGGTCTTCCATGAAGGCGAGAACGCGCTTCTGAAGCTCCTTGGTTTTGGCCGAATATTCGAAATCCATGCTGTCTCCTGGTGGGGTTAAGGGGAGGGCTGGCTATGCCTTTTGGGCAAATTGCCAGGCCATCTCGGCCATCGGCCGTGCGCCACGGGCGGACGCCACGGCTTGCTCGCTCGATGCGGTACCGGCTTCGACGCGTTTCGCAATGCCCTGCAGGATGGCGGCCATGCGAAACAGGTTGTAGGCCTGGTAGAAATTCCAGTCGGGCGCCAGCGCCTCGGGCGTGCTGATGCGCGTGCGCTCGCAATAGCGGGCGATGTATTCGCTCTCGGTGGGAATGCCCAGCGCCGCCACGTCCACGCCGCCGATGCCGCGGCCGGTGGTGGGGGGCATGTGCCACGACATGCAGTGGTAGCTGAAGTCGGCCAGCGGGTGGCCCAGCGTGGAGAGTTCCCAGTCGAGCACCGCGATGATGCGCGGCTCGGTGGCGTGGAACATCACGTTGTCCAGGCGGTAGTCGCCATGCACGATCGAGACCTTGGTCTCGTCGCGTGCGCTCGCCGGCATGTGGGCGGGCAGCCAGTCGATCAGGCGCTCCATGGCGTCGATGGGCTGCGACAGTTCGCCGGCGCCGTCGGCCGAGGCCTTGTACTGCTTGCTCCAGCGGCCGATCTGGCGCTCGAAATAATTGCCGGGCTTGCCGTAGTCGCCCAGGCCGCGGGCGGCGAAGTCGACCGTGTGCAGCGCCGCGATGACGCGGTTCATCTCGTCGTAGTAGGCGGCGCGTTCGGCGTTGCTGAAGCCGGGCAGCGACTGGTCCCACAGCACGCGGCCCTGCATGAACTCCATGATGTAGAAGGCGCGGCCGATGATGGACTCGTCTTCGCACAGGCAGTACATGCGCGGCACGGGCACGTCGGTACCTTGCAGCCCGCGCATCACCTTGTATTCGCGCTCGACCGCATGGGCCGAGGGCAGCAGCTTGGCGACCGGGCCGGGCTTGGCGCGCATCACGTAGCTCTGCGTGGGCGTGACGAGCTTGTAGGTCGGGTTGGACTGACCGCCCTTGAACATCTCGACCGTCAGCGGACCCTGGAAGCCCTCGAGGTTCTTTTCGAGCCAGGCCGCGAGCGCGTCCACGTCGAAGGTGTGCTGTTGGGACACCGCGCGGGTGCCGATGAAACTGGAGAAGTCCTGGCTCATGTCGAATCTTTTTTAGTTGTCTGCTTCAGAGATGTGCATCAGCGCCGAGCGGTCCAGCACGACCAGTCCGGCCGGCTCGATCCGGATGGTGCCCTCGCGCTCCATCGTCTTGAGTTCCTGGTTGACCCGCTGGCGCGAGGCGCCGAGCAGCTGCGCGAGTTCTTCCTGCGCCAGTTGCAGGCCGATGCGCGTCTGGCTGCCGTCGTCCAGGTTGGGCACGCCGTAGCTGCGCACCAGGTGGATGAGCTGCTTGGCCAGGCGTGCGCGCAAGGGCAGGGTGTTGAGGTCTTCCACCAGCCCGAACAGCGTGCGGATGCGGCGTGCCTGCAGCCGCATCAGCGCTTCGTACAGCTCGACGTGCGTGGCCAGGATCTTCTGGAAATCGGCCCGCGCCACGCACAGCACGGTGGTGTCGCCGTGCGAGTACGTGTCGTGCGTGCGCCGCTCCCCGTCGAACATCGCCACGTCGCCGAACCAGATGCCCGGCTCGACGTAGGTCAGCGTCACCTGCTTGCCCGACACCGCGGTCGAGCTCACGCGCAACGCCCCCTTGGCACAGGCGATCCAGTGCTCGGGCGGGTCGCCGCGCGCGGCGAGCAGGTCGCCGTCCTTGTAGCGTTTGACAAAGGCGCATCGGAGGATGTCGTGCCGTAGCGATGGAGATAGGGAAGAAAACCAGCGACCACTGTTGATCGCTTCACGTTCTTCGATGGTAAGAATGGGGTCGTCCATGGTCTGTCCTCTCGGCGACTGAAAAGCTGTGGGGTGTCTCGGGAGCGACGCCGTGAGGTGTCACTCGTAGCGTGGCGGTGTCTTGTCGAGGAACGCGGCGATGCCGATGCCCGCGTTCGCGTGGTGCAGGTTGCGCACGAAATGATCGCGCTCCTGCGATAGCTGCGACGCCAGTGTGGCGCCGCGCGCGTCGCTCAGCAGCTCCTTGATGCTGGCCAGCGAGTTCGGCGCGCGCGCGTTCAGGCGGGTGGCCAGGGCCAGCGCGCCGGCCAGCGCCTGTCCGCTGTCGGCGAGCTCGTTGACGAGGCCGAAGGCATGCAGGCGCGCGGCCTCGATGCGCTCGCCGTTCATCAGCCATTCGCTCGCCAGCTGGCGCGGCAGCGCCTGCCCGAGGTGCCAGCTGAGGCCGCCGTCGGGCGACAGCGCCACGTTGCTGTACGAGGCCGCGAACACGGCGTCGCGCGCGGCCACGACGAAGTCGCAGGCCAGCGCGAGCGAGAAGCCGGCGCCCGCCGCCGCGCCCTCGACGGCCGCGATGACCGGCTTGGGGAAGGTGCGGATCGAGTCGATCCAGTTGTGCAGGCCCTCGATGCTCTCGGCCTGCACCGAGCGGTCGAGCTGGCGGTTGGCCAGCAGCCGCTGCAGCGAGCCGCCGGCGCAGAACCAGGCGCCTTCGCCCACGATGACGACGCTGCGGATCTCGTCGCTGCTCTCGGCGCCGTTCAGCGCCTCGATGCCGGCGGCATAGATCTCGGGGCCCAGTGCATTGCGCTGGGTCGGGTTGACGATGGTCAGCACCATGGTGCTGCCTTCGCTGGTGCTCTTGAGTTCGGCGGTCATGGTGTGCGTGCTTATTCTTCTTCGTGCAGCAGGCTCAGGCCCAGCGCGCCGCGGCGGCGCAGCCACGGGCTCGGGCGATAGCGCGGATCGCCATACACGGTCTGCAGGTTGAACAGCACTTCGAGCATGTTGGTCGGCCCGTAGAGGTTGCCCATGGCGAGCGGGCCGCGCGGATAGCCCAGGCCCAGCTGCACGGCGGTCTCGAGGTCGGCCGGCGTGCACACGCGCTGCTGGCACATGTCGGCGGCGATGTTGACGATGGCGCCGATCACGCGCTGCGTGACGAAGCCGCCGCTGTCGCGGATCACGCTCACGGCCTTGCCGTCGCGCGCGAAGAGGGCGTGCGCGGCGTCGCGCACGTCGCGGCGCGTGGCCGGGTTGGTGGCGAGCACGCGGCGCTTGGTGGCGGCGTCGTCGATCAGCATGTCGATGCCGACGGTGCGCGTGGCGTCCAGCCGCTCGACCGCCGCGACCGTCGTCACGTCGAAGCCCAGCGGCGCGACCAGGATGATCGACTGCGGTGCGGGAGCGCTGCCGCTGTCGATCTGCGCACCCAGCGTGTTCACCAGGCGCAGCAGTTCGGCGCGGCGCGCGGCACGCGGCGACACCCAGACCGCGGGCGTGCCTTCGATCACCGGCGCCGGCGCTTCGGGCGTCTGCTGCATCACGCCGTTGTCGTAGCGGTAGAAGCCTTCGCCGGTCTTGCGGCCGAGTGCGCCGGCGGCCAGGCGCTGCGCGGTGATCACGCTCGGGCGGAAGCGCGGCTCTTCGAAGTACTGGTGGTAGATCGACTCCATCACCGGGTGCGACACGTCGAGCGCCGTGAGGTCGAGCAGCTCGAACGGGCCGAGGCGAAAGCCGGCCTGGTCCTTCAGGATGCGGTCGATGGTGGCGAAGTCGGCCACGCCTTCGCCGACGATGCGCAGCGCCTCGGTGCCGTAGCCGCGGCCCGCGTGGTTGACGATGAAGCCGGGCGTGTCCTGCGCCTGCACCGCGCTGTGGCCCATCTGCGTGGCGTAGCCGGCCAGTTTCTGGCAGACCTCGGGCGAGGTCTTGAAGCCTGCCACCACCTCGACCACCTTCATGAGCGGCACTGGGTTGAAGAAGTGGAAGCCCGCGAAACGCGCGGGGTGCTGCAGGCCGGCCGCGATGGCCGTGACCGACAGCGACGAGGTGTTGGTGACCAGCGTGGCCGTGGGCGCGACCACGTCCTCGAGCTCGCGAAACAGCGTGCGCTTGACCTCGAGGTTCTCGACCACGGCCTCGACCACGAGGTCGCAGCCGGCGAGCGCCTGCATGCCGTCGACCGCCTTCACGCGCGCCACGTAGGCGTCGCGCGTGGGGGCGTCGATCTTGCCCTTCTCGTGCAGCTTGTTCCATTGGGCGGCGAGGGCCTCGCGGCCACGCTCGGCGGCGCCTGCGAAGCTGTCGAGCAGCAGCACTTCGCTGCCGGCCTGGGCGGCGATCTGCGCGATGCCGCGCCCCATGGCGCCGGCGCCGATCACGCCGATTCGGGGGTAGTTCACTGTCATGGGATCAAGGTTCTCATGGGTTGGTGGGTGTCCGGGGCGGCCGCGCCGGCGCGGGTGCGCGACGCGGACGAAAGCTCCGATTTTGCAATCTCGCGGGAGACCCGCGCCCCGGGTGTTACGCGGGGCATCGGAATCAGGCCGGGCGGCGGCTGCGGTCGATGGCGATGCTCAGGCCCATGGCCAGCAGCATCAGTGCAAAACCGACCCGGCTCATCCACTCGGTGGCGTCGTTCGCCAGCAGCCAGCCGCCCAGCGCCGCGCCCAGGGCCTGGCCGATGTAGATGCCCGAGCTGTTGAGCGCCACCGAGCCCGGCGCCAGGGCGGGCGCCAGCCCCACGAGGCGCGCCTGCTGCGAGGAGTTGGTGGCAAAGCAGCCCAGGCCCCAGGGCACGAGCACCACCGCCAGCCACGCCAGCGTGCTGGCCAGCGGCCACAGCAGCAGGCTCAGCGCGATCAGCCCGGTCGTCAGCAGCACCATGCGCCCGGCGCCGACGCGGTCGATGTAGCGGCTCACCACCATGTTGCCCAGCAGGCCGAAGGCGCCGAACAGCGCCCACATCAGGCTCAGCGTGTTGGCGTCGGCGCCGAAGCCCTGCTTGAGCAGCGGGCCGAAATAGCTGAACAGCACGAACTGGCCGACGCCCTGCAGGGCCGTGACCGACACGATGCCCATCAGCACCGGGCTGCGCAGCACGCGCGACCAGGCGGCGGCCGTGAGCGCGGCGGGCCGGATGCCGCTGGGCAGCGTGAGCCAGACCGAGGCGGCGCTCACGACGCTGAGCGCCGCGATGGCCATGAAGGCCATGCGCCAGCCCAGGTGGCCACCGATCAGCGCGCCGATCGGCAGGCCCAGCACCGAGGCCACCGACCAGCCGAGAAAGACGAAGGTGACGGCGCGCCCGCGCTGCTCGGGCGGCACCAGCATGCCGGCGCAGGCCGCGGCCTGGGGCGTGAAGATAGCGGGCGCGATCACCGTGAGCATGCGCACCGGCAGCAGCGCGCCGAAGCTGGGCGCGAGCGCCGCGACCACGTGCCACGCGGCGTACCAGAGCAGGGTGAGGGCGAGCAGCTTGCGGCGGTCCCAGCCGGCGACCGCGGCGGCCAGCAGCGGGGCGCCCAGGCACATCACGAAGGCGGCCGCGCTGATCAGCTGGCCTGCGGTGGCGACCTTGATGGCCAAGGAGGCGCTGATCTCATTGAGGGTGCCGGGCACGACCATCACGCCCGTGCCGATCACGAAATTGCCGGCCAGCAGCGCCCAGAGCGCGCCTCGCTGCGGCGCGGGCCGGCTCATGCGTTCACCGCCGGACCTGCAGCGCGCCGGGGTTCACGATGTTCGTGGGATTGCCCTTGATGAAGCTTACGACGTTGTCGAACGCCTGGCCGAAGTAGCTTTCGTAGCTTTCCTGCTCGACGTAGCCGATGTGCGGCGTGCAGATGCAGTTTTCGAGGCGCAGCAGCGCATGGCCCTGCAGCGGCGGCTCGCTCTCGAACACGTCGATGGCCGCCAGCCCGGGGCGCCCGCGGTTGAGCGCGGCCAGCAGGGCATCGGCCTCGACCAGCTCGGCGCGCGAGGTGTTGACGAACAGCGCCGTCGGCTTCATGCGCGAGAGGTCTTCGAGCTTGACGAGGCCCTGAGTGTCCTCGTTGAGCCGCAGGTGCACCGACAGCACGTCGGCGGCGGCAAAGAATTCGTGGCGGTTCTGCGCCACCTGGAAGCCGTCGGAGCGCGCCTTGGCGCAGCTGGCCTCGCGGCCCCAGATCACGACCTGCATGCCGAAGGCCTGTCCATAGCGCGCCACCAGCTGGCCGATGCGGCCGTAGCCCCAGATGCACAGCGTCTTGCCCTTGAGCACCGAGCCGACGCCGAAATTCGGCGGCATCGACGCCGACTTGAGGCCCGACTGCTGCCAGGCCCCGTGTTTGAGGTTGCTGATGTACTGCGGCAGGCGGCGCATGGCCGCCATGATCAGCGCCCAGGTGAGTTCGGCGGGTGCCTGCGGCGAGCCCGAGCCTTCGGCCACCGCCACACCGCGTTCGGTGCAGGCCGTGACGTCGATGTGGCCGCCGACGCGACCGGTCTGGGAAATCAGCTTGAGCTTGGGCAGCTTCTCGATCAGCTGGCGGGAGATCTGACTGCGCTCGCGGATGAGCACGATGACGTCCGCATCCTTGAGGCGAACCGACAGCTGACCGATGCCCTTGACCGTGTTGGTGTAGACCTTGGCGGCGTAAGCGTCCAGCTTGGCAGCGCACTGCAGCTTGCGCACGGCGTCCTGGTAGTCGTCGAGGATCACAATGTTCATGGCATGCCATTGTGCCTCGCAGCATCGGCACGTCGCACGTGTGAACGTTTGGATACCCGGCACCGGATGGCGCCCGGGAGGCCTGTTTCAGCCCGTTGGAGGTGAATCCGCCGTGCGCATGAGGGGGCGCACAGAGTGCGCAGGCACGGCGGGTTCGTTGGCACTTTCTCAGTGCAGGTGGCTGGGGCGGGGCGCGCCGCTGCCGGTTTCCGCGGCTTCCAGTGCGGCGAGCCGGTCGAGTTCGGCGCACACGTCGGCCATGCGGCCGGAGATCACGACCCGGTTGGCGCAGCCGCGCTGCGTGCCTTGCCGGTCGACCACGCGGACCACGCGCAGCGGTCGGGCGGGCGTGGCGGCGGACGGTGACGCGGCCGGCGCCGGGCTGCCGGGGGTGCGTGCCGTGCAGGCCGGGCGAATGGCCACGTAGCGCAAGCCGGCCGCTGCGTCGCCGCTCTCACCATGCGACGGGCGACGAGCGGGCATCCAGCGGGTGGCCAGCGATTGCAGGGGCGACCAGAGGTCGGCGATGGCGAGGAGGGCGATTCCCATGTGAACTCCAAAAAAGTATGAGGTTGAACACAGGCAGGATTTCTTGAGTCGGCCACGACAGGGTGATGGCGACTTCGCGCCATACGCCCGCCACCTGTCGCGGCCGGATGAGGTGCTGCTGCGTGTGGGCAGCAGGCCCGGGGCTACATCAGCATCGTGTTGCGGATGAGGCCGACCGCGAGGCCTTCGATCTCGAAGGGCTCGCCGGGCTGGACGATGATGGTCGGGTAGTCGGGGTTCTCGGCGTGCAGCTCGATCACCTGCTTGTTGCGCTTCAGGCGCTTCACGGTGACTTCTTCGCCCAGGCGCGCCACCACGATCTGGCCGTTGCGCGCTTCCTTGGTGGCCTGCACGGCGAGCAGGTCGCCGTCCATGATGCCGGCGTCGCGCATCGACATGCCGCGCACCTTGAGCAGGTAGTCGGGCTGGCGCTGGAACAGCGTGTTCTCGACGTAGTAGGTCTGGTCGACGTGCTCTTGCGCGAGGATGGGCGAACCCGCTGCGACGCGGCCGATGAGCGGCAGCGCGAGCTGGGCCATGCCGGGCAGCGAGAGCGAGAACTGGTTGCCTTCGCGGTGGCGCGTTTCGTGGAGCGAGCGCAGCGCATCGCCCTTGAGGCGGATGCCGCGCGAGGTGCCGCTGACGAGTTCGATCACACCCTTGCGGGCCAGGGCCTGCAGGTGCTCCTCGGCGGCATTGGCCGACTTGAAGCCCAGCTCGTTGGCGATTTCGGCGCGCGTAGGCGGCGCACCGGTGCGTGCGATGGCGCCCTGGATCAGGTCCAGGATCTGCTGCTGGCGGGCGGTAAGCTTCACTGCGAACTGCATAGTGGTTTCCTTGCGGCACTGGCTAGATATCCAGTACCTGTATTTTTAACCAGTTTTCAAAAGTTGACAAGCCATGACTCATTCCTCTTCGTCCGAGACGCGCCGCGTGGTCGTGCTGGGCACCGGCGGCACCATTGCCGGCAAGGCCGCCAGCAGCGGCGACAACATCGGCTACACCGCCGGACAGGTGGGCGTGGCGGACCTGCTGGGCGGCATCGAGGCGCCGGCCGGCGTGACGCTGGTGGCGGAGCAGGTCGCGCAGCTCGACAGCAAGGACATGGACGCCGACACCTGGCGCCAGCTGGCCGCGCGCTGCGCCCACTGGCTGGCGCAGCCTGATGTGGCCGGCATCGTGGTCACGCACGGCACCGACACGCTGGAAGAGACCGCCTTCTTCCTGCACGCGGTGCTCGCGCCGGCCAAGCCGGTGGTGCTGACCTGCGCGATGCGCCCGGCGACGGCCCTGTCGCCCGATGGCCCGCAGAACGTGCGCGACGCGCTCGCGGTGGCCTCGACGCCCGGCGCGCAGGGCGTGACGGTGGTGTGCGCGGGCACGATCCACAGTGGCCTCGATGTGCAGAAGGTGCACACCTACCGCCTCGAGGCCTTCGCGTCGGGCGACGCGGGGCCGGTCGGCTATGTGGAAGAGGGCGAGGTGCGGCGCGTGCGTGCGTGGCCGCAGGGCGCGCCGTTCGATGCGGCGCGGCTGGAGGCGGTGTCGACGCCGTGGCCCCGCGTCGAGATTGTCATGAGCCACGCGGGCGCGAGCGGTGCGATCGTGGAGGCCTTGCTGCTCCCGTCGGCGGAACCCTTGCGCGGCCTGGTCGTGGCCACGACCGGCAACGGCACCGTGCACCACGCGCTGGAAGGCGCGGCGCTGAAGGCGCAGGACGGCGGCGTGGCAGTGCTGCGCGCCACGCGCTGCACGAACGGACGCATCCTGCCGAAACCCGGTGACGGGCTGCGGGATGCGGGCGCACTCACGCCGGTGAAGGCGCGGGTCGCGCTGGTGCTGGAACTGTTGGGAGTGGCCGCCCTGCCGGAGTCGGAGGGCGGCTAGGAGAACGAGGCTGACGAATCAGCCGCTGGATCAGCTGTTCAGTGCGGCAAGCGCGCGCTGCGTGATCTCGTCGACCGTGCCCACGCCCTGGATGGCGCGGTACTTTGGCGCAGCGGCCGGATCGGTCTTGGCCCAGGCCGAGTAATAGTCGACCAGCGGACGGGTCTGCTGGCTGTAGACGTCGAGCCGCTTGCGCACGGTCTCTTCCTTGTCGTCTTCGCGCTGGATCAGCTCTTCACCGGTCACGTCGTCCTTGCCTTCCACCTTCGGCGGATTGAACTTGACGTGGTAGGTGCGGCCCGATGCCGGGTGCGAGCGGCGGCCGCTCATGCGTTCGATGATGTCGCCGAAGGGCACGTCGATCTCGAGCACGTAGTCGAGCTTGACGCCGGCCGCCTTCATGGCGTCGGCCTGCGGAATGGTGCGCGGGAAGCCGTCGAACAGGAAACCGCCGTTGCAGTCGGGCTGCGCGATGCGTTCCTTCACGAGGTTGATGATCAGGTCGTCGCTGACCAATGCACCCGAATCCATGATCGTCTTGGCCTGCAGCCCGAGGGGGGTGCCTGCCTTGACCGCGGCGCGCAACATGTCGCCGGTGGAGATTTGGGGAATGCCGTATTTCTGGCAGATGAAGGTCGCTTGCGTGCCTTTGCCTGCTCCGGGCGCGCCCAGCAAAATAAGTCTCATGGTGTCCTCGGAAGGTTCTTAGATTTTGTGTCGCGCCCCATGCGCGCCCTCAGGCGCGCCGAGGCGGAATTGCATCGAGGATAGCATGCGTCCCCGTGACAAATTGCCGCCGTCTCCCTCGGGGCGGCCTGCAGCTCACGCAGGCGAGCCGGCCGCGAAGACGGCGCGCACGCGCGCCAGGTCTTCGGGCGTGTCGATCCCGGGGCCTGGGGCCACATCGCTGACATGCACCGCGATACGGTGTCCGTGCCACAGCGCACGCAACTGTTCGAGCGCCTCGGTGGCTTCGACAGGGGCGGGCGACAGCAACGGAAATTGCCGCACGAAGCCTGCGCGATAGCCGTAGATGCCGATGTGACGCAGCGGCGCAGGGCTGGGCAGCACCGATGGTGCCGCGCCGCCCGACGAGCCGTCGCGCCACCAGGGGATCGGCGCGCGGCTGAAGTACAACGCATGGCCCTGCGCATCGAGCACGGCCTTCACCACGTTCGGGTTCATGAAGTCGACCAGCGAGTCGATCGCGTGGACGGCGGTGCTCATCGCGGCCTGCGGTCGCGCGGCCAGCGTGGCGGCAACGGCGTCGATCAGCGCGGGGTCGATCAGCGGCTCGTCGCCCTGCACGTTGACGACGATCGCGTCACCGTCGAGCCCGAGCTGCTCGCAGGCTTCGGCCAGCCGGTCGGTGCCGCTGGGGTGGTCCTGGCGGGTGAGCAGGGCCTCGACGCCGTGCGCCTTGCAGGCGTCGATGATGGAAGCGTCATCGCCGGCCACCACCACGCGAAGGGCGGCGGACTGGCGGGCACGTTGCGCCACGCGCACGACCATCGGCAGGCCGGCGATGTCGGCCAGCGGTTTGTTGGGAAGTCGCGTCGAAGCCAGCCGGGCCGGCACCAGAACGGTGAAGCTCACAGGCCCAGCTCTTCGTCGGACAGCGTGCGGGCCTCGTTCTCGAGCAGCACCGGGATGCCGTCGCGCACCGGGTAGGCCAGGCGCGCGCTGCGCGAGCAGAGTTCCTGCTTCTCGGCGTTCCAGGTCAGCGGGCCCTTGGTGACGGGGCAGACGAGCAGTTCAAGCAGCTTGGTATCCATCGAGCGATGATAGCTTCGCGTCGAGGGCGGCGAAGAACGCCGGCGAGGGTTCGAAGTGCAGTGGCACGGCGAGCGCGTCGGGCGCCTGCTGCCAGAGCTTGACGGCGTCTTTTTCCGTGCAGACGAGGGGCAGGGCGGGACCGGCTGGTCGTTGCCAGCCGCTGAAATCGTGGTGGTCAGGCAGCGCGAGGGTGTCTGCGAGCGTCAGGCCGCGAGCACGCAGCATCGTGAAGAAGGCCTCCGGCCGCGCGATGGCGGCTAGCGCGATCACGGGCTGGCCGGTGAGCGTCTCGAGCGGGATGCGTCGGCCATCCTTCGCGAGCGCGTACGGCGCCAGTTCGCGGGTGGCGGTGTAGCCATCGGCGAAGGCTGGCCGCTCGCCGCTGTGCAGCAGCAGGTCGCAATGGCGCGGCCACGGCTCGCGTAGGGGGCCGGCCGGCAGCAGCCAGCCGTTGCCGACACCGCGGTCGTCGAACACGCAGATCTCGATGTCGCGCGCCAGCGCCAGATGCTGCAGGCCGTCGTCGCTGACGATGACCTGCATGGCCGGGTGCTGTTCGAGCAGGGCGCGCGCAGCCTCGATGCGCTGCCGAGCCACGAAGACGGGCGCGCCAGTGGCATGGTGGATCAGCGCGGGTTCGTCGCCGACGTCCTGCGGATCGCTGTCAGCCTGGACTTCACGGCAGTCGTCGGTGCGGCGGCCATAGCCGCGCGACACCACCCCCACCCGCAGACCACGCGCCTGAAGGTGGCGCACGACGGCCATCACGACCGGTGTCTTGCCGGCCCCGCCCGCGATCACATTGCCGACCACGATCACGGGAACCGGCACACGCCCGGTTTTCTGCCAACCCCATCGGTAGAAGGCGCGCCGCAGCGCGAAGAGGGCGCCGTAGACCTGCGACAGCGGCCACAGCAGGCAGGCCAGCGCACCGCGGCGCAGCCAGGCGTCCTGCAGCCGCGCGCCGGTCGACACTCAGTGACCGGCCTGGGCCGTCGACTGGGCGGCGAAGGTGATCTGCATCAGGCCGGCGCGGCGCGCGGCCTCCATCACCGTCACCACGGCCTGGTGCGGGCTGGCGGCGTCGGCGCTGATGATCACGACGCTGTCCTTGCCGCCGGTGGCGGCGGCGCCGAGCGCGGCGGCCACGGTGTCGACGCTGCGGTCCGCCAGCGGCGACTTGTTGATCACGTAGCGGCCGTCAGCCGACACCGCCACGATCACCTCTTTCGGGTAGTCGCGCTGGGCGTCGACGTCCGCCGTCGGCAGCCGCAGCTGCATCTCGGTGAACTTGCTGTAGGTGGTCGACAGCATCAGGAAGATCAGCACGACCAGCAGCACGTCGATGAACGGGATCAGGTTGATCTCCGGCTCGTCGCGCGCGCCGTGGCGAAACTGCATGCGGCCGCGCGAGCTCATTTGCGCAGGGCGTTCAGGTGGCGGGCAAAGCGCTCGCCCGAGAGTTCGAGGTTCAGCAGGTACTCGTCGACGCGGCTGCGGAAGTAGCGCCAGAAGATCAGCGTCGGAATGGCCACGATCAGGCCGAAGGCCGTGTTGTACAGCGCGATCGAGATGCCGTGCGCCAGCTGCGCCGGGTTGCCCGAACCGACCGCACCGCTGCCGGGCGACTGCGAGCCGAAGATCTCGATCATGCCGATCACCGTGCCCAGCAGGCCGAGCAGCGGCGCCGCCGAGGCGATGGTGGCCAGCGCCGGCAGGTAGCGTTCGAGCTTGTGCGCCACGGTGCGGCCCGAGGCCTCCATGGCGGCGCGCAGGTCTTCTTCGGTGCAGCGCGGGTTGGCGTTCAGCGCGCGCAGGCCGGCGGCGAGCACCTGGCCGAGCATCGAGTTGCTTTCCAGTTTGGTCACGACATCCGGGCCGGGAACCGCGCCGCGCGACACGGTGATGGTCTCGTCCAGCAGCTTCGGCGGCAGGACCTTGACGGTCTTCAGGCTGGTGAAACGTTCAATGACCAGCGCGAGTGCGATGACCGAACAGGCGAGCAATGGCCAGATTGGCCAGCCCGCGGCAACAATGATGGAAAACAAGAAAATCCTCCGGCCCGTAGACTGCAAATGCGCGGCGATTATCCACCGAGCCACCATCGGCTCGCGGCTTGTTTGCGTGTCGGCAAGGACGCACAGATTCTGTGGATAACTTTGTGATTAACCCATCGCGCAATGTCTCCGAACCCGCATGGGACGGGCTTTCCGTTAGATCGATTGAATTTTGAGCAGCACTTTTTTTAATGAAATCAACAGCTTGCACGAGAACTCGTGCATCTGTTCCACCATACCCCTCCAAAGTGGGGGGCGCGACGCCCGTTGTGGAAGAGTGGCGCTCGGTGGCGGAGGGGCGCAATGAGCTTCAGGGAGCCGAATGCCGTGCCCGGGCCGCGCGTGTGGGCCGTGGGCGCGCTGTGCCGCGCGGTGGCCGATGCGCTCGATGCGCGCTTCAACCCGGTCTCGGTGCGCGGGGAAATTTCGGGTTTCTCGCGCGCATCGAGCGGTCATTGCTATTTCTCGCTCAAGGACGAATCCGGCCAGCTGCGCTGCGCGATGTTCCGTCGCGCGGCGAGTCTGCTCGACTTCACGCCGCGCGACGGCGACCAGGTCGAAGTGCGCGGCCGGCTGGCGGTGTACGAACCGCGCGGCGATCTGCAACTAGTGGTCGAAAGCCTGCGGCGCGCGGGGCAGGGCGCGCTGTTCGAGCAGTTCCTGCAGCGCAAGGCACGCCTCGAGGCCGAAGGCCTGTTCGACCCGGCGCGCAAACGGGCGCTGCCCTCCATGCCGCGTGCCGTGGGCGTTGTCACCTCGCTGGGGGCTGCGGCGCTGCATGACGTCGTGACCGCGCTGCGGCGGCGTGTGCCACATATTCCCGTGGTGCTGGCGCCGGCGGCAGTGCAGGGCGCCAACGCGCCGGCCGAACTGGTGCGCGCCTTGCAGTCGCTCTACACGCTGGAGCCGGCTGTCGACGTGATCCTGCTGGTGCGCGGTGGCGGCTCCATCGAGGACCTCTGGGCCTTCAACGACGAAACGCTGGCGCGCACCATCGTGCAGAGTCCTGTGCCGGTAATCAGCGGCGTGGGGCACGAAACCGATTTCACCATCGCCGATTTCTGCGCCGACCTGCGCGCGCCGACGCCGACGGCCGCCGCCGAACTCGTCAGCGCGCCGCGCGACCTGTGGCTCGGCGCGCTCGACCTGCTTGACGAACGGCTCGGCGATGCGCTGGGCGGGCGCCTCGACGTGCTCGGCCAACGGATGGACCAGGCGGCCGCACGGCTGGGCCGCCCCTCGGGCCTGGTCGCGCGCCAGCAGTTGCGGCTGGCGCACCACGCGCAGCGGCTGCACTACGCGGTGCTGTCGCGTCGGGAGCGATTGGCGCAGGTGCCGCAGGTCATCGCCACCGATTTCTCCGCGAAGTTCACGCGTTCGCTGACGCAGCGGCGCGAGCGGCTCGAACGCGTGGCCCTGCGCCTGCGGCTGCTTGACCCCGCCCTGGTGCTGCAGCGCGGCTATGCCTTGCTGACCGACGGCGAAGGCCGCGCGGTCGTCAGTGCAGGCAGCCTGAAGGCCGGCGATGCCGTGGTCGCACGCCTTGCGGATGGCTCGGTCGACCTGACCGTGACGCCCGGCGGCGCGACGGGAACGCGTCTGACGTCGCCCCCCTGATTACTTCCTAGAATCCTTCATTCCCCACAACCAACCCACGAGAAAAAACCATGGAACATGTGCTCCCACCCCTGCCGTACGCCATCGACGCGCTGGCCCCCGAGTATTCGAAGGAAACGCTCGAGTACCACCACGGCAAGCACCACAACGCCTACGTGGTGAACCTGAACAACCTGCAAAAGGGCACCGAGTTCGAAGCGATGACGCTCGAAGAGATCGTCAAGAAGTCCAGCGGCGGCATCTACAACAACGCCGCCCAGATCTGGAACCACACCTTCTTCTGGAACTGCATGAAGCCGCAAGGCGGCGGCGCCCCCACCGGCGCGCTGGCCAAGGCCATCGATGCCAAGTGGGGCAGCTACGACGCCTTCAAGGAAGCCTTCGTGAAGTCGGCCGTGGGCAACTTCGGCTCGGGCTGGACGTGGCTGGTGAAGAAGGCCGACGGTTCGGTGGACATCGTGAACACCGGCGCCGCCGGCACGCCGCTGACCACCGCCGACACCGCGCTGCTGACGGTGGACGTGTGGGAACACGCGTACTACATCGACTACCGCAACCTGCGCCCGAAGTTCGTCGAGACCTTCCTGGCCAAGCTGGCCAACTGGGATTTCGCGGCGAAGAACTTCGGCTGAAGCCGGACCTGGCGCTCGCCATAAAAAAAGCCGACCTGCGGGTCGGCTTTTTTACGGGCGCTCAATTGCTCAGCGCTTGGCGGCCAAGAAGAGCGCTCCACCGAGCTTGGCGCCCTTTTTGATGTTCTTCTTGGCGAACCAGCCCTGGTTCATCTCGAGCACATAGCGCACCGGCTCCTCGGAGCAGTGCGAGTTCTCGGTCATCGGCTGCATGTCGACCAGATTGACGATGCGGCCATCGTCGGCCACGAAGGCGGCGGTCAGCGGCAACAGGGTGTTGCGCATCCAGAAGCACTGCGTGGCCGGCTGCTCGAAGACGAAGATCATGCCTTCGGCCTGCGGCATCGTCTTGCGGAACATCAGGCCGATCTCGCGCTCGCGGGGCGATTGCGCCACCTGCGCATCGATCTTGTAGAGGCCGACCGACAACTGCGTGCGTGCCAGATCGGTTTGGGGTTGCGGTTGGATTTGCTGCTGCGCGTGGGCCGGCGCCAGGAAGGACGCGGACACCAGAAGCAGCGCGGCGAGACGCTGAAACATCGGATGACTCTTTCGGGGCCGCGACACACGAGGTCGGCCCGTGACCAATAAAAATGCCCGCTGAAGCGGGCATTGCCGGGAGCTTGAAAGCTTACACCTTCTTGGCGGCGGCCGCGTGGGCCTTGGAGACGTGACGCACCTTGTGCTTCTTGACCGTGTGCTTGGCCTTGGCCTTGTGGACGGCGGGAGCGGCCGGCGCTGCGGGAGCGGGTTCGGCGGCTTGGGCGAATGCACCGGCTGCGAAGAGGCCGGCGACCAGGGCTGCGATCAGCTTGTTCATGAGAAATCCTTTGAGATTGTTGATATGGATCACCTCCCTGCGGAAGGCCTCCATTCAACGGACCTCAAGAACCCCGGTTGACAGTGGTTGAACAAAACTGCGAACGAAAAAAAGCGCTCCGGAGAGCGCTTTTCTTAGGGGGACAAACCAGCTTACTTGGCGCCGGGCATGTCAGGCGTGCCGCCTTGGGTGGCCTTGCGCTTCACGCTGCCGTCCTTGTTGCGGCGACGATCGTCGCGGGTCTTGGCGCGCTTTTCGCCAGCAACGCCAGCCTTGTCGGCACCGAAGGCGCCGCCTTCAGGCGTCTTGGCGATGTCGCCAGCAGCGGGAGCCACTTGACCAGCGGGCTTGGCTTCCTTCTTGGCTTCAGCGCGAGCTTGCGGCTTGCTGTTGGTCGCGTTGCCTTGTTCGGGCGTGGTACCGGCCGGGTTCTGGGCGTACGCGCCAGCGGCGAACAGGCCAGCGATCATGACTGCGAGAAGTTTGCTCATTGATGATTCCTCTATCGAGAATTGGTTGGAAACGCCTCCCGGCGAGCAGAAGGTCAGCCAGTAACGGGCTCTATCGCCCTACGGTTGACAATTGTCCGCTGATGGGTTGCGTCTAAAATGTACAGCGATTTGTTAGCGCGCTGTACAGCGATTCTCCCTCGCTGTCTGAATTCGCAGACAGTCGTTCGAATTACGTCACTCCCGGAGTCAAGCCCCCTCATGTCCAGCTATCAGCACATCAAAGTCCCGACCGAAGGCCAGAAGATCACGGTCAACGCTGACAATTCGCTCAATGTGCCCGATCAGCCGATCATTCCGTTCATCGAAGGCGACGGCACCGGGCTGGACATCACGCCGGTGATGCTCAAGGTGGTGGACGCCGCGGTGGCCAAGGCCTACGGCGGCAAGAAGAAGATCCACTGGATGGAGGTCTACGCCGGCGAGAAGTCGACCAAGGTCTACGGCCCCGACGTCTGGCTCCCCGAGGAAACCCTGCATGCGGTGCGCGACTACGTGGTGTCCATCAAGGGCCCGCTGACCACGCCCGTCGGCGGCGGCATCCGCTCGCTGAACGTGGCGCTGCGCCAGGAACTCGACCTGTACGTCTGCCTGCGGCCCATCCAGTACTTCGAGGGCGTGCCCAGCCCGGTGCGCGAGCCGCACAAGACCAACATGGTCATCTTCCGCGAGAACTCGGAAGACATCTACGCGGGCATCGAGTTCGAAGCCGAAAGCGACAAGGCCAAGAAGCTCATCAAGTTCCTGCAGGACGAGATGGGCGTCAAGAAGATCCGCTTCCCCAACACCTCGGGCATCGGCGTCAAGCCCGTTTCGCGCGAAGGCACCGAGCGCCTCGTGCGCAAGGCTTTCCAGTACGCCATCGACAACGACAAGCCCAGCGTCACCTTGGTCCACAAGGGCAACATCATGAAGTTCACCGAAGGTGGCTTCCGTGACTGGGGCTACAACCTGGCCGCCAAGGAATTCGGCGCCGAGCTGATCGACGGTGGCCCGTGGATGAAGTTCAAGAACCCCAAGACGGGCAAGGAAATCACCGTCAAGGACAGCATCGCCGACGCGTTCCTGCAGCAGATCCTGCTGCGTCCCGCCGAATACAGCGTGATCGCCACGCTGAACCTCAACGGCGACTACGTGTCCGACGCACTGGCCGCACAGGTCGGCGGCATCGGCATCGCACCGGGCGCGAACCTGAGCGACACCGTCGCCATGTTCGAGGCCACCCACGGCACGGCCCCCAAGTACGCCGGCAAGGACTATGTGAACCCGGGTTCCGAGATCCTGTCCGCCGAAATGATGCTGCGCCACATGGGCTGGACCGAAGCGGCCGACCTGATCATCAGTTCGATGGAAAAGTCGATCGCCAGCAAGAAGGTCACCTACGACTTCGCGCGCCTGATGGACGGCGCGACGCAAGTGAGCTGCTCTGGCTTCGGTCAGGTCATGATCGACAACATGTAATTGCGATCGCTGACGTCGAGAAGCGTCAGACCCTTATCAAGCCCTCGAGCTTCCGAAAGGACTCGAGGGTTTTTTCTTGTCTGTCGCCCTCGCGATATCGTTAGTGAACTACCTCCTTTGTGCCCTGAACGTAAGGAGAGGCGGGCAAACATCACAGATCAATAGGCTCCGTCCTTCGTTTAACTATTGGTAGAAACTGTGCTGTGTTTGCCTCGCGGCAAGCCGCCAGAATCGCGCCCATTCCAAGAAGCATAGGGGGCGCGAAGTGGGGAAAAAGAACGCAGGAATCTGCCCGGCAACAGGGGGCCTCGCAGGCGACTCGATCGAACAGGGCGTGCACGCTGCACGGCAGATCGCGCAATGACGATCTCTCGGCGAGCGCTGTTCGGCAAGCTCAATCTCACCTTGTTTCGCGGCATCGAATCCGCCACTGCATTTGCCAAGCTGCGTGGCAATCCCTATGTCGAACTGACGCACTGGATTCATCAGCTCTGGCAGCTCAACGACAGCGATCTGCACCGCATCTGCCGGCACTACCAGATCGACGCGCAAGCCATCGAGAAAGACTTCGCATCGGCCTTGTCCAGCTTGCCATCGGGTGCCACCTCGCTGACCGATTTTTCCAGTCACATCGAAGCTGCCATCGAGCGCGCGTGGGTGCTCTCGAGTCTCGAGTTCGGCGCGCATTGCGTGCGTGGTGCTTGGTTGTTTGCTGCGCTGCTTCAGACGCCTGACCTGCGGCGCGTGCTTCTTGGCATCTCGCCTGCATTCCAGCGAATCCCTGCAGATCAACTGACGGAGGCCATCGGTGCCATCGTGGTCGGCTCCCCCGAAGGCCAGGAAGGACCGCACGATGGCTCCGGTCTGCCATCAGCACTGCCTGGTGAAGCCAGCGCCGCGCTCGCGGATGCAGCGTCGGACGGAAAGTCGGCGTTGCGGCGCTACTGCACGGATCTGACCGAGCGCGCGTCTCAAGGGCAGATCGATCCGGTCATCGGGCGCGGACACGAGATCCGCACGATGGTGGACATCCTGCTGCGTCGCCGTCAGAACAATCCCTTGCTCACAGGAGATGCGGGCGTCGGCAAGACGGCGGTGGTCGAGGGGCTCGCGTTGGCCATCGCGCAAGGCGAGGTTCCTCCCGATCTGAAGAACTGCCGCCTGTGGAGCCTCGATGTCGGAGCGCTGTTGGCCGGCGCAAGCATGCGCGGGGAATTCGAGTCCCGTCTCAAGGCCTTGCTGGAAGAGGCGGGCAAGTCGGTGCAGCCCGTCATCCTCTTCATCGACGAGGTGCACACCTTGGTTGGTGCAGGCGGGCAATCCGGAACCGGCGATGCCGCCAACCTGCTCAAGCCCGCGCTTGCACGGGGAACCTTGCGCACGATCGGTGCCACCACCTGGAGCGAGTACAAGCGCCACATCGAGAAAGACCCGGCGCTGACGCGACGCTTTCAGACGCTGCAGGTGGCAGAGCCCGACGAGGTTGCTGCGATCGAGATGGTGCGTGGCCTTGTCGCCACCTTTGCCGAGCACCACGGCGTGCTCGTGCTCGATGAGGCTGTGCGCGCCGCCGTGACGCTGTCGCATCGCTACATCCCCGCACGCCAGCTGCCCGACAAGGCGATCAGTCTCCTGGACACCGCATGTGCGCGCGTTGCCATGTCGCTTCACGCGCCGCCGCCTGAAGTCGAGCAATGGCGGCACCGCATCGCAGCCTTCCAGCTCGAGCTCGGACTGCTGAGTCAGGAGGGTGTCGTTGCCCAGGGGAGTGATGCAAGAGCGTTGCGCCTCGACAAAACTCGATCCCAACTCGATGCCGCGCAGCAGGCGTTGACCTTGCACGAAGCGCGATGGCAAGACGAGCTTGCACTGGTTCGCACGATTCATGGATTGAGGACCAAGAAGAGGGAGGAGGCGAAGGAGCTGCGCTGCGCCGAGGGGAATGCACCCTCGGCGCAGCTGGAGGCCCTCGAACTCGAGCTTGCCGCGCACCAGAAGGAGTTGCCTCTGATTTTTCTCCAGGTGGACGAGGCCGTGGTGGCGGGCATCGTGGCCGATTGGACCGGGATTCCCGTAGGGCGGATGGTCACCGACGAAGTCGCGGCAGTCGTTGCGCTTCAATCACGACTGGAAGCGCGCGTGATCGGCCAGGGGCCAGCGCTCGCGGCCATCGCGGAGCGCATGCAGACGGCGCGGGCGCGGCTGACGGATCCGAACAAGCCGGTGGGTGTATTCCTGCTGGCCGGCCCTTCGGGTGTGGGCAAGACAGAAACGGCATTGGCATTGGCCGAAGCCATGTATGGCGGCGAGCAGAACCTCATCACCATCAACATGAGCGAGTTCCAGGAGTCGCACACGGTGTCAACCTTGAAGGGCGCGCCCCCGGGTTATGTCGGCTACGGCGAAGGTGGCGTGCTCACGGAGGCCGTGCGCCGAAAGCCCTACAGCACGATCCTCCTCGATGAGGTGGAAAAGGCCCATCCGGATGTGCACGAGATCTTCTATCAGGTGTTCGACAAAGGGTGGATGGAAGATGGGGAAGGGCGTCGTGTCGATTTCCGAAACACCACGATCCTGTTGACGAGCAACACTGGTGCTGAACTCATCACCGCTCTGAGCGAAGACCCCTTGTTGACGCCCGATGTCGAGGCCCTGCGTGATGCACTCCAGCCGGCGCTGCGAACGGTCTTTCCTGCGGCCTTCCTTGGTCGGTTGACCGTGGTGCCTTACCTGCCCTTGGGCCCGGACGCACTGCGCGACATCGTGAGCTTGCACCTGGATCGGGTGGTCGAGCGCATGCATGCGCAGCATGACATTGCGCTGGACTACACGCCTGCGCTGCTGAACGAAATCGTCGGCCACTGCGGCACTTACGAAACCGGGGCTCGCCGTCTGATCGGCTTCATCGAACAACGTCTCCTGCCGATTCTTTCCCGGCAATGGCTGGATGCGCTTCAAGTGCGGCAAAAGATCCGGCGCATGACTGCCGACGTGAAGCCGAGCGACAGCGCCAACCCGACCTTGCAAGGAGGAGGTGCCATCGTCTGTCACACCGAGTTCGCCTGAGTCCACCGAGCCGTCTCGTTGGCGCAGGAGATGCGTCGTTGCCCCCGAAGAGGCGCGATGCCAGGTTTTTGTCTGTTTTTTCACCAGGGAGTTTTCATGGCCACCAACAACAACAGCAGTCAGAAGTTCATTGCCCGCAACAGGGCACCACGTGTGCAGATCGAGTACGACGTGGAAATCTACGGGTCCGAGAAGAAGATCGAATTGCCTTTCGTGATGGGCGTCTTGTCCGATCTGTCCGGCAAGCCGACGCAGGCCTTGCCTCCTGTGCCCGAGAGAAAGTTCCTCGATATCGACATCGACAACTTCGACGAGCGGATGAAGGCCATCCAGCCGCGCGTGGCATTCGCCGTGCCCAATACGCTGACGGGCGAAGGCCAGCTCATGGTCGACATCACCTTCGAGAGCATCGAAGACTTCTCGCCAGCCGCTGTCGCACGAAAGGTAGAGCCACTCAGCAAGCTCCTCGAAGCCCGCACGCAGTTGGCCAACCTGCAGACCTACATGGACGGAAAGGCGGGGGCCGAAAGCCTCGTCAACAAGCTGCTTCAAGACCCTTCGCTGATGAAGTCGCTGGCGAAATCCGCCAAACCCCGCACCGACGACCTGGACGGCGCACCCGCGTCCGATTCCGCCGCGTGACATTCAGACCAAGGAACTTCAGATGACCACCCTCATGGACAACGTGCTCGAGGCGCCCGAGGCGACGCGCTACACCGACCCCACCGACTTCTCGGCCCTGCTCGACAAGGAATTCAAGCCCAAGACCGACGAAGCGCGCGATGCCGTCGAGGCGGCCGTCAGGACGCTGGCAGAGCAGGCGCTCGTCAACGCCGCAACGATGACTGACGATGCCTACAGCAGCATCGAAGCCATCATTGCCGAGATCGACCGCAAGCTGTCGGAGCAGATCAACCTCGTGCTCCACAAGGAAGACTTCCAGAAGATCGAGTCGGCCTGGCGAGGCATGCACCATCTGGTCTACAACACCGAGACGGACGAGAAGCTCAAGATCCGCTTCATGGACGTCTCCAAGGACGAAGTCCGTCGCACGCTGCGTCGCCACAAGGGAATCGCCTGGGACCAGAGCCCGATCTTCAAGCGCATCTATGAAGAGGAGTACGGCCAGCTCGGCGGCGAGCCCTACGGGTGCCTGGTGGCCGACTACTACTTCGACCACACGCCGCCCGATGTCGAGCTGTTGGGGGCAATTGCCAAGGTCTCTGCAGCATCTCACGCGCCGTTCATCGCCGGATCGGCGCCCTCGTTGCTCGGCATGGAGTCGTGGCAAGAGCTTGCGAATCCGCGCGACCTCGCAAAGATCACGTCGAACCTCGAGCACGCACCGTGGAACTCGCTGCGAAACACCGAGGACTCCCGCTACGTTGGTCTGGCAATGCCTCGATTCCTGGCCCGGTTGCCTTATGGCGTGAAAACCAATCCTGTCGACGAATTCGACTTCGAAGAGGAAACCGAAGGCGCCGATCACCGCAACTACGTATGGAGCAATGCGGCCTATGCCATGGCGGTCAACATCAACCGCAGCTTCAAGCTCTACGGCTGGTGCACGATGATCCGCGGCGTGGAGTCGGGTGGCACCGTCGAGAACTTGCCGTGCCACACCTTCCCGACCGACGACGGCGGCTTCGACATGAAGTGTCCGACCGAAATCGCGATCTCCGACCGCCGCGAGGCTGAGCTTGCGAAAGCCGGACTGATTCCGCTAGTGCATCGAAAGAACACCGACCATGCCGCGTTCATCGGTGCCCAGTCGCTCCAGAAGCCACAGGAGTACATGGACCCGGACGCGACCGCCAATGCCAACCTGTCCGCACGGCTGCCGTATCTTTTCGCCAGCACGCGGTTCGCGCACTACCTGAAGTGCATCGTGCGCGACAAGATCGGCTCCTTCAAGGAGCGCGACGAAATGCAGCGCTGGTTGAACGAATGGATCATGCATTACGTCGACGCCGATCCTGCGAATTCGTCCCAGGAAACCAAGGCCCGGCGACCCCTCGCAGCTGCCGAAGTCGTGGTGGAGGACGTCGAAGGCAATCCGGGCTACTACAGCGCGAAGTTCTTCCTGCGTCCGCATTTCCAGCTCGAAGGCCTGACCGTTTCTCTGCGTCTGGTTGCAAAGCTGCCGTCGCTCAAGGAAGCGGCCTGACGCCGAACCGCCATCGAATTGTTCGAGGAAGTGGCGCGCAGACGCCACGGCATTTCCAAGGACGCGCCATCAAGAGCGCTCGTGCATTCGTCATTTACCGACAAATTCAAATACAGGGAGTTTTCTCATGTCACAAGACATTTTTCTGAAGATCAACGGCATCGAAGGCGAATCGCAGGATTCGGACCACAAGAACGAGATCGAGGTTCTGGCCTTCAACTGGAAAGCCTTCCAGGAATCCACCATGCACGCCGGCTCGGGCGGCGGCGCAGGCAAGGCGACGGTCGAAGACCTCGAGTTCGACCACTACATCGACCGTTCGAGTCCCAACCTCATGAAGTACTGCCTGACCGGCAAGCACGTGCAAGAGGCCAAGCTCACGGTTCGCAAGGCCGGCGGTAACCCGCTGGAGTACCTGAAGTTCACCTTCTCCGACGTGATCATCACCTCGATCCAGCCCTTCGGTTCGAACTCGGACGAGATGCGTGTCAAGGAGCGCGTGCGCCTTTCCTTCTCCAAGATCAAGCAGGAGTACTCCGTGCAGAACGCACAAGGCGGCAGCGGCGGTGCCGTCACTGCGGGCTACGACATCAAGGGCAACAAGGAGTCCTGAAGCCTTCGCTTCGCCCCGGATCCGTCCGGGGCTTTTCGACTTCGGTTCGCGTAAGGGGGTTGAGGAGGCGCGAATCGAAGTCGGTTCTTTTGCGTTCCCTTTTTTCAGTTTGATTTCCACATGAATCTCGCCATGCCAGGGCTGTGCCGGAGTGTTGCGTCCCGACGCGGGCTGTCCAGGTGGATGTCGCGTCTCGGGTTTCCATGCCTGTGGGGCTTTGCATTGGCAGTTGCGTTGGCAGGGCCTTCGCTGGCATATGCGCAGTTCTCACACCCAAGAGAGCAAACCAAGCTCGATATCACGGTCACTGCGGAAGCCGGTGTCAACCCGGACGACAAGGGGAGGGCGGCACCCATCATGGTCCGCATCTACGAGCTCAAGTCGGAGGCAACCTTCGAATCGGCCGATTACTTCTCGCTGCACAACAGCGACAAGACCGTGATCGGCGCCGACCTTCTGGTACGCGATGAGTTCATCCTGCGACCCGGAGAAGTCAAGAAGATCCGGCGCATGTCGCACCCCGAGCTCGCTGCGATCGGCGTGATCGCCGGCTACCGGGAGCTTGCACAAAGCGAGTGGCGCCTTGTGCAGAAAGTCGATCCTGCCCCCGAGGCCGCCTGGTATCGCACCGTCATCCCCGCCAACAAGGTCAAGCTGGAGATCGCCCTTCAAGGCAAGGGCATCCAGCTGACACCCATCAAGTAGCACGTCTGCGGCCCGCAAGCACAACGATCGAACCCATGAGCTGGTACAACAAAGTCGCCTGGAGTGAAGGGCTCTTCCTGCGTCCGCAGCTGTTTCAACAGCAGGAGCGCTACCTCGAACATCTGGCGCACAAGCGTGCCGCCTCGTTGACTCCCTTTTACTGGGGGTTCAACCACTACAGCATCGATGCGGAGTCGCTCTCACTGGGCAAGCTGGTGCTGGCCAGCGCGGCGGGGATCTTCTCGGATGGCACGCCCTTCGATGCACCGGGCCAGACGCTGCCGCCAGCGCCGCTCACGATCTTGCCGGAGCATCTGGAGCAAGTCATTCACCTGGCGGTGCCGATCCGGACGCCCAACGGAGAAGAAACGACGTTCGATGACGCCGGCATCTCAGCGTCGTCATTGGCCCGGTTTTCGGTGTTCGATGCGGAGCTGCGCGATGCCAACTCGATCGGACAGGGTGCAAAGACCGTTCAACTGTCCCGTCTGCGCCTGCGTCTCCTGCCGCAACGCGAACTGACCGACGCCTGGATCGGCTTGCCGCTCGCGAAGGTGACGGTGCTGCGCTCGGACGGAAGCATCGCCGTCGACCCGCACCTGATTCCACCGGTGGCAGGCTATGGCGCAAGCCCCTTGCTGGCGGACTGGATCACCAATCTGCACGGTTTGTGCAAGCTGCGCGCGCAATCCTTGGCCGCCCGACTGAGTGGCAACGATGGCAAGTCCAGCGAAGCTGCCGAAGTGTCCGACTTCCTGCTGCTGCAGATCCTCAACCGCTACGAGCCCATGCTCGAGCACTGGCTTCGGGTGCGTGAGACCTCTCCAGAGATGCTCTACACCGCATTGCGCACGTTGAGCGGAGAGTTGGCCACCTTCGTTCGCGGAACCACCCGTCGTCCGCAACCGCATCCTGCCTATCAACACCTCGACCCGTACCTCTCCTTCAGGGAGTTGATCGGGGATGTGCAGGCCTTGCTGAACGACGTGCTCGTGCGAAGCGCCCAGAGCATCTCCTTGGCGTCAAGACCCAATGGTGTGCGTGTTGCGAGCGTCGAGCCCGCGGAGTTGCAGGGCTTCTCCAGCCTGGTGTTTGCGGTCGCGGCGCACACACCGCCGGAACAGTTGGCGAGCCAGTTTCCCGCCCGCTGCAAGGTGGGGCCGAGCGACAGGTTGACCGAGCTAATTCGGTCCCATCTGCCGGGCATACCGCTGCAGACCTTGCCCGTCCCGCCGCGTCAGATTCCCTTCAATGCAGGCTTTGTCTACTTCCAGATCGACCCTCGCGGTCCGTTGTGGGAGCACATGGTCAAGCACGGTGGGCTGGCGTTGCATGTCGCGGGCGAGTTTCCGGGGTTGCGCATGGAGCTTTGGGGAGTGAGGGAAAAATGAATCCCCTGAAATTCCCGACCCGTTTGTACGAAGGGGTCGTCTACGAGATCAAGAAGGGCACCGAGCTCGCACTGTCGCATGGACCTTTGCGATCGGGCAAAGGCATGGTGAGCGGAATGATCGCACTGGTGCTGGCCAACTTCAGCATGCTGGGCGTGTTGTTGTTCCAGTTTCCGGATTTCCTCAGCACGCCCAAGGTGCGTGAGTACCTGAGCTTCGATGTGATGCGAGTCGTGTTGCTGGGCGCGATGGCATTGTGCGGAACCTTGGCGTTGTTCAACGTTGTCTTCGGACGGGTTCGACGCCTGTCTACATGGGCATTGCTCTGGTTGGCCGTGGCCGTTGTGGGGTCGAAGTTGGGCGTCAGTGCAACGGGCAATGGCTGGCTTCCTGTTGCGGGGCAGCTGGCCGTTGTTCCCTATCTGGGGGTTGACTGGTTGATCTTCGATTTGCTGGCGACGACCCTGCTTTTCACCACGATCGAAAAGCTTCGGCCCCTGAAGCCCGAAATGCCCGTTTTCAGGAAAGACTGGCAGACCGACTTCATGTACTTCGTCACCGGCCACTTGCTCATTGGCGTGACGTTGTTTCTCGTCTATGCCGTCTTGTACGGCGTGAGCGGTGCACTTGCCGATCTCAATCCCGCCGCACAGGGCACGTTGCGCGGCTGGGTGCGGCAGCTGCCGTTCGGCTACGCACTGCTGCTGCTTTTGCTGATCACCGACTTCGGACGGTACTGGCTGCATCGCTTCTATCACGAGACCGCCATCGGATGGCGACTGCACTCGATCCATCACAGCGCCGAGCATATGGACTGGATCTCCGGAAGCCGGACCCATGGTGTGGAAACGGTGATCTCGACGGTGGTGATCCTGGCGCCAGCGTTCTTGCTTGGCTTTTCACAGAGCGTGATCAACGTCTACGTCTTGATTGCGGGCGTGCAGGCCGTGTTCAACCACACCAATGCATCGGTGCGGCTGGGGCCCCTGCGCTATCTCATCGTGACACCGAACTTTCACCATTGGCATCACAGCCGGGACGCGGAAGGCCTGGACCGATGCTATGCCGCGCACTTTGCGTTCTGGGACTACCTGTTCGGTACGGCGGTCAAAGCCGACAAGAACAAGATCTGGCCGGATGGCTACGGAGTCGTCGGCGACTACGTACCGCGAGGGTTCTGGGCGCAGCAACTGCATCCGATCCGATGGTCGGGGCGGTGGGTCGATGCGCACGGCGTCGAGCACAGAGAGAACCGTTGATCGGAGGCGCAGATGACCACACCCATCACCAGCCTCCAGAAAGAGTACATCCGATTGCTCGACGGCAGCTCGGCCGCGATGACCATTGCCGGCGCGCACATGGCTTCGGGCGCCTTCGTCGGCGTGTCCTGGAGGAACCTGACCTTTGTCGGGTGCGACTTCGCAGGGGACGGCAACATCAAGCTGGCATCGATGTCGGGCTGCCAGTTCATCGACTGCCGGTTTCTGGCACCCCATCACGACTTCGGCGTGATGACCGATGTGAGCTTCACCCAGTGCAGTTCGGCGGGGCGTTCGATCGTCTGTGGGGGCGATGGAAGCACTGGCGTCCTGTTCCAGGCGTGCAGCTTTGACGGCGGAAGCTCTGCACCCGCAGCGCACGAAGGCGTGGGATGCATGGGAGAGGTCACCTTTCGCAATTGCACAGGTCGTGGCGAAGTACTGGTGGCCGGCACCCGTCTGACCATCGACGACTGCCGGTTCGACCACATGACCTTCGCCATCGGCCGCCAGCGCCGGCGCGGGACACCGCTGGCGGCCACCGTCCTGATCGACAACTCGCAGGGCTCCGGCGTGTGGCGAATGGTCGATTGCCGCATGAAGACCAGCCACATCCAGAACAGCAGCTTCGAGCAGATCGTCAACGACAGCTCCGAGTGCGAGGCCTGAGCAGGCTTCGCTTTTTCATCGGGCTCGGCCCGTTCATTTTTCCAACGCTCCAATGCTCTACAAAGAAGAATTCAACGAGGCACCCGCGGGAGGTGGTGGAACCGACCCGCGCGACGGATCCGGTGATGGCGAACTGTTCGGCGAGTCGGCCGACGTCGCGCATCTGGTGTCCGAGTCCTCGACACAGGAGCGCCTGACCGTGGTCGCGGCGGCTCAGAATCCCTTGCTGGAGGCGGCCCAACCCTTGCTGCGGGCCCTGGCGGACATGCCCGCTGCGCTGGAAAGCGACGCCGTGGCGTTGTTCCATCAGTTGCTCGAGCGCGAGGTGGCCGCTTTCCAATCCATCTGCACCACTGCGCAGGTCCGGCACGAACACGTGGTGGCCGCGAGCTATGCGCTGTGCACCGCGCTCGACGAAGCGGCCAACAGCACGCCGTGGGGCGGCGGGCAGGGCGGAGAGGCCGGTATCTGGGCTGGCCAACAGCTGGCCGCGAAATTTCACGGCGATACCAAGGGCGGTGACAAGTTCTTCCTTCTCGTCGGTCGCCTCGCCGCGAGCCCGCAAGAGCACGTGGATCTGCTCGAAGTGCTGTACCAGATCCTCGGGTTGGGTTTCGAAGGTCGCTTCAGCACCGCGGCGAACGGGCGCCGGCAGCTTGAAACGGTCCGTCATCGGCTGTTCTCTCTGCTGGGCAACGCGCGCGGCGATGTCCCGAGCGACCTGTCGCCGCATTGGAAGGGTGTGGGGGCTGGCAAGTTTCGCTTGCTGCGCAGTGTGCCGGTGTGGGTCACTGGCTCGGTGCTGACGCTGATCCTGTTCGGCCTGTTTGCCTGGTACAAGTACCAGCTGTTGCAGTCGAGCGCCGATCTGCAGCAGCGCATTGCGGCCATCGGCCGGCTGCGTCCCCCGCCGGCGCCTCCCGTCAAGCCGCTGCGCCTGAAGGAATTGCTGGCGAGCGAAATCGAGCGAGAGACGGTGAGCGTGGACGAAGACGAGCGCCGCAGCATCGTCACCTTCAAGGGCGACGAGATGTTCGTCCCCGGTCAGGCGCGCCTCAGTGCACGGATTCTCCCCGTGCTGGCGAAGGTGGCCGACGAGATCAACCAGGTCTCCGGCACGGTCCAGATCACCGGCCATTCGGACAACCAGCCGATTCGCACGCGCGAGTTTCCCGACAATCAGGTCCTGAGCGAGAAGCGGGCACAGGCCGTGGCCGAAGTGTTGACCGGCAAGGGCGTCGTGCCGTCGCGCATCCAGACCGAGGGGCGCGGCGCCACGGTTCCCATCGCAGACAGCACGACCGCTGCGGGACGTGCCCGCAACCGGCGTGTCGACATCATGGTCACGCAGGGCACTGGCGTCAGCGCCAACGCCAGCGCGGGTCCGGTGAAGCAGCCAGCCGTCGCCCCGCGCTAGACGCAAGGCAGGAATCCATCACTCATGCAATATCTCAAACAGTTCCTGGCCTTTCTGTTTTCCCGACAGATGCTGGCCTTCCTTGCGATGGTGCTGCTGGCCCTCGCGATCTGGTTCATTGGCCCGCTGCTCGCGGTGGATGGGCTTCGCCCCTTCGCCTCGGTCGGGGTGCGCGTGACCTTCATCGTCATGCTGCTCGTGCTCGGCCTTCTCTGGATGGTTTCGGGCCCCTACAGCCTGTTGGGCGTGGCAGCGCTCTGCCTGCTTGTATGGCATGCAGGGCCTCTGCTGGCCATCGGGGCGGCGAAGCCATTGGCGCCGCTCTGGGTGCGCACCATGGTCATCTGCGCCATCCTTGTGATGTACGCGGTGTACTGGCTCTACCGTCTCTGGCAGGCCTTGCGCAACAACGACGATCTGCTCGCAAGGTTCCTGCGCTTTGGCCAGGATGCCGACAAGGACGACAGCGCGAAAGAGGAGCTCAAGACAGTCACCGTCACGGTCACCCGTGCCCTGGCCCAGCTGAAGGGTTTGCGTGGACGCGGCGGGCTTCGCCGGATCCTGGAGGGCAAGCGCTACCTCTACGAACTGCCGTGGTACATGATCGTCGGCAGTCCGGGCGCAGGCAAGACGACGGCGCTCCTGAACGCCGGACTGCAGTTTCCTTTGGCGCGCCAGATGGGGCACGCGTCCAGAAGCATGGTGCTCAGGTCGGAAGGCGGCACGCTGAACAGCGACTGGTGGTTCTCGAACGAGGCCGTGTTGATCGACACGGCCGGCCGCTACACCACGCAGGAAAGCAACCCGGTCTCGGACCCCATTGAGTGGCGGGGATTTCTGGGGCTGCTGCGCAAGCACCGCACGCGCGCGCCGCTCAACGGCGTCATCGTCGCGCTCAATGCGGCCGAGCTGCTCACGATGTCCGAGATGGAACGCGCAGAGCATGCAAGCATGGTGCGAGACCGGTTGGCTGATCTGCGCCAAGAGCTCGGCATCCGCTTCCCGGTCTACGTGATCGTGACGAAGATCGATCTGCTGCGGGGCTTCAGCGAGTACTTCCAATCCCTCACCAGTGAAGGCCGCACCCAGACCTGGGGCTTCACGCTGCCGTTCCACGGCATCCAGAGCTCGCGCGCGGCGGTGCGCGACCGCGAGCCGCTGCGCGCCCAGATCGAGGCGGAGCTGGCGTTGCTCAAGGACCGCCTGGCGGCGGGTTTGCGCGCCCGGTTGAACGAGGAATTCGACGTCGACCGCAGGAAGCGCCTGTTCGCGTTGCCCCAGGAACTGGCCGGCATGTCGGCGCTCCTGGTGCCGATGCTCGACGAGATGTTCCTGGCGTCGCGTTTCGACGGAACCCAGCTGCACGACACGCTGCGTGGTGTCTATTTCACGAGTGGCGCCCAGGCCGACCTGGAAATGCCTGCCGATGCCGGCACGCTGTTTCAGCGTCTGCAGCGCAGTCTGGGCCTGGGGGCGGGCGGCGCATCTGCGGCCGGCAACGAAGAGGGGGTCAAGCCACCGGGAAGAATGGCCTCGCCCATGCGGGGACAGCAAGGGTTCTTTCTGCAGGACCTGCTGACCAAGGTGATCATTCCCGAGGCGCATCTGGTGCGCCCCAATCTGCGCTGGGAGTTCCGCTTCCGGTTGTTGCGTCTCACGGGGCATGCGCTGGCCGTGGTGATCTTCCTGTGGCTTGCCGGCGCGCTGGCCCTGAGCTTCGGCAACAACCGCCAGTACCTGAGCGCCGTGGGCCAGCGCGCCGAAGCGCTCACCGTGCAGGTGCGCCAGTTGTTCGCCGATTTCAAGCCCGCAGGGGTTCCGGACGTGCTCAGCGGGGCGCGTGAGTTGCCGGGCTATTCGGGCCTCGACATCGACAACCCGCCCGGCAGCTTTCTCTACGGCCTTTACACAGTGCCTCCGGTGCTGGAGGCGGCCAGCGACACCTACGCCCAACTGCAGGATCACACCCTGCTTCCCTCCGTCCTGCAGCGGATGGAGAGCGTGCTGAAGCAGAGCATGAATGACGGCGATGCCAAGACCGCGTACGAGGTCTTGCGCGTCTACAAGCTGCTGCACGACAAGGAACGCTACATGCAGGGCGGGGCGCAGGATGTGCGCAACTGGGTGCTGAAAGACTGGGAGAGGGCTGACAGCGCTGCCGCCTTTGGCGGCCGGGCATCGATGGTGGGGCATGTCACGGCACTGTTCTCCGGTGCCCGACCGGTGCAGTCCGCATCGCTGCCCAACGAGGCGCTGGTGCGCTCGGTGCAAAACTTCCTGGACAGCAATACCTCGAGTCAGCGCGTCTATGAACGCGCCAAGGCCGCCATGCTGTCCGAGGCGCCCCAGGAGTTCACGCTGGTGCGCGCGGTCGGACCCCAAGCCGGGACCGTGTTTTCCCGCGCAGGCGGATTGCCTCTGGAAAAAGGGGTGGCGGGCCTGTTCACCTATGACGGCTACCACGAGGTCTTCAACAAGCGCTTGCCGGAATTCGTGGTGCGGGCCCTCGACGACGATGCATGGGTCATGGGGCGCGGCGCGCAGGGCGGCGCGACCTTGGCCACGCAAATGAAGACTCCGGCGCTGCTCGATGAAGCGGCCCGCAAGCTGCGCAACGATCCGCTGCTCGATGACATCCGGCGCCAGTATTTGGCGGAGTACGCCCAGCATTGGGAGTCTTTTCTCGAATCGATCCGAACCGTGAGCGGCAGCGACACCACGGGAACGAGCCTGGGCTTCGATCTGAGCGTGCTGCGGCAGCTTGCCGCTCCTGACTCTCCGCTGGCACGGTTGGCGCGAGCGGCGGCCCGCGAGACCACCTTGTCGCGCCCGTTGGTGGTTCGCACGCAGGAGGAAAAAGGCTTCCTCGACAAGGCCACCGACGAACTGAACAAGCAGACCAACGCCATCGGCCGGAACCTCGGCATCCGGGCCGAGGAGCGGCTTGAAAAGCAGATCGTCGACAACCGCTTTGCCGCACTGCGCGAGGTCGTCACGGGGCAGGCCGACATTGGCGTGACCAGCGCCGGTGCCGCCGCGGGCAAGCCGGGGCTCGAAAACATCTCTGGCCTGCTGAACGAGTTCTACACCTTGCTGGTCGTGGCAGACACGGCGCTCACAGCCGGAAGCCTGCCTCCCGGAGGTGCCGAGGTCGGCGCCCGTTTGAAGCTGGAGGCCGGCAAATTGCCGGCGCCCTTTCGTGAAGTGCTGACGGCGCTGGCCGCAAGCGGTGGCGACAAGGTGATGCTCGGCTCCACCGGCATCCTGCGCAGCCAGGCTCAACTGCAGCTCGACCGCATCATGGGGTTGATGGCGATGCAGGTCAGCGAGCCCTGCAAGCGCGGCGTGGAAGGGCGATACCCGCTGGCCGCCGTGACGCAGGACGCGTCGATCGAAGACTTTTCGCTGGTGTTCGCTGCAGGCGGTGCGGCGGATGAGTTCTTCAACAAGCACCTCGCCCCTTATGTGGACATGAGCGTGCGACCGTGGCGCTACAAGGACCCGAATGTGGCCAATGCCATGCTCGGCATCGACGCGGCGGCAGGCAACGGCGCAGGGCTGAGGCCGGCCACTTCCGGCCCGACCCTGCTCGGTGAATTGCTCAAGCTGCTGGCCCAGAGTGGTCCGAGTCTCGATGCCTTCTACCGCGCACAGCAGATTCGCGACCTGTTCTTCCGCGACGCGGGCGGCAAGAAGCTGGCATGGAAGATCGACCTGCGTGTGCTCGAGCTCGAGCCCAGCATCACCGAACTGGTCATCGACATCGACGGGCAAGGGCAGCGCTACGTTCATGGCCCGGTGCAGGCCTTTGCTGTGAACTGGCCGGGGCCCCGCGGCGGGGCGATGGCGGAGATCACGGCCAATCCCCGCATTTCGAACCCGACCTCGACCTTCCTGGCCCATGGGCCGTGGGCCTTGTTTCGTCTTCTGGAGAAAGGGCGCATCGTGAGCACGGCCACGCCGGGGCGATTGAGCGTGGAATATGCGTTCGACGGCCGCAGGGCGTTGATCGATGTCAGTTCGGGCAGTCAGCCGAATCCCCTCGGTAGCGATGTGCTCAAGGGCTTTCGTTGCCCTGGACGCGCAGCCTGACCCATGCGGATGTGGAGCATGCTGCGTGCCGCGTGGCACGTCACCCCGCCCGCCATCTGGGGAAAGCTTCCCGGGCAGGCGGATTTCGTTCGCAGCGGCGTCCGCCACGGGGAACCGGACGCGTGGATGCCCTGGCTGGCCCAGCAGTGCCGCCATGCCGGAGCGGACGCCACGGCACGTGCCATGGCGATTCCCGTTGCCTTCGTGCTTCCGCCAGGAACGCTGGCGTTCGCGCGGCGGCGCTTCGTGCTGGGCGTGATCGCGCCGTCCGTTGACAAGGTGGGTCGGCACCACCCCTTGCTTGTCTACCAACTGGCGCATCCACGCTGGACGCAGGCGCACTTCGGCGCTCAGGTGCAGGAGCCCCTGGATTGGCAGTTCTGGCTTGCGCGTGCCGTGGCCCGTCATGCCTGTGCCCAGGGGGCGGCCGATCTGCGCGTGCTGGAGCGCACGGTGCGGGCGCTGTGGCGCGTGCAACAGTCGCAGAACGGGCGTGCGGCATTGAAGGACGAGAGCAACCGCGCGCATCGGCGCCGGCAGATGCAGGCATTGCTCGAACGTGGGACGGGGCCCGCGCTGCCGGACGATCCCGCCGCGGCGCTGCAAGGCGTTCGCTTTCTGCCATGGGCCGACTGGCCGAGTCGGCTGCAGGGACCCCGGGCGGAAATGGCGTTCTGGCAGCAGGACGCGCAAGGGCGCTTCATCGGGGCGGCCAACCGGCTGCAGAAGCTGTGGGGGGATGCACCATGATCCGCACGGAGACACAGGGGGGCGACGCCGAAAAGACCCCGTTGCGCCTGCAACTCACGCACAGCAACGGGGAGCCGCGGCGTGGCGCGTTGTCGATCCCTCCCTCCGGCGCCGGCATGGCCGACGCGCTCCAGCTGTGCGGGGAGCGTCAGAGCGAAGCGCAGTGGCGCGCGGCCAATCTGTGCCGCATCGCATGGAGCGACAGTGCAGGGGAATGGCGTTTGACGAACAGCAGCCACACGCTGATGTGCGTGTGTCGGGGCGAGCGTGTGCCCGCAGGAGCGAGCGTGCCGGTCGCGCCGGGGGACACGCTGGAACTCGGGCTGTTGCGTTTCACGGTCGAGCAAGGCGCCCCGGCCGACGTGAGGCAGCCGGGCACGCAGACGCCTGGTCGGCGCGGGTCCGCCGATGCCGACCGGGGCGCGGCGTCGCGCACGCCTGCGTCCGCGTCCGACGCGCAGCCCTTTGATCTGCGTGTATTGGCCTTCAACGACCCTCCGGAGGGCGGCGAGCGCGACGAACACGTGGATGTGCTGGCGAACCCGTTCGGCGTTCTCGACATCGCGGGGGCGCAGCCGTCGCCCGTTGCCGATGTCCTGGCGGGGCTGCTCGGTGACGCGCCCGCGGCTGGGCAAACACGACCTGCCGTGCGTCCGGCAAGCCCGCCGGCCAGTGGCGATGGCCGCCCGGCCTGCCTGCTCGACGAACTGCACGAGGAGTTTGTCCGTGTGGTGCGCGATCCCGCTCAACTCTCGGGGCGTGTCGACTGGGAGGGCCTGCTGGCATCGGGCAACGAAGCCGCGCCCACGCTCGATGACTTGCGTCGGCAAGCCGAGCCGTACCCGTTGCTGCGCGACATCCTGCTGCCGCGCGAGGGCATCGACCGGATCATCGAAGACTTCGAGCCCCTCGTGAGATCAGGCTTGCTCGACCAGGAGGTGCCCGAGGACGTGCTGGGCCTGTTCGCCCCGGAACTGGCGCGCGACAGCCGAGCGCCATTGCCCAGCCTGACACGGCAAGAGCACCATGACCTGTCGCCTGACAGCCATCTTCACCTGGGGTCGACAACGCCGCACCGCGTGGGCAGCGACGAAGGCGAGGGGAAGCCATGACGAAGTCCCCGAAGGCCGCCCCCGGCGGGACGCTTCAAGACATGCTGGGACGATTGCGGCGTGCGCCGTGGAGGTTTGGCTTCCTGTCCCTGTTGAGGCGCTTCGGCGCGTCCCACCTGCAGCATCCTCCCGTCGGCTTGGCCAGGCGCCCTCAGCAGGAGCCTTTCCGGCTGGGGCAGGCGGCGGCCTTGACCTTCGCGCCGCGCGAAATCGCCAGCGTGGTGCTGCCCGGCGAGTCGGAGCGTCGGGTGCCGGGAGCATCGCCGACGCGGTCCGGCAATAACCCGGCGCTGCCGGTCGTGCGCCTGTACGGCCTCGGGCTTTTGGGCCCCAACGGCCCGTTGCCGCTGCACTACACCGAACTGGTGCGGGACCGCACGGAAAACCACAACGACAGCACCCTCGCGGACTTTCTCGACCTGTTCCATCACCGCTACCTGACGCACATGTACCGGGCGTGGGCGCAAGGGCAGGCCGCTGCCGGGCTCGACCGGTCGGAGGACGAGGCGTTCAGCCGCTACATCGCGCGCCTGACGGGGCACGACCCGCTCGAGATCCGCGATTCGGTGCTGCCCGCGCACGCCCGGTTGGCGGCCTCGACCCACCTGGCCCGCGAAGCCCGCAATCCCGACGGGCTGGCCGCCACGCTGGCGCACTTTTTCGCCGTGCCCGTGCAGCTGCAGGAGTTCGTGCGCCACTGGATCCGGATCGATCCCGAGGACCAGAGCCACCTGGGGCGCGCGCGGACCTCCAGCATCATGGGCGTCGGGGCCATGGCGGGGGAGGTCGTGGCCGACCGGCAGAACAAGTTCCGCCTCGTGCTCGGCCCGCTGAGCCTGGAGCAGTACCTGCGTTTCACCCCTCAGGGGCAGGACCTGGGCTTGCTCGTCGAATGGGTGCGGGGCTTTGTCGGCTACGAATTCGTCTGGGAGGTGGAACTGCGTGTGCGCAACGACAGCACCCCGCCGGCACGGCTCGATGATGCCGAGAAGCTCGGGTGGTCTACCTGGCTCGGCGGTTCCGGCAGCGCGGAAGACGGGCGGCCTGCCGTCGATGCGCCGCGTTCGACGCCCGGCTACACCGTCGGCATGGTGTTCGAGCCCGAGGCGTACATCGGCTCGCGTCATCACGGCCAGGCGACGGCAGCACGCTGAATTTTTCCCTTCGAGAAACCTGCTCCATGACCGCTCCCATCCACACCGACGCCGAGCCCACCGCCTACGCCACGCGCGCCCGCATCGAGGCGGGCGACCGGCTGTCCCCCTTCAGCGCGGCGGCGCCTTGCGGCCCCAGCCTGGAATACGACGCCGAATACGCCGTCCTGCTGGCGCGCATGTCCCCGCGTGGCGATGCGCAGTACGGGCAGTTCGTCGGAGCTCCCGACGCGCCGAACTGGGCCGAGATCGAACGGGACTGCCGCCGGCTGCTGCTGCGGACGCGGGACATCAATCTCTTTGTCTGGCTGTGCCGTGCACGCACCCGGCTGGCGCAGGCGGCAGGGCTTGCGCAGTCGTTGGTACTGCTGGTCGAGGCGCTGCGGACCTGGCCTGAAGCGGTGCACCCCCAGTTGGTGATCGAGGGCGAGCGCGACCCGGCCGTGCGCGCCAATGCGCTCGCTGCGCTGGCCGATCCGGAGGGCCTGTTGAGCGACGTGCGAGAGGTCGTCATTGCAGCCAATGCCGCGCGGCACCTGACGGTGCGTGAAGTCGAGCGCGCCTTTGCGATGCCCCGGGCGCCGGACGCAACCAGTCCGGAGGCCATGGCGCAGCAGTTGGCAGACCTCGCGGCCGCTGCGTCGGGCGATGACCAGGCGCCGCTGCGCCTGTTGGCGCAAGCGGCCGAGGCGGCGGCGCAGATCGTCGCCTGGGCCGCCCAGCACCTGGGGCTGGACGCGCCTCCACTGCATGCGCTGGTGCGGTTGCTGGCCCCATTCCAGCGAACCGGGGCATCGGCGCCGCCTGTCGCGGCCGCAACAAGACCTGACCCGCTTCCGTCGTGGCCGGCAAGCACGCCAGCCGGTGAGGGCCTGGCGACACGCGACGACATCCTGCGTGACATTCGCAAGGCCCGGCGATGGTTCGAGAACCACGAACCGAGCAGTCCTGTCGCCGTGTTGCTCAAGCAGGCCGAACGCATGACCGGCCTGCGGTTTTCCCAGGTGGCCGATGCCATTCCACTCGATCTGCTGCGCAAGTGGGACGCCGACGAGGAGGCTTCGCTGTGACGCTGATCCAGGCCAATTTCCTTGTCGTCTGCCTCGCGGTCGGTGCCGTCGGCGCCTTGCTGGGCCTCTGGGTGTTCTCGCACAGGCTCGGCAGGCAACTCGACGCGCAGCGCCGTGCCTCGGATTCGGAGCGCGAACAGGTGCGGCTGGCGATCCGCGCCGAGTTGGCGCTGCTAGGGCAGCAGCAGACCGCACATCAGAAAGCGCAACGCTTGGCACTAGCGCGGTGGCAGGCTGAGCAGGATGCGCGGCGGCTGGCTGAATGGCAGGCGTTGTCGCCAGCGCTCCCCACCTTGACGGGCATTAGAGGAGGGCCGGTTGCGCCGCCCGTTGCACCCTCACCCCCGCAGCGGCCGAGACCATTGCCACCAGTACCGGCCTTGCACGAGGATTCGGAGTTGCAGAACTCGCGAGTCCCGTTCACGCTGCCCGCCGCCGTTCACGAGGAAGCAGAGTGGGCTCCCGAGCGCGAACTCACCGACGAAGAAATCGACGCCTTGCCGCCCGATCTGCCGGTTCCGACCCGGGTGCCGGGCCGGAAATTGCCGGCGCCCAAAGGTCCCGTTCTGCGCAATCTGTAAAAAAGACCGGCAACCTGCCGGTTTTTTTACGTCTGTCTTCGTGCTGTCGTACACGACGCATGCCTCTTGATTTGTCGAATAGGCGTCACCAAGTCTGTTGGCGTCGGCACGGTGCTTGCACGCTCTATAGAATCTTTTTCATGGCAACGAGAATTCCCAAAACTCCCAGCACCCCGCCGGCGCAGAAACCGGCGGGCGACGACGGAGATTCGGTCGTTCTGGAGCGCCGCCCGCAAAAAACGGCGCCGCCCCAGATGTACCAGGTCGTCATGCTGAACGACGACTACACGCCGATGGAGTTCGTGATCGTCATCCTGCAGGAATACTTCAGCAAGGACCGAGAAACGGCGACCCAGATCATGCTCAAGATCCACCTCGATGGCCGGGGTGTCTGTGGGGTTTATTCCCGCGACATGGCGGCCACCAAGGTCAATCAGGTGATGGAGGCCGCGCAGCAGGCAGGGCACCCGCTGCAATGTGTCAGCGAACCGGTCGCGTGAACCAGTTGAATTGCACGCGCTCCAACCCATCTGAGAACTTATTTACAGCAAGGCAAAAGGAAATCACATGATTGCCCAGGAACTGGAAGTCAGCTTGCACATGGCCTTCGTCGAGGCCCGGCAGCAACGCCACGAGTTCATCACCGTGGAACATCTGCTGCTCGCTTTGCTGGACAACCCGAGCGCCGCGGAAGTTCTGCGCGCCTGCTCGGCGAACGTCGACGACCTGCGGGCGTCGCTCACCAACTTCATCAAGGACAACACGCCGCAAGTGGCGGGTACCGATGATGTAGACACCCAGCCCACCCTGGGTTTCCAGCGCGTGATCCAGCGCGCCATCATGCATGTGCAGTCCACCGGCAACGGCAAGAAGGAAGTCACCGGCGCCAACGTGCTGGTTGCGATCTTCGGCGAGAAGGATTCGCACGCCGTGTACTACCTGCACCAGCAGGGCGTCACCCGCCTGGACGTGGTCAATTTCATTGCCCACGGCATCAAGAAGAGCGATCCGCCGGAAGCCGTCAAGGGCAGCGGCGAAGCGCCTCAGGGCGAGGGCGAAGAGGGCGGCGGCGAACGCAACGAGAAGGCCTCGCCGCTCGAGCAGTTCACGCAAAACCTCAACCAGCTCGCCAAGGACGGCAAGATCGATCCGCTGATCGGCCGCGAATACGAGGTCGAGCGCGTCATCCAGATCCTGTGCCGCCGGCGCAAGAACAACCCACTGCTCGTGGGCGAGGCCGGCGTGGGCAAGACCGCGATCGCGGAAGGCCTGGCATGGCGCATCACCCAGGGCGACGTGCCCGAGATCCTCGCCGAGGCGCAGGTCTATTCGCTCGACATGGGCGCGCTGCTGGCCGGCACCAAGTACCGCGGTGACTTCGAACAGCGTCTGAAGGGCGTGCTCAAGTCGCTCAAGGACAAGCCGAACGCCATCCTGTTCATCGACGAAATCCACACCCTGATCGGTGCGGGCGCAGCCTCGGGCGGCACGCTCGATGCGTCGAACCTGCTCAAGCCGGCGCTCTCCAGCGGCCAGCTCAAGTGCATCGGCGCCACCACCTTCACGGAATACCGCGGCATCTTCGAGAAGGACGCGGCCCTGTCGCGTCGTTTCCAGAAGGTCGACGTGGTCGAGCCGTCGGTGCAGGAAACCGTCGACATCCTCAAGGGCCTGAAGTCGCGCTTCGAGGAACACCATGGCGTGAAGTACGCGGTGGCCGCCTTGCAGGCCGCGGCCGAACTCAGCGCCAAGTACATCAATGACCGTCATTTGCCCGACAAGGCGATCGACGTCATCGACGAAGCCGGTGCTGCGCAACGCATCCTGCCGCCGAGCAAGCGCAAGAAGACCATCAGCAAGACCGAGGTCGAGGAAATCGTCGCGAAGATCGCGCGCATTCCCCCGGCCAACGTCAGCAACGACGACCGCAGCAAGCTGCAGACGATCGAGCGCGACCTCAAGAGCGTGGTGTTCGGCCAGGACAAGGCACTCGAAGTGCTGGCCTCCGCGGTCAAGATGGCGCGTTCGGGCCTGGGCAAGGGCGACAAGCCGATCGGCTCGTTCCTGTTCTCCGGCCCCACGGGCGTCGGCAAGACCGAAGCGGCGAAGCAGCTGGCCTACATCATGGGCATCGAGCTGATCCGCTTCGACATGTCGGAGTACATGGAGCGTCACGCGGTGAGCCGCTTGATCGGCGCGCCTCCGGGCTACGTCGGTTTCGACCAGGGCGGTCTGCTGACCGAGGCTGTCACGAAGAAGCCGCACGCGGTGCTGCTGCTCGATGAAATCGAGAAGGCGCACCCGGACATCTTCAACGTGCTGCTGCAGGTCATGGACCACGGCACGCTGACGGACAACAACGGGCGCAAGGCCGACTTCCGCAACGTCATCATCATCATGACGACGAACGCGGGCGCCGAGACCATGAACAAGGCGACCATCGGCTTCACGAACGCGCGGCAGGCCGGCGACGAAATGGGCGACATCAAGCGCCTGTTCACGCCTGAATTCCGCAACCGTCTGGACGCCATCGTCAACTTCAAGGCGCTCGACGAACAGGTCATCCTGCGCGTGGTCGACAAGTTCCTGCTGCAACTGGAAACCCAGCTCAGCGAGAAGAAGGTCGAGGTCACCTTCACCGACAAGCTGCGCAAGCACCTGGCGAAGAAGGGCTTCGATCCGCTGATGGGCGCACGCCCGATGCAGCGCCTGATCCAGGACACGATCCGTCGTGCACTGGCCGACGAGCTGCTGTTCGGTCGCCTGACCGACGGCGGTCGCCTCGAAGTCGACCTCGACGAGAAGGACGAAGTGCTGCTCGACATCCAGCCGATCCCGAAGAAGGAAGGCAAGTCGAAGCCCGAAGCGGAGGAAGCAGCCACGGGCTGATCCCGCCTCTCTGAGGAACGAAGTCAAAGGCCGGTAGCATTCGCTGCTGGCCTTTTTCTTTGGGCCGGCCGAAAACACTCCGCCTTCAACCGCTTTTGCCTTGATCCTCCCCGAACTCAGCCACGAATGGAAAACCGGCCTCTCCCTGGCGTGGAGCGGCTACATCGCCGTGCTGTCGATCTGGATCGTGATGCAAAAGCGCGCGCCGGTGTCCACCATGAGCTGGATCCTGTCGCTGGCGCTGCTGCCGTTCGCGGGCTTCATCGTCTATTACTTCCTGGGACCGCAGCGGCTGCGCAAGCAGCGGCTCAAGCGCCTGCGCAACCGCGCGAACGCGCATGCGCAGGCCGACCTGGCGCGGCTGCGTGACGCCTCGCAGCACGCGCCGCCGGCGCTGCAGCAGATGGCCCGGCTGGGCACCGCCGCGTGCGGCCTGCCGGTGTCGAGCGCCACGGGCGTCGAGCTGCTCTCGGGCGGCGCGCGCACCTTCGACGCGATCTTCGAGGCCGTGCGCGCGGCGCGCGACCACATCCACCTCGAGTACTACATCTTCGAGCCTGACCGGATCGGCACCGCCTTGCGCGACCTGCTGGTCGAGCGTGCGCAGGCCGGCGTGCGGGTGCGCCTGCTGCTCGACGCGCTCGGCTCCAAGCGCATCGGCCGCAAGTTCATGGCGCCGATGCACGCGGCGGGCGTGGAGGTGGCACTGTTCCACGACACCAAGATCGGCCGGCGCCTGCGCCCCGTGACCAACTACCGCACCCACCGCAAGATCGTGGTGTGCGACGGCCGCGTGGGCTTCACGGGCGGCGTGAACATCACCGACGAGGAAGACAAGCGCACCAACCCCAAGGACGCGTACCACGACGTGCATGTGCGCATCGAAGGCAGCGCGGTGCGCTGGCTGCAGACCACCTTCCTGGAGGACTGGAGCTACGCCACCGGCGAAAAGCAGCACCGCTCCGACGCCGTGCTGGACGCGCTGCTGCCCCAGGTGGAAGCGGGCGACATCCCGGTGCAGATCGTCACCAGCGGCCCCGACAACGCTTTCGAGGCCATCCACCGCATGCACGTCGAGGCGATTCATTCGGCCACGCGCCGGGCCTGGCTCACCACGCCGTACTTCGTGCCGGGCGAGCCCGCGCTGATGGCGCTGACCAGCGCGGCGCTGCGCGGTGTCGACGTGCGGCTGCTCGTGCCGCGCCGCAGCGATTCGGCCATCGTGAGCGCCGCCGCGCGTTCGTACTTCGACGAGCTGATCGCCGCCGGCGTCAAGATCTGGGAGTACAAGGAACGCATGCTGCACTCCAAGACGCTGGTGGTCGACGACCATTGCGCGATGATCGGCACCGCCAATTTCGACAACCGCAGCTTCCGGCTCAACTTCGAGGTCTGCGCCGTGGTCTACGGACCTGCGCTGACCCAGCCGCTGGCGGCGCAGTTCGAAACCGACCTGCACAGCTCCGGCGCGGTGCGCGCCCACCGCCCGCAGACTTTCTGGCGCCGCCTCGGCGATGCCATTGCGCGACTGTTTTCTCCCTTGCTCTGAATGAACCACACCTTTCTTTGGCACGACTACGAAACCTTCGGCGCCGTGCCGCGCCGCGACCGTCCCTCGCAGTTCGCGGCCATCCGCACCGACGCCGAGCTCAACGAGGTCGGCGAACCGCTGATGATCTACTGCAAGCCCGCGCCGGACTACCTGCCCAGCCCCGAGGCCTGCCTGATCACCGGCATCACGCCGCAGGTCTGCCTGGAGCGCGGCATTCCCGAGCACGAGTTCGCGGCCCACATCGAGCAGGCCTTCTCGCAGCCCGGCACCATCGGTGTGGGCTACAACACCATCCGCTTCGACGACGAGGTCACGCGCTTCCTGTTCTGGCGCAACCTCATCGACCCGTATGCGCGCGAATGGCAGAACGACTGCGGCCGCTGGGACTTGCTCGACGTGGTGCGCCTCACCTACGCGCTGCGCCCCGACGGCATCGAGTGGCCGAAGAAGGAAGACGGCAAGCCCAGCTTCAAGCTGGAAGACCTGGCGCGCGCCAACGGCCTGCTGCACGAATCGGCGCACGATGCGCTGTCCGACGTGCGCGCCACCATCGCGCTGGCGCGACTCATCCGTGACAAGCAGCCCAAGCTCTTCGACTTCGCCTTCGGCCTGCACAAGAAGGACCGCGTGGCGATGGAGCTCGGCCTGCCCGCGATGCGCGAGACCGCCAAGCCCTTCCTGCATGTGTCGGGCATGTTCCCGGTCGAGCGCGGCTGCCTGGCCGTGATGTGGCCCCTGGCCAGCCACCCGACCAACAAGAACGAACTGCTGGCCTGGGACCTGTCGCAAGACCCGAGCGAGCTGCGCGACCTCGACGCCGAGACGCTGCGCCTGCGCCTGTTCACGCGCACCGCCGATCTGCCCGAAGGCATGACGCGGCTGCCGATGAAGAGCGTGCACCTGAACAAGTCGCCGATGGTGGTCGGCAACCTGCGCACGCTGGCACCGGCCATGGCCGAGCGCTGGGGCGTCGACATGGACACCGCCATGCGCCACGCCGCCATCGCGCGCGACCTGCCCGACATGAGCGCGATCTGGTCGCAGGTTTTTTCCCGCCCGAAGGAGGCGACGCCCGATGTCGATGAAGACCTCTACGGCGGTTTCGTCGGCAACGGCGACCGCCGTCGCCTGAACCAGCTGCGCGGGCTGTCGCCCGAGGGGCTCGCCAAGGAGCGCGTGGCCTTCGACGACGGGCGGCTCGAAGAAATCCTCTTCCGCTACCGCGCGCGCAACTGGCCCGAGTCGCTGAACGAGGAAGAAGCCGAGCGCTGGGAAGCGCTGCGCGTGGCGCGCCTGTTCAAGGGCGAGGGCGGGGCGCGCACCATCGAGGCGCTGTTCAGCGAAGTCGATGCGTTGTCAGAGAACGCCGACGAGCGCGGCGAGGAAATCCTGGGCGCGCTGTACGAGTACGCCGAGTCGATCGCGCCCGAGGCCTGAACGACCGAGGGGCCGGCATGAACCGCGTCGCACGCCACAGGCTGTCTCGCGCAGGCATGGCGAGCGCGCTGGCCGCTGTGGTGCTTGCAGGTTGCGCCGCGGGGCCGCCGGGCCACTGCGCCGCGGGCTTCGAAGCCTTCGAGCGCGACACCCTCTATTTCGGCCGCGCCATCCCCACGGGCGGTCAGGTGTCCGACGCCGACTGGGCCGACTTTCTCGACACCCGCGTCACACCGGCCTTTCCGCAAGGCTTCACCGTGCTCGATGCCGCCGGCCAGTGGCGTGGTGCGTCGGGGCAGGTGGTGCGCGAGCCCTCGAAGCTGGTCGTGCTGCTGCACCCGCGCGACGCGAAGGCCGACGCGGCCATTGCCGCGTTGATCGACACCTACCGCCAGCGCTTCGCGCAAGAGGCGGTGTTGCAGGAAAGGCAGTCCGTCTGTGCCCGTTTCTGAAGCCGCTCCCACCGTTCGCCGGCTGGTTCCTGCCGACGCCACGGCCTACCGTGCGCTGATGCTCGACGCCTACGCACGGCACCCCGAAGCCTTCACCTCCACGGTCGAAGAGCGCGCCAGCCTGCCGCCGACGTGGTGGGAGACACGCCTGCGCACGGACGCCGACGCTGCCAAGGCGGTGTACGGCGCTTTCGATGTCGATGGTGCGCTCATCGGTGCGGCAGGGCTGGGTCGCGAATCGCGGCAGCGCACGCGCCACAAGGCGACCTTGTTCGGCATGGTGGTGGCGGAATCGGCGCGGCGCGCGGGCGCCGGGCGACAACTCGTGCGGGCCTTGCTCGCGCATGCACGCGCGCTCGGCGGCGTGCGCGTGGTGCAGCTGACCGTGACCGAAGGCAATCGCCCGGCGCAGGCGCTGTACGAGCGCTGCGGCTTCCAGGTCTTCGGCGTCGAGCCGATGGCCACCGTGCTCGATGGCGCGTTCTCGTCGAAGGTCCACATGTGGTGCGACCTCGAGGCCGCACCGCCTGCGGCTTAGGCGTCGCGCTCGCGCACCATCAGCAGCGCGGGCCCGTCGGGCGTGACCACCTCGCCCAGCGCACGGAAGCCGGCCTTGACGTAGCTGCGGATCGCGCGGGCGTTGCGCGGCGACGGATCGGTCTGGATGCGCGTCACGGTCGGGTCGGCGAACAGCTGGTCCGTGAAGGCGCGCACCATCGCGCTGCCGAGTCCGCGATTCAACTGGTCAGCCTGCGCGAGGAACTGGTCGATGCCGCGCGCGCCCGGGTCGCGTTCGTCTTCCCACCAGCCGTCGCCCGACCCCATCACGACGTAAGACTGGATGAATCCCAAGGGCTGCCCGTCGCCCAATGCGATGTAGCCGCGGTCGGGCGAGTCGTGCGCCAGCATCGGCGTGAAGTCGGCCTCGACCTCGGCGAGCGTCGGCACGGGCGTCCACCATTCGGCCACGTGCGGGCGACACAGCCAGTCGTGGAGCATCGCGAAATCCGTGGATTGCAGGGGCCGGAACGAGATCGAAGGCATGGCGGGCGTTCTAGCGGGAGATCCGGTCGACGATGTCCTGCGCCAGCGAGGCGATGGTCAGCGGCGCGCAGCCTTCGGCGTTGTTGCTCACGGTGACGAAGGCGTTCTGCCCGGCGCCCGTGGTGCCGGCAATCACCTTGGCCAGCGCGGCGCGGGTTTCGGGGTCGGGGTCGAGCACCTTGTCGAAGGGGCCGTAGAGCTTCTCGGCGTCTTCATAGCCGAAGCGGCCGTGGCGGCGGTGCAGATTCCATCGGCACACCAGCGGCCCGGGCCACAGGGCGCGCAGCATCGGCAGCTGGTCCTCGATGGGCGGCATCTTCGCGTGCAGGCCCATGCAGAAGGTCGCGCCCACGCTGCGCAGCATGTCGGCGAAGGCGGCGCACAGCAGCTGCGGGTCGCGCACCTCGACGGCGAGCACGGCGTCGGGCGCGATCGGCTTCAGGTCCGGCATCGCCGCCAGCATCGCGCCGATGCGGGCGATCAGCGCGGGCTGGTCGGCCAGCAGGTGCGTGGGGATCGGGCTCAGCTGGAACACCAGCGCGCCGATGCGGTGGCCCAGCCCGTCGAGCGCCGGTTGCACGAACTCCTGCAGCGCGATCTCGTGACTCAGGAACACCGGGTTGGCCTGCGTGCCGCGGCCGCTTTCGTCGCGCACGGTGGCGTCGGTCACCAGGCTCGGGGCCTTCACGACGAAACGGAAGTCGTCCGGCACCATGGCCGCGTAGCGCGCGTACTGGCTGGCCGTGAGGGCGCGGTAGAAGTTGCGGTCCAGACTCACGGTGCGCAGCAGCGGGTGCTGGGCGAGCGCCGACAGGCCGTTCTTCGAGAGCACGGTCTCGGCGTAGTCGCCGTCCCAGACCAGGCCGGCCCAGCCCGGATAGCTCCACGACGAGGTGCCCAGGCGCAGTTGCTGTGGCAACTCGGCGGCGAGGGCGACCAGCGCCGCGTCGGGTGCCACGGGCTTCACGGTGGCGCCCCGCGGCTTCTTCGGCGAAGGCGCCGGCGCGTCGGCCGCTTCGGCCGGGCGCGGAAGTTCGGGGAGGTCGGAAAAGAGGGAGTCCTGCACGTCAGCCATGTCTGGGTCGGCATTTTCGGCCAAGCGGGGAGGCCTGTCGGCGCCGGGCACAATCCGCGCCATGACACAGTGGTTGCGTACGCGGGGCGGTTGGTGGCTGGCTTGGTTGGTGCTCACGGCCGCCGGTGCCGTGTGGTTCGCGCGCGCCGAGCTGACCCGGCTCCAGCAGGATTTCGAGACCGACGCGCGCATTGCGCACCGCCTCATGAGCCAGCAGGTGGTGCAGTACGACGCGGTGCTGGCCACGCTCGCGCTGCTGGAGCCCAACGCCGGCGCCGACTACCCCGAGCGCCGCTTGCCGTCGGTGTACTCGTCGATCCTGCGCGTGCAGCGGCGCGCGGCCGACGAGCCTTGGCCCGATGCCGAGCACGCCGACGCGCTGGCCGCGGCAGAGGCCCGTTCGCGCGCCGAGCGCCGCGCCGACCTGGCCGTGCTCGATCTGCCGCATGGCCGCTACCAGCTCGTGATCGGCTCGGAGCCGCTGAGCTATGCGCTCGAGATCGACCTCGTCGGCTCGGTGCCCTGGCGCGACTGGCCGATGAACCCGCAGCGCAGTCCCGTGCGCCTGGTCCTGCAGCGCGACGGCCAGCAACTGGTGCTACAACACGGCCAGTCGGCCGAACATGGCTGGCGCTACAGCCTGAGCAAGGAACTGGCGTCGCCGAGCCAGCCTTTCGAGCTGGTGGCCGAGCGCCAGGTCGGCTGGGCCGAGCTGCCGTGGCGCACCATCGGCGGCTGGGCCGTGGCGATGGCGCTGCTGCTGGCGGGCCTGTGGGCCGCGCAGCGCCAGCGCATCGCGCGGCGCCGCGCCGAAGAGCTTCTGCGGCTGGGCCAGGTGGCGCGCCTCAATGCGCTGGGCGAGCTGTCGGCCGGGCTGGCGCACGAGCTCAACCAGCCGCTCACGGCCGTGCTGGCCAACGCCCAGGCCGCGCGCCGCCTGCTCGACGACGACCCGCCCGACCTCGCCACCGCGCGCGACGCGATGGGGCAGGCCGTCGAGCAGGCCCGCCGCGCCTCCGGCGTGGTCGGCCGCCTGCGCCGCGTCATCGAACGTCCCGAGGCCGGTGGCGACGTGAAGCCGCTGGTGCTGCAGGAGGTGGTGCGCAGCGCCATGCACCTGCTGGCGCCCGAGTTCGCGCGCCACGGCGTGGCGGCCCAGTTCGACGCCAGCGCGCAGGCGCCCGTGCGCGTGCAGGCCGAGGCCGTGGCGCTGGAGCAGATCGTGCACAACCTGCTCATGAACGCGACGCAGGCGCTGGACCTCGTGCCCGCCGCCGAGCGGCGCCTCGTGGTCTCGGTCGGCCGCAACGGCGAGGAGGGCGTGCTGACCGTCACCGACAACGGCCGCGGCATCGCGCCCGAGGCGCTGCCGCGCCTGTTCGAACCCTTCTTCAGCACGCGCGAAGGCGGCCTGGGCCTCGGCCTGAGCCTGAGCGAAACGCTGGCCAGCGGCATGGGCGGCAGCCTGAGCGCCGCCAATGCCTCGCCGCGCGGTGCGCGCTTCACCTTGCTGCTGCCGCTGGTGGCACCTTCGACATGACCACGCCAACCACCGCCGACCAACCCCAATCGCCCCTGATCCACCTGATCGACGACGACCAGGCCGTGCGCGACAGCCTGTCGCTGCTGATCGGCACCGTCGGCCTGCGCGTGCAGGGCTGGGCCGATCCGCAGGCCTTCATCGACGGCTTCGACCGCGCGAGCGTCGGCGCCATCGTGCTGGACGTGCGCATGCCTGGCATCAGTGGCCTCACGGTGCTCGACCGGCTGGTGGCGCAGGGCGTCGACCAGCCCGTGATCATGCTGACCGGCCACGGCACGGTCGAGATGTGCCGCCGCGCCTTCAAGGCCGGCGCGGCCGAGTTCCTGGAGAAGCCGGTGGACGACGAGCAGCTGCTCGAAGCCCTGCAGCAGGCCGTGCGCCAGCATGTGCGCACGCGCGAGCGCTCGCAGGCCGACAACGCCGCGCGCGAGCGGGTGGCGCAGCTGTCGGAGCGCGAGCGCGAGGTGCTGGCCTTCATCGTGCAGGGGCTCACCAACAAGGAGATCGCGCGCGTGCTGGCGCTGTCGCCGCGCACCGTCGAGACCCACCGCGCCAACCTGTTCGCCAAGCTCGATTGCGACTCGCTGGCGCAGCTGATCCGGCGCTATGCCGTACTGGCGTCGGATGCAGGAGAAGAGGGCGCTCCGTAGTTCTACGGAGGGCTGGGCGTAGCCGTACGAATGGTTGCAGCGGACCTTATTTTTTACAGTGACACCGTGGTCGGCACAGGCCGGCACGAACCCTCTCATCACTGGAGAAACAACACATGCAATCGATCATCCGCGTTGGCGGCCTCGCCGTTCTGCTCGCTGCTTCCGTCGCCCAGGCCCAGACGCCGGCCCCCGCTGTTCGCACCGAGAAGAACATCTCGCTCGCGCTGGCCAACCAGATCGCCGCAGAAACCGTGGCCGCCTGCGCCGCCAACGGCTACAACGTGGCCGCCACCGTGGTCGACCGCGCCGGCACCGTGCGCGCCGTGCAGCGCGCCGACAACGCCGGCCCGCACACGCTGTCGTCGAGCGAACGCAAGGCCTGGACCTCGGCTTCGGCCAAGAGCCCCACGCAAGCCATGATGGAAGGCGCCCAGAAGAACCCCGGCGCCGCCAACCTCGTGTACCTGCCGGGCTTCCTGCTGCTGGGCGGCGGCGTGCCGATCAAGTCGGGCAACGAAGTGATCGGCGCCGTGGGCGTGGGCGGTGCGCCCGGCGGCCACCTCGACGAGCAGTGCGCCAACGCCGCGCTCGAGAAGGTCAAGGGTCAGCTCTGATGACGGCGCGCGGTCTCTGGTCGGCGGTGCTCGCCGCCGCGATCGGCTGGAGCGCCGCGCCCGGCGCGGCGGCCCAGGTGCCGCCGCTGGCCGCCGAAGTGCTGGCCTACGAAGGCCTGCACCGCGCCGCCTGGCACGGCGACCTGCTCAAGCTCAAGAGCCTGATCGCCTCCGGCGCCAGTCTCGACGTGCGCGACGCGCGCGGCCGCACGCCGCTGCAGGTCGCCACCTACGCGCGCCAGCGCGACGCCGTGACGCTGCTCGCCAAGGCGGGCGCGAACATCGACCTGCTCGAAGACGACCGCTACGACGCCGTGACCATCGCGTCCGTGGCCGACGACGTGACCACGCTCACGCTGCTGCTGCAACTGGGCGCCAAGCCCGGGCAGGTCACCAGCCGCTACGACGGCACCGCATTGATTGCTGCCGCGCACCTGGGGCACGACGAGGTCGTGCGCCGGCTGGTCGCGGCCGGTGCGCCGCTGGACCACGTGAACAACCTGCACTGGACGGCGGTGATCGAATCGATCGTGCTCGGCGACGGTGGTGCTCGCCACCAGCGCACGCTGGCCGCGCTGATCGCCGGCGGCGCCAACCTGCAACTGGCCGACCGCCAGGGCCTCACGCCGCTGCAGCTCGCCAAGGCGCGTGGCTACACGGCGATGGTGAAGCAGCTCGAAGCGGCACGCGCCAAGTAGCCTGCTGCAGCGGAAGCCGGGGCGACTCGGGGACAATCGGGCCTCCCCACGAGGAACCGCCCCATGTACATGCCTCCGCAGTTCAACGCCAAGGACCCGGCCGTCGCGCTGGGCCTCATGCGCGACCACCCCTTTGCCAACCTGATCTCGAACGACGACGAGGGCCTGCCCTTCGTCACGCACCTGCCCATCGTGGCCGAGCAGCGCGAGGGCGATGCGCTGGTGCTGCTGGGCCACTGCGCCAAGCCCAACCCGCACTGGCGCTACCTGCAGGCGCGGCCGCGCGCGGTCGTGGTCTTCCAGGGGCCGCACGCCTACCTGTCGCCTTCGGTCTATCCCGACCTGGCGCGCGTGCCGACGTGGAACTACCTCGCGGTCCATTGCACCGTCGAAGCCCGGCTCGTCGAGACGCCCGAGGCCAAGGACGCGCTGCTCAAGAAACTCATCGGCGACCACGAGCCGGCCTACGCCCAGCAGTGGAAGGACCTCGGCGAGGAGTTCCAGCGCAAGATGCTGGCCGGCATCATGGGCTTCGAGCTGCACGTGACGGCGCTGCAATGCAAGATCAAGCTCAACCAGCACCGGCCCGAATCGCACGCGGCGATGCGCGAGGTCTACAGCGCCGGCTCGGCTGACGAACAGGCGCTGGCCGTGTGGATGGACCGGCTCGGCATGGCCGTCGCACCGGAGGCGCGCTGAGATGCGGATGTTCGGTTTGATCGGCCTCGTGCTCGCGCTGGTGGTCGTCGGCCTGCTGGCGAAGCAGCAGCTGTCGCACACCGCCATCGCCAAACAACCGGCCGCACCTGGCGCATCTGCGCCGGCGGCGGTCGATGCACGCACGCAGGCGCAGCAGGTCCAGCAACAGGTCAAGGACGCCCTCGACGCCGCGGCCCAGGCCCGCAAGATGCCCGATGACAACTGAGCCGGCCGCATCGACATCGGACGCGCACTGGATGGCGCTCGCGCTGCAGGAAGCGCAGCGCGCAGCCGATGCGGGCGAGGTGCCCGTGGGCGCGGTGCTGGTGAAGGACGGCCAGGTCATCGCGACCGGCCGCAACACGCCCGTGGCGCAGCACGACCCGAGCGCGCACGCCGAGATCAACGCCCTGCGCGCCGGCGCCGCCGCGCTCGGCAACTACCGGCTCGACGGCTGCGAGCTGTTCGTCACGCTCGAGCCCTGCGCGATGTGCGCGGGCGCGATGCTGCATTCGCGGCTGGCGCGCGTGGTGTTCGGCGCCACCGACCCCAAGACCGGTGCCGCGGGCTCGGTGCTCGATCTCTTCGCCGAGCCGAAGCTGAACCATCACACGCGCGTGCAGGGCGGCGTGCTGGCCGACGACTGCAGCGCGGTGCTGCAGCGCTTCTTCCAGCAGCGCCGCAGCGCCGCGCGCGCGCAGGCCGAGCCGCTGCGCGACGATGCCTTGCGTACGCCCGTCGAACGCTTTGCAGCGCTCACCGATTTCGACTTCGCGCCGCATCACGCCCAGGACTTGCCAATCTTGCAAGGCTGGCGCCTGCACTGGGTCGACGAGACCGGCCCGGCCGGCAGCGACAGCCGCATGGCCGATTGCCTGTGCCTGCACGGCCCGGGCGAGTGGGGCTACTTCTTCCGCCACCTCGTCCGCACGCCCGGCCTGCGCACGCTGGTGCCCGACCTGATCGGCTTTGGCAAGAGCGACAAGCCCAAGCGAGAAGCCACGCACCAGCTCGAATGGCATCGCGACGTGCTGCTGGCGTGGCTCGACCAGGTGCATCCCGAACCGCTCGGGCTGGTGCACAGCGCGGCAGGCGGCGAACTGGCAGCGCTGCTGCAAGCGGCGGCACCGGGCCGCTTCAGCGCGACGCTCGTTGCACCCGACAGCGGCGTGCGCGCCAAGGACGCCTGGCGCGCGCCGTTCCCCGACCGGGGCTACGAGGCCGCGCTGCGCGCGCTCGGTCCGCGTGCCGTATCGGGCGGGCCGGACAGCGCGCAGGCCGCCCCCCTGGCCCGGCAGATCCGGGACGCAATGGGATACTCGACGACGTGACGTCCAAACATATCTACATCTATTCCCCCTCCAGTGCCATCCGCGACAAGGCCGCCTTCCGGCGCGGCGTGGCGCGGCTGAAGGCCCTGGGCCATGAAGTCGAAGTCGATGAAGCCGCGCTCTTGGCGCACCAGCGTTTCGCGGGCGACGACGCCACGCGGCTCGCCGCCATCTCGCGCGCGGCTGCCAGCGGTGCCGACGTGGCGCTGATCGCGCGCGGCGGCTACGGCCTCACGCGCATCCTCGACGCGCTGCCGTACAAGGCGCTGGTCAAGGCCATCGACAAGGGCACCGAGTTCGTCGGCTGCAGCGACTTCACGGCCCTGCAGAACGCACTGCTGGCCAAGAATGGCGCCGTCACCTGGTCGGGCCCTGCGGTCGGCGAAGACTTCGGCGCCGAAGGCGGTGCCGACGACATCATGGAAGCCTGCTTCGATGACCTGTTGAGCGGGCAGGGCGAAGGCACCGGCTGGCGCATGCCGGCGCGCGACGCCGAGCTCAAGGTCAAGCCGATCGAAGACGCCGTGCTCTGGGGCGGCAACCTCTGCGTGCTGACCAGCCTGTTGGGCACGCCGTACTTTCCGGTGGTCGACAAGGGCGTGCTCTTCATCGAGGACACCAACGAACATCCGTACCGCATCGAACGCATGCTCGACCAGTTGAAGCTCGCTGGCGTGCTGGCGCGCCAGAAGGCCGTCGTGTTCGGCCAGTTCACGGGCGTGCGCAACATCGCCGGCTACGACCGCGGCTTCGGCATGAACACGGTGATCGACCGGCTGCGTTCAAGCCTGAAGAAGGTGCAGGTGATTGCCGGCTTGCCGTTCGGGCATGTGCAGACCAAGGTGCTGCTGCCGGTGGGGGCGAAGGTGGCGCTGGCCGCCGAGGGGCGCGACGTGTTCCTGGTGTGGGGCCATCGGCACGGCCACCATGACCATGCGCACCACGGTCACGACCATCACGGCCACGACCATTGAGCCAGCACGCAGGCGGCCACCGGTGCCGCTGCGACGCCGGCCAATCAGGACATCACTGGTTGGTGAAACGCTGATGGACGCGCGGGCCCATCGAGCCGGGCAGGCCGCCCTTGAACATGCTGTTGATTTCTTTCATCTGGCGCCGCGCGGCCGATTCGCCGTCGATGGCGCTCAGCGCGACCATCACGTCCTGACGCAGGTACCAGAGGGTCTCGACATCGACCGCAAAGCGCACGCGTTGGCTGACGCGCTGGATCGACTGGCCGCCGCGGCCCTGGAGCACCGACAGCATTGCCGTGCGGATGCGCCCGAGCTGACTTTCCGCAACCTGCCGCGAGCCCAGGCCGGGTACGTTCAGGAGCTGAAAAAGGCGGCGAAAGAGCAGCATGTCACGAAAAGCGTATTGCCGGGAGCTGAGACGGTCGCTACCTTAAGCCTCAGTTCGCCGGGACACAAGATGTGAAACACCGTTTCTTGTTTGCAAACAACAAGCTTTAGCGGTCTCTTTTGTTGTCATTTGAATTTTGAGCGCAAAAGTATTAAAAAACTTTGGCATTCATCTGCACGATGCGCCAAGCTGGCCCTGTCGCTGCAGCGTCAACAAGAAGCTTCTGCGGATCGTTCCTTGCATGTGAAGGCGCATGTCGGGGAAACTTCTCGCAGGAGCGGCGAAAGGTCCAGAGCAACATAACCAGCGCTTGCCGCCAAGAAAAAACAGTATGGGTGTCAATTCCACAGTCGTTTTCGCGGACTTGACCGGAAGTACCAGGGTCTTCGAGGCCATGGGGAATGCACGTGCCACCGAGACCGTGACGCGGCTGACCCAATGGATCGGGCGTGTGTGCGAGGCCCACGGCGGCCGGGTCGTGAAATCGCTGGGCGATGGCGTGTTCGCCATCTTCACCAGCGGCGCCGCCGCCACGCACGCGGTCATCGAGTTGCAGCGCTACCACCAGAAGCGCCTGGCCGGCTGGCCCGTGCCGCTGCGCATGGCGCTGCAGATCGGCGTGGCCAGCGGCGATGTGGTCGAGGTGGAGGGCGACTGCTTCGGCGACGCCGTCAACCTGGCCTCACGCCTGAGCGACCTGGCCGGGCCGGGCCAGATCTGGGTCACCGAGGCGGTGATCCAGCAACTGCACGAAGGCGCCGTGCAGCACCGCGACCTCGGGCCCATCAGCATCCGCGGGCGCACCGAGATGTCGATCGTCCATCGCATTGACTGGCAGGAAGACCTGACCAGCTTCCTCACCGTGCCGGCCGCGTTGCTGCCGGCGCGGCTGCCCGATTCCACCTTCGGCCGCATCGAACTCGCGTGGCTCGACGTGCGCTCGATGTTCCGCATCGACCAGCTGCCGATTCACCTGGGTCGCGTGGGCGACGCGCAGTTCGTGGTCAACGACCCGCGCGTGTCGCGGCTGCATGCGCGCATCGAGGAGCGGCAGGGCAGTTGCGTGCTGATCGACGTCAGCACCTACGGCACCTGGGTGCGCTTCCATGGCAACGGCGGGCCGAGCCACGAGATCGCGCTGCGGCGCGACGAGTGCGTGCTGCACGGGCGCGGCGAAATCGGCCTGGGCGCGCCGCTGAGCGACTTCAGCGCGCCGACCATCGCCTTCAACACGACGGGCGACGACGTGATGCTGTCGCGCCGGGCCATCGTGAACTGAAGGCCGACTGGGAATCCCGTTCACGTTTGGCAACCAGCTGGTGCGCTTCGTGGTGCACCACGCAGGGACATGTGGCGTTGCAGGACCACGCCGGCGCCGTTCGCGCCAGGCCTGGAGCCACCATGCATTCCCCAAGTGATTCTTCCGTTTTCAGATGGGCCGCCGTCGCCGCGATCGCGGCCGGCGCGCTGTTCGCCACGGGTGCCGCCAGCGCGCGCACGAGCTGGTCGGTGCAGATCGGCACGCCCGGCGCGGTCTATGCACCGCCGTACTACGTGCCGCCGCCCGTCTATGCGTACCCGGCCCCGATCTACTACGAACCGCCACCGCCGCGGGCCTACTACCGTCCGCCGCCGCCCGTGTACTACCGGCCGGCCCCGATCTACGTCCCGCCGCGCGGGCGCCTGTACTACGGTCCCGGCTATCCCTACCGTGCGCCGAACGATGACGACGACGATGACGACCGCGATTGACCGACCACCCGCAAGCTTGCAGGCATGCCAATTCTTGGCGTGAACTCTGACGAAAACGTCACATTCAGTCACATTTGTAAGATCAAAGAATTCATTTGATGCCTGCAGGAGGGTTCGGGCCCGGGGCATGACACTTGCCTTGGATCGTTCAACAGGCGCGCAGAGTGCCGAAGGAGCGACAAAAAATGCAGACCAGCGTTCGGCCTTTCACCGATGTCGAGGCCGCCATTGCGGCGGTGGAGGCCCTGGACGGCGAACTCCGTAAGTTCGAGCTGGCCGTGGGGGACAACCTCCAGGACAGCATCGGCCTGCAGATGGCGCAGATCACCGACCGTGCGCTCGCACGCGGCTGGGAACCCAGCGGCTTCATCCAGAAGGAAGGCTTTCGCCTCTACCGCTACCGCGCGATGCGCTGAAGGGCGATAGAGGGCCGGGTCAGCTGGGCGCGAGGATGCGCTCGAGCGCCCCGATGTCGATGGGCTTTTGCAGGTGGTGGTCGAACAGCACCTCGCCCGGCGCCGCATTCGCCGCGTCCCGTTCCGAAAAACCAGAAATCGCCACCAGCAGCCGCGGCGTGCCTTCGGCAGCCGTGGCACGCAGCCGCCGCGCCACCTCGGTGCCCGGGAAATCGGGCAGCGTAAGGTCGATCAGCGCCGCATCGAAGCGCTCGCCGGCCGCTGCATCCAGCGCCTGTTGCGCCGTGTAGGTGCAGCGGGCCGTGTGATCCTGCAGCGTCAGCAGCTCCCGCAGCAGGTCGGCCGCGGCCTCGTTGTCATCGACGATCAGCACATTCACAGTTGTTTTCTCTCGGCATCCATTGATTGCGATCCCGCAGTATCGACGCTGTGCCTACCGGAATCCGTAACAGAGGCCTTGTTTGTTACTTCCCGGCGTCGGCCGTGGCAGGCGGCGGCTGCAGCGGCAGCTCGACGAAAAAGCGCGCGCCGTGGCCCGGCGTGCTCTCCACGCCGATGCGGCCCGCATGCAGGCTCACGATCTTGTGCGTGATGTACAGGCCCAGGCCCAGGCCGGCCGCGTGTTTGCGGCTGACGTCGGTGCGCTCGAACTGCTCGAAGATGCGCTGGTGGTCCTCGGGCGAGATGCCGATGCCCTGGTCGCGCACGCTCACGACCGCATGGTCGCCGTCCTGGCGCACCGTCATCTCGACCGGCTTGCCGCCGCCGTAGCGCAGCGCGTTGGTCAGCAGGTTGGTCAGCACTTGTTCGATGCGGAACTCGTCCCACACGCCGCGCAGCGCGGGGGGCGCGTCCAGGCTGATGGTGCAGCCCGCGGCCTCGGCCTGGTGGCGCAGGTTGTCGACCACGGCGCGGGCCAGTTCGGCCAGGTCGACCGGCTTGGTCTGGATCGACAACGCGTCGCGCCGCAGCCGCGTCACGTCGAGCATGTCGTCGATGAGCCGCACCATGTTGCGGATCTGCCGCTGGTCGCGCTCGATCATGGTGGGCAGCTTCTCGGGCGAGAAGCTGTCGAGCTTGCCCTTGGACAGGTGCAGCTGCCGCAGCTGCGCCTCCAGGTAGAGCGTGTTCAGCGGCGTGCGCAGTTCGTGCGACACCATCGACATGAAGTCGTCGCGCATGCGCACCGCGCGCTCCAGCTCGCGCTGCGTGTGCTGCAGCTGCTGCACCAGTTCTTCCTGCTTGCGGTGCGCGGCGGCCAGCGATTCCATTTCGTGGCGCAGCGCCTTGCGGTGCTGGTGCAGGTCGACGAACACGCTCACCTTGCTGACCACCGCGTGCGGATCGAGCGGCTTGTGCAGGAAGTCGACCGCGCCGCTTTCGTAGCCTTGGAAGGCGTAGTTCATCTCGCGCCCGGCGGCGCTCACGAAGATGATCGGGATGTGCCGCGTGCGCTCGGTGCCGCGCATCAGCTCGGCCAGTTCGAAGCCGTTCATGCCGGGCATCTGCACATCGACGATGGCGAGCGCGAATTCGTGTTCCAGCAGCAGCGCCAGCGCGGCCTCGGCCGAACCGGCGCGGTACACCAGCCGCCCGGGCGCGCGAATCAGCGCCTCGAGCGCCAGCAGGTTCTCGGGCAGGTCGTCGACGATCAGCAGCTTGCTTTCGACCTCAATGGGCATGGGCGGGCTCCAGTAGCTGCAGCAGGATGCGCAGGTCGCGCAGCCGGAGCACGTGGTCGGGGGCGTGGCGCGCAATGGCGGCGAGGGGCATGGTGGGAACCAGGGCTTCTTTCGGGTCTTGCACGGCGGTGAGTCCGCCGGCGCGGTGGATGCGCAGCAGGCCTTCGGCGCCGTCTTCGTTGGCGCCGGTCATGAGAAAACCGGCCACCGAGGGCCCGTAGGCATCGGCGGCCGAGGCCATGAGCACGTCGATGGACGGGCGCGAGAACAGCACGGGCGGCTCGCAGCTCAATGAAAAGCGACGCCCGCGTTCGATCGACAGGTGGTAGCCCGGCGGCGCGAAGTACAGGCAGCCGTCCACCAGCGGCATCTTGTCGAGCGCCTCGTGCACGGGAATCGGCAGGCGCTGCCCGAAGATCTCGGCCAGGTGGCTCTCATGCGATTCGGGCAGGTGCAGCACCACCGCCATCGGAATGCGCCAGTTGGCCGGCAGGCCGTCGAGCACCGCGCTGAGCGCGTCGATGCCGCCGGCCGAGGCGCCGAGCACCACGGCCTCGACGCGGCGAACCGGAAACGGACGGTGCTGCGTGCCGGCGCGCTTCATGCGACCTTGCGGTAGATGCGCTCGGCGCGCGCATGGGCGTCGAAGCGGTCGGCGTAGCCCGAGAAGTCGATGCTTTCCTTCGAGCCCAGGCCGAGAAAACCGCGGTGCGACAGCGACTCGTGGAACAGCCCGAGCGCGCGGTCCTGCAGCTGGCGGTTGAAGTAGATCAGCACGTTGCGGCACGACACCAGCTGCGTCTCGGCGAACACGCTGTCGGTGGCCAGGCTGTGGTCGGCAAAGATCACGTCGGCGCACAGCGAGGGGTCGAAGCGCGCGGCCTCGTAGGCGGCGGTGTAGTAGTCGGAGAACGCGCTCAGGCCGCCCGCGCGCTGGTAGTTGGCCGTGTAGCCGCGGATCGCCTCGAGCGGAAAGATGCCCTGGCGCGCCTTCTCGAGCGAGGCCGGGTTGATGTCGGTGGCGTAGATCTGCGTGCGCTCGAGCAGGCCTTCCTCGCGCAGCAGGATGGCCAGCGAGAACACCTCTTCGCCCGTGCTGCAGCCCGCCACCCACACCTTGACCGACGGGTAGGTGTGCAGGATCGGCACCACATGCCGGCGCAGCGCCAGGAAGTAGGCCGGGTCGCGGAACATCTCGCTCACGGGAATGGTCAGGAACTGCAGCAGCTGGCCGAACAGCGCCGCGTCGCGCAGCACGCGGTCCTGCAGCGCCGAGATGCTCGGCAGCTCGAGCTGCTCCAGCGCATACAGCACGCGGCGCTTCTGCGAGGCCGTGGTGTAGTTGCGGAAGTCGTAGCTGTACTTGAGGTAGATGGCCTCCATCAGCAGGCGCAGCTCGATCTCGGTGTCGCTCAGCGGCTGGGGCTGCATGGGGGCGGTGGCCGGGTCCTGCAGCGCGGCGGGGAGGGGCTTGCGGGTCACAGGCGCTCCATCTTCGGCATCCACACGCGCAACAGCGAGAACAGGCGCTCCAGGTCGACCGGTTTGGCCAGGTAGTCGCTGGCGCCCGCGGCCAGGCACTGGTCGCGGTCGTCCTTCATGGCCTTGGCGGTGATGGCGATCACCGGCATCTTCGCAAAGCGCGGGTCGGCGCGCAGGTGGCGCGTGGCTTCCAGGCCGTCCATCTCCGGCATCATCACGTCCATCAGCACGAGGTCGATCTCGCTGACCTGGTCCAGGCGCTCCAGCGCCTCGCGGCCGTTGCGCCCGATCTCGACCGTGGCGCCGCGCTGCTCCAGCGCGCTGGTGAGCGCGAAGATGTTGCGCACGTCGTCGTCCACCAGCAGGATGGTGCGGCCCTCGAAGATGCGGTCGCGTCCGCGCGCCGTCTTCAGCATGCCCTGGCGTTCGCTGGACAGCGAGGCCTCCACCTTGTGCAGGAACAGCGTCACCTCGTCGAGCAGCCGCTCGGGCGAGCGCGCGCCCTTGATGATGATCGAGCGCGAGTAGCGCTGCAGCTCGGTCTCCTCGTCGCGCGTGAGGTTGCGTCCGGTGTAGACGATGACCGGCGGGAACGACACGATCTCTTCCGCCGCCATGGCCTTGAGCAGCTCGCTGCCCTGCATGTCGGGCAGCCGCAGGTCGGTGATCATGCAGTCGAACACGCGTGTGCGCAGCAGCGCCAGCGCCTCTTCGCCGGAGCCGACCGCGACGATCTCGATGTCGTCGTCGCCGATCAGCCTGATCACGCTCTCGCGCTGCAACGCGTCGTCTTCCACCAGCAGCACGACCTTGACCTTCTGCGTGAGCTTTTCTTCCAGCCGGCCGAACACCTTGGTCAGCTCCTCGCGCGTGGCCGGCTTCAGCGCGAAGCCGATGGCGCCCATGTGCAGCGCCGCGGCCTGCGCGTTGTCGGCGGCCGAGACCACGTGGATCGGGATGTGGCGCGTGTGCGGCGAGTCCTTGAGCTTTTGCAGCACGTCCAGGCCGGTGCTGTCGGGCAGGCGCATGTCCAGCAGGATCGCGTCGGGCACGAACTGCGTGGCCAGCTCGAAGCCGTCGGCCGCGCCGTGCGCCACCAGGCAGCGGTAGCCCAGCTCGTGCGCCAGGTCGTACAGGATGTGGGCGAACTGCGGCTCGTCCTCGATGACCAGCACGCGCCGCACCTGGTCGCGCGGAATCGATCGGTCGTCCGCGAAACGCGGGGCCGGCACCACGGGCGCCGGGGCAGGGGGCGCGAGCGGCGGCGGCGACAGCACGGCGGGCGCATGCGAAGACGTCGACACCGAACGCAGCGTGCCGACAGGCGTGGCCGGCGCGGGCGAGGTCTGCGGCGCGCGCGGCGGCAGCTGCAGCGTGAAGGTGCTGCCCTGGCCGGCCTCGCTCTTCACCGTCAGCGAGCCGCCCAGCAGCTGCGTGAGGTCGCGCGAGATCGACAGGCCCAGCCCCGTGCCGCCGTAGCGCCGGCTGGTGGTGCCGTCGGCCTGGCGGAAGGCCTCGAAGATCAGCTCGTGCTGCTGCGGGTCGATGCCGATGCCCGAGTCGTGCACCGCAAAGGCTGCGCCGCCGTCGGCCGTGGCCGACACCGTGAGCGCCACTTCGCCGCGCTCGGTGAACTTGATCGCGTTCGACAGCAGGTTCTTCAGGATCTGCTCCACGCGCTGGCGGTCGGTGACCAGCAGGGCCGGCGCGTCAGGCCGCAGCTCCAGTCGGAACTCCAGGTTCTTGTCGGTCGCGAGCGGGCGGAAGGTGCTTTCCAGGCTCTGGGCCAGCTTGTCGAGCGGCACCTCTTCCGGCACCAGTTCGAGCTTGCCGGCCTCGACCTTGGCGATGTCCAGGATGTCGTTGATCAGCACCAGCAGGTCGTTGCCCGAGGCGTAGATCGATTCCGCGAACTTCACCTGCTCCAGCGACAGGTTGCCCTGCGGGTTGTCGCCCAGCAGCTTGGCCAGGATGAGCGCGCTGTTCAACGGCGTGCGCAGCTCGTGCGACATGTTCGCCAGGAACTCCGACTTGTAGCGGCTGGCGCGCTGCAGTTCGTCGGCGCGGTCTTCCAGGTCGCGCTGCACGCGGCGCAGGGCGGTGTTGCGCTGGTCGAGCGCTTCGGTGCGCTCCGACAGCTGGCTGTTGGTCTGCTCCAGCTCGGCCTGCTGGTTCTCCAGCATGGCCTGCGAGGCGCGCAGGGCGCGCGACTGTTCTTCGAGTTCTTCGTTGGCGGTGCGCAGTTCTTCCTGCTGCACCTGCAGTTCCTCGTTGAGCTGCTGCGTTTCGGCCAGCACGTCCTGCAATTGCTCGCGGTAGCGCGCCGCCGCCAGCGAGGTGCCGATGTCGTCGGCCACGAGGTCGAACAGCTGCTCGCTGCGCGCGTCGGGCGTGCCCGGCAGGCCGAGTTCGAGCACGCCGTTGACGGCGCCATCGGCCGCCACCGGCAGCAGCAGCACGGCCTTGGGCGCCATCTCGCCGAGGCCGGAATTCACCTTCAGGTAGTGGGCCTGCACCGGGTCGATCAGCATGCGGCGCTGCTCGGCCGCCGCCTGGCCGATCAGGCTTTCGGTGGGGGAGAACACCTGCGGCGAGGCTTCGGCCTCGCTGGAGAAACCATAGCTCGCGGCGCGGCGCAGCGGGCCGTGGCGTTCACGCACATAGAGCGCGCCGACCGAGCTGCCGAGGTGGCGCGAGAAGAACGCGAGGATCTTGCGGCCCATGTCCGGCGCGCTGAGTTCGCCGACCAGCTCGCCCACCAGCTCGGTCTGCGCATTGCGCAGCCAGGCCTCCTGCGACAGGCGCTCGGCGTGCGCCGCCTGTTCGCCCAGCACCACGTCGTAGCTGTCGGACAGCCGCATCAGCTGCCGGCGACCGAAGAACGCCACCAGGCCCGAGTACACCAGCGTGAACAGAAGGAACAGCCCGACCACCCACCAGCTCGTGCGGTTGGCTTCGGTGTTGCGCTGGAAGCGCAGCGTCTGCTCGGTGTCCATGAAGGCCGTGAACTCGGCGCGCAGGTCGTCGGTCAGGCGCTTGCCGCGGCCCAGCCGGACGGTGGCCTGCGGATCGATGCCGTTGCGCCGCGCCTCGATCATTTCCCGCGCGAAGGTCAGCCACGACTCCTGCAGGCCGACGATGCGGTCGACGCGCTCCACCTGCTGGCGGTTGTCCGACACCTGGCGGCGCAGCGCGTCGGTGTCGGCCTTCAGGCGCGGCAGGGCGGACTGGTAGGGCTCGAGAAAACTCTCCTCGCCGGTGATCAGGAAGCCGCGCATGCCCGTTTCCATGTCGATGGAGCGGCGTTGCAGTTCGCTGGCGGCGCGCGTGACCTGGTCGGTGTGCTCGACCCAGCTCAGGCTCGTCAGCAGATACAGGATCAGCGCGACGAACGCCACGGCGCCGATCAGTCCGCCCAGCAGCGGCAGCTTGAGGTTGCGGCTGAGCAGGCGGTCGAATTCGACGGGGTCGATCGCGGAGGGAGTTTTCATGAATGCATTTGTAAGCAAAACTTGTCAAGTCTTGCCGAAAAAGCTCATTTGACCTGTCGGAGAAGGCCTCGATACCGATTTGTGTGACGTATTGCCGCATTCGGTGCTCGCTATACTGTGATTTCATCCAGTATCGGCAGCATGCCTTCCGACCTCCATTCCGCTCCGTCAGCCGCCGTTTCGGCGGCGCACGTCGTGTCCGTCAAGGCCTTGTGCGCCTTCGGCGCCAAGGCGGGCGATCTCGACCTGCGCTTCGTGCCCGCGCCCAGCGCGCTCGAAGGCATGGCCGGCCACGCGCTGGTGCAGGCCCGGCGCGGCGGCGACTACCAGAGCGAGGTGCCGCTGGCCACCACCTGCGGCACGCTGCGCGTGCGCGGCCGGGCCGACGGCTACGACCCGGCGCAGGCACGGGTGGAAGAAATCAAGACCTTCCGCGGCGACTTCGACGCCATCCGCGCCAACCACCGCGCGCTGCACTGGGCCCAGGTGCGCTGCTACGGCTGGATGCTGTGCGAGCAGGAAGGGCACGAGCAGCTGACCGTCGCGCTGGTCTACCTCGACCTGGCCAGCGGCGACGAAACCGTGCTCGAAGAGCAGCACACGCGTGACACCCTGCGCACGCACTTCGAGACCCTGTGCGCCTGCTACAGCGACTGGGCGCAACGCGAGGCCGAGCATCGCGGCGCGCTCGACGACGCGCTGGCGCGGCTCGAATTTCCCCACGCCGACTTCCGCACCGGCCAGCGCGAACTGGCCGAGGCGGTCTACCGCGCCGCCGTGGGCGGGCGCTGCCTGCTGGCACAGGCGCCCACGGGCATCGGCAAGACGCTGGCCACGCTCTTTCCGCTGCTCAAGGCGCGCGCGGCGCACAAGCTCGACAAGGTGTTCTTCCTCACCGCCAAGACCTCCGGGCGGCCCGTGGCGCTCGACGCCTTGCGCGTGCTGGGGCAGGGCGGTGCCCACCGGCCGCGCGTGCTCGAACTCGCGGCCCGCGAGAAGGTCTGCGAGTACCCCGACCGCGCCTGCCATGGCGAGGCCTGTCCGCTGGCGCGCGGCTTCTACGACCGCCTGCCGGCCGCGCGCGCCGAGGCCGCGCAGGTGGGCTGGCTCGACCGCGAGGCGCTGCGGCGGGTCGCGCTCGCGCACAAGGTGTGCCCCTATTTCCTGGCGCAGGAAATGACGCACTGGAGCGACGTCGTCGTGGGCGACTACAACTACTACTTCGACAGCAGCGCGTTTCTGTTCGCCAGCATGAAGGACGCCAACTGGCGCGTCGCCGTGCTGGTCGACGAGGCCCACAACCTGCTGGAGCGCGCACGCGGCATGTACACCGCGAAGCTCGAAGGCGCGGCGCTGGAGGAGGCGCACCGCGCCGCGCCCGCCGCCGTGCGCGGCCCGCTGGCGCGGCTGTTCCGCGAATGGGACACGCTGCAGCAGGCGCAGACCGCCGGCCACGACACCGCCGACGAGATCCCCGAGCGCTTTTTGCGCACGCTGCAGGCCGCCAACACCGCGATGGCCGAGCACTTCGCCGCCACGCCCGACGCGGCGCAGGGGCCGCTGCAGCGCTTCTTCTTCGACGCGCTGCACTTCGCGCGGCTGGCCGAGGTCTTCGACGACCACTCGGTGTTCGAGCGCGCGCTGGGCGCCACGCAGGAACAGCGCGGCCTGGCCATCCGCAACCTCGTGCCCGGGCCGTTTCTCGAAGGCCGCTTCGCGGACGCGGTGTCGGTCACCTGCTTCTCGGGCACGCTCGCGCCGTTCGCGTTCTACCGCGACGCGCTCGGCCTGCCCGAAGACACGGCGCTGCTCGACGTCGAATCGCCGTTTCGCGGCCAGCAGCTGCGCGTCGAGGTGGCGACCGGCGTCTCCACGCGCTTTCGCGACCGCGCCGGCTCGCTGCGCCATGTGACGGACATCATCGGCGCGCAGTTCGAACGCCTGCCCGGCAACTACCTGGCTTTCTTCAGCAGCTTCGACTACCTGGACAAGGCCTGCGCCGCGTTCTCGCTGCGCCACCCCGGCGTGCCCGTGTGGACGCAGACGCGCGGCATGCGTGAAACCGACCGCCACGATTTCGTCGCGCGCTTCGAAGAAGGCGGGCAGGGCATCGGCTTCGCCGTGCTCGGTGGCGCCTTCGGCGAAGGCATCGACCTGCCGGGCAGCCGGCTCATCGGCGCCTTCGTCGCCAGCCTGGGGCTACCCCAGTACAACGAACTCAACGAGATCACGCGCGAGCGCATGCAGTCGCGTTTCGGCAAGGGCTACGAGTACACCTACCTCTACCCGGGCCTGCAGAAGGTGGTGCAGGCCGCCGGCCGCGTGATCCGCACCGAGGCCGACACGGGCGTGCTGCACCTGCTCGACGACCGCTTCGCGCGCGCCGAGATCCGCGAGCTGCTGCCGCGCTGGTGGCATGTGCAACTGGCCGGGGAGGCCGGGGAAGACGATGCGCGCCACCCGACGCCTTGAGCACGCCGGCCAGCCCGACCTGTTCGGCGAGGCGCCCGTGGTGGCCATCGAGGGCCTGCGCTACGAAGCCGCGTTCCTGTCGCGCGAGGAGGAGGCCGGCCTGCTGCGCATCGTGCAGGGCCTGCCGCTCAAGGAGATGCGCTACAAGGAATACACCGCCCGCCGGCGCGGCACCAGCTTCGGCGGCAGCTACGACTTCGACACCAACCGCCTCAAGCCCGGCGCGCCGCTGCCCGAGGCGTTGCACCCGCTGCGCGCGAAGGCGGCCGCCTGGGCCGGCCTGGCGCCCGAAGACCTCACCCACGTGCTGATCGCCGAGTACCGCCCCGGCACGCCGCTGGGCTGGCACCGCGACGTGCCCGACTTCGAGGACATCGTGGGCGTCTCGCTGTGCGGCGACGCGGTGATGCAGTTCCGGCCGTACGTGCCCGGTGCACCCGCGTCGGGGCCGGCCGCGCTCGATGTTCTCGTCGAGCCGCGCTCCGTGTACCTGCTGCGCGGGCCGGCGCGCTGGGCATGGCAACATGCCATCGCCCCGACCGAGGGCCTGCGTTATTCGATCACCTTGCGTACCCGGAGACCCCGCGCGCCATGAACCGCACCGCCTTCCTCAAGCTGCTCACGCGCCACCTCTTCCCCGTGCTCAAGGCCGAAGGCTTCCAGGGTTCGGGCCAGACGCTGCGGCGCATCGACGGGCCGGTGATCCACGTGTTCAACGTGCAGGGCGCCAGCGGCGGCAAGGCCTGCTACCTGAACCTCGGCGCGCACCTGGACTTCTTGCCGCCCGAGGGCGGAACGCCGGTGGCGCCCGAGGCGCTCGAAGAATCGCACTGCGTGTTCCGCGACCGCCTGGACCCACCGCCCGGCGCCGCGTTCGGATGGGCCTATGGCGAGACGAAAGAAGAGGCCGAGGAAAACGTCGAATTCATCGTGAGCGAGTGGGAAGGGCCGGGGCGTACTTTCTTCGCTCGGCATGGCAGCTATCCGCAGAGCTTCGAACAGATGCTGCGCGAGACCGACCCGCACCAGATCCATGCGCGCACCGCCTTGCACTTCGCACGGATCGCGGTGCACCTGGGCGACCGCGCACGGGCACAGGCGCTGGTCGAGGCGGGGCTCGCGCGGGCGCCGGAACGCGCCACGACCCTGAAGGCCGACCTCGCGAACGTGCTGTCGGCCTGAGCGCGCACGACAGACTGCGCTGACGCGCAGCGCCTGCCTCTTCCGACTCACGGCACCGCACGGGCGGCCAGCATGAAGGCTTCTTTCATCCCATTTGATTGAAGGAGCGCAGACATGCCAAGAGGCGACAAGTCGTCGTACACGGACAAGCAAAAACGCAAGGCCGAGCACATCGAGGCAGGCTACGAGCACCGCGGCGTGGCCAAGGGCGAGGCTGAGCGCCGCGCCTGGGCCACGGTGAATGCCGAGAGCGGCGGCAAGAAGAGCGGCTCGGGCCGCGGCAAGTCCGAGAACCATGGACCCTCGCGCAAGGGCGGGCGCCTGGGTGGCGCCGCCGCGGCGAACCGCACCGCCGCCGAGCGCTCGGCGTCCGCGAAGAAAGGCGCCGCCACGCGCAAGCGCAACGCCGAGAAGCGCGGCTGAGGTCGGTTGCGAATACCAGCCATATCGGCTGTCCGAAAAGAGGAATCCACCCGCCGCGCACCCTGAAAAGCGGACATTCCTTCGCCATCTGTGACGGCAGCCGGACAACTTGCATCGGCCCTGCGCCGGCGCGGCCCCGCACGAAGTCGCCAGCTTGCGCGACGTTGCCCTGAACGCACGCGCTACACCGGCCAACCTCGGTCATTCCGCCTTCTTTTTGCACGCGTTCCGGGCGTTTGCCGGGGCGCGTTCGCGTCGATACGATCCGCCGCCTTGCCCTCCAGAAAGGAACGCGCGGGTGCCTCCCTCGAACGTTTTCTCCCCCACGACCGCGCCAGCCGCCGCAGGTGCCAACGCCGACTGGCAGCAGCGCAGCCGCCGCCATGTCTGGCACCCCTGCACCCAGAGCATCCGCCTCGACGTGGCGCCGCCGCTGCCCATCGCGCGCGGCGAGGGCGTCTGGCTGACCGACCACGAAGGCCGGCGCTACCTCGACGCCACCAGCTCGTGGTGGGTCAACCTGTTCGGCCACGCGCACCCGGCGATCAACGCCGCGCTGAAGGCGCAGCTGGACACGCTGCCGCACGTGATGCTCGCCGGCTGCACGCACGCGCCGGCGGTCGAGCTGGCCGAGCGGCTGGCGGCGCTCACGGGCCATGCGCTGGGTCATTGCTTCTATGCCTCCGACGGTGCTTCGGCCGTGGAGATCGCGCTCAAGATGAGCTTCCATGCCTGGCGCAACGCGGGCCGCGCCGGCAAGCGCCGCTTCGTCGCGCTGCGCGGCGGCTACCACGGCGAGACGCTGGGCGCGCTGCACGTCACCGACGTGCCCGTGTTCCGCGACGCCTACGCGCCGCTGCTCGCCAGCGCGCACCTCGTGGCCTCGCCCGATGCGCGCGCCGCCCGGCCCGGTGAAGACGCCGCCGCCGTGGCGAACCGCGCGGCCGACGAGCTGGAGGCGCTCCTGGCCGCGCAGCACGACAGCATCGCCGCCGTCATCGTCGAGCCGCTGGTGCAGTGCGCCACCGGCATGGCGATGCACGACGCGGCCTACCTGCGCCGCGTGCGCGCGCTGTGCGACTGCTTCGGCGTGCACCTGATCGCCGACGAGATCGCGGTCGGCTGCGGGCGCACCGGCACCTTCTTCGCCTGCGAGCAGGCCGGCATCTGGCCCGACTTCCTGTGCCTGTCGAAGGGCATCAGCGGCGGCTACCTGCCGCTGGCGCTGGTGATGACGCGCGAGGCCATCTACCAGGGCTTCGTCGACGACGACGCCGCGCGCAGCTTTTTGCACTCGCATTCCTACACCGGCAACGCGCTGGCCTGCCGCGCGGCGCTCGCCACGCTCGATCTGTTCGAGCAGGAGGACGCGCTGAACCGCAACAAGGACCGCGCCGCACGCCTGCTGGCACGGCTGCGCGAGGGGCTCGCCGGCCAGGCGATCGACCACCTGCGCCAGCGCGGAATGATCACGGCCTTCGACGTGCGCGAGCCCGGTGCGCGCTTTGCCGAGCGCTTCCACCTCGCGGCGCGCGAGCACGGCCTGCTGATGCGGCCCATCGGCGCCACCGTGTACCTGATGCCGCCGTACGCCATCGCCGACGGCGAGATCGATCAACTGGTGGACGGCACGCTCGCCACGCTCCAGGCCGTCACCCACGCATCCGGCGCCACCGCCGACGAAGGAGCCCGCGATGCTGCGCTTGCTTGAACGCCTGCAGGACGAAATCACCGCGCTCGACGCGCGCTCGCTGCGCCGCCGCCGGCAGATCGCCGAGACCGCCTGCGCGCCCGAGCAGATCCTCACGCTGGCCGGCGCCACCGCGCCGCGCACCATGCTCGGCTTCAGCAGCAACGACTACCTGGGCCTGGCCGCGCACCCCGCGCTGGCCGAGGCGCTGGCCGAAGGCGCGGCGCGCTACGGCACGGGCAGCGGCGGCTCGCACCTCATCCTGGGCCACTCGCGCGCCCATGCGCAGCTCGAGGAGCGGCTGGGCGAATGGATGGCGCCGCACATTCCCGACGCACGCAGCCTGTTCTTCTGCACCGGCTACATGGCCAACCTCGCGGTGCTGTCGGCGCTGGGCGACGGCGAGGCGGTGATCTTCTCGGAGACGCTGAACCACGCCTCGCTGATCGACGGCGCGCGGCTGGCCCGTGCCCGCGTGGAACGCTACCCGCACTGCGACCTGCAGGCGCTCGACGCGCAACTGGCGGCCTGCGACGCGCCGGTCAAGATCATCGTGAGCGACGCCGTCTTCAGCATGGACGGCCACATCGCCCCGGTCGCGGGCCTGCTGGCGCTGGCTGAGCAGCACGACGCCTGGCTGGTGATCGACGACGCGCACGGCTTCGGCGTGCTCGGCGCCACTGGGCGCGGCGCGTTGCAGGCGCTGGCGCTGCGCTCCGAGCGGCTGGTGCTGATCGGCACGCTGGGCAAGGCGGCCGGCGTGTCGGGCGCCTTCGTGGCGGCGCACCGCACGGTGATCGACTTTCTGGTGCAGCGCGCGCGCCCCTACATCTTCACCACGGCCGCGCCGCCGGCGGTGGCGCATGCGCTGCTCACCAGCCTGGCGCTCATCGAGGGCGAGGAGGGCATGCGCCGCCGCGCCCAGCTGCGCGCCCGCATCACCCAGCTGCGCACCGGCCTCAGGCAGGTGCTGCCGGCCGACGGCAGCGCCTGGCTGGCCGATTCGCCGACCGCGATCCAGCCGCTCATCGTGGGCGACAACGCGCGCGCCATGCAGACCATGGAACGGCTCGACGCGCACGGTCTGCGCGTGGGCGCGATCCGTCCGCCGACGGTGCCTGCCGGCACCGCGCGGCTGCGCATCGCGCTGTCGGCCAGCCACACCGAGGCCGACGTGGCGCGGCTGATCGGCGCGCTGGGCGAGGCCCTGGCCGAACCGTGGCCGGAGGCCGCATGACGACGGCGGCAGCAGCGACACAGCGCCGCTGGTTCGTCACCGGCACCGACACCGGCGTGGGCAAGACGCTGGTGAGCAGCGCCATGCTCGCGCTGCTGGCCGCCTCGGGCCTGCGCGCGGTCGGCATGAAGCCGGTGGCCGCGGGGCTCGATGCCATCGACGGCGAATGGCGCAACGAAGACGTCGAGCGCCTGCAGGCGGCCGGCAACGTGGCCGCGCCGCTGGCCTGGCGCTGCCCCTACGTGCTGAAGGCGCCGATGTCGCCGCACCTGGCGGCGCGGGAAGAGGGCGTGCAGGTCGCGCTGCCCGTGCTGCTCGATGCCTTCGAGCGGCTGTCGGCGCAGGCCGATGCGGTGGTGGTGGAAGGCGTGGGCGGCTTCTGCGTGCCGCTGGGCGACGACCTGGACACCGCCGACCTCGCGGTGGCGCTGGGCCTGCCCGTGATCCTCGTGGTCGGGCTGCGGCTGGGCTGCCTCAACCATGCGCTGCTCACCGCAGAGGCGATCCGCGCGCGCGGGCTGGTGCTCGCGGGCTGGGTCGCGAGCGTGGTCGAGCCGCAGATGCTCTCGCCCGAAGGCAACCTGCAGACGCTGCGCGCCCGGCTCGGTGCACCGCTGCTGGGCGTGGTGCCGCACCTGGCCGAGCCCTCGGCGGCGCGTGCCGCCGAACACCTCGATCTGCGCGCGCTGCGGGCGAGCGCGGCGCATGCCGCGCGTCGCACCGAGGCCCCGCTCGTGTCAGCCGCGACGGCCTGAATCGGCCAGCCGCTGGGCGCGCACGCCGCCCTGGCGCGCGAGCATCCAGCCCGGGTACTCGGGCGCCAGCGCGCTGGCCTTGTCGATCGCCGCGAGTTCGTCGGCCGTGAGCTTCACCTCGGTGGCGGCGATGTTGTCGTCCAGCTGGTCGATGCGCTTGGCGCCGACGATCACGCTGGTCACCACCGGCTGGTGCAGCAGCCAGGCCAGCGCGATCTGCGCCACCGACACGCCGCGCGGCTCGGCGAACTGGCGCATGAGGTCGATGCAGTCGTAGGCGCGCTCCACGTTCACCGGCGGAAAGTCGAAGCTCGCGCGGCGGCTGCCTTGCGCGGTGGCGGTGTGGCGGTCGACCTTGCCGCTGAGCAGGCCGCCGGCCAGCGGGCTCCAGACCATCAGGCCGAGCTGTTCGCTGCGCAGCATGGGCACCAGCTCGCGTTCCAGGTCGCGCCCGGCCACGGTGTAGTAGGCCTGCAGCGACTCGAAGCGCGCCAGCCGGTCGCGCTCGGCGATGCCCAGCGCCTTGGCGATCTGCCACGCGGCCCAGTTCGACACGCCGACGTAGCGCACGTGGCCCTGGCGCACGAGGTCGTCGAGCGCGCGCACCGTTTCCTCGATGGGCGTGATCGGGTCGATGCCGTGGATCTGGTACAGGTCGATGTGGTCCAGCTGCAGCCGCTTCAGGCTGGCCTTCACGCCGTCCATGATGTGGTAGCGCGAGGCGCCGGCCGAGTTCACGCCCTTGCTGCCGGTTTCGCCGAGCACCTTGGTGGCGACCACCACGCGGTCGCGCGGCACCTTCAGGTTCTTTAGCGCCTGGCCGGTGATGGTCTCGGACAGGCCCTCGGAGTACACGTCGGCCGTGTCGATGAAGTTGATGCCGGCGTCGAGCGAGCGGCCGATGAGGCCTTCGGCCTCACCCTGCTGCAGCTGGCCGATGTGGTCCCAGATGCCCGGCGCGCCGCCGAAGGTCATCGTGCCGAGGCAGAGTTCGGAAACCAGGAGGCCGGTGCGGCCGAATTGGCGGTATTGCATCGAAAGTTGTCCTTTGTGGGTGGAGGGGCCGTCCGGCGTGACGGGTGGCCGGCGGGTGCGAAAAAGTATCCCGCTGGCGCGCCCCGGCGGGCGAGCGCGTTTCTGCAAAGTCTTTGCCTATTTCTCCAGACCTCGTGCGCAGGCCGTGCGAAGGAGAGGATGCGACGCTAAGCTGCGGGCAGCCCAATCCTCCATGGCCGCCACCGCGGCCGCTCCCCTTTGTCAGAGGCCTACCCATGTCTGATGAAACCCCCGACACCGCCACCGTCCTCGCCATGCCGATGCCGCTGGAACCCGAACTCGATGCGGCCCGCGAAGAGCTGGTGCAGCTCATCCGCCACATCACGCGCGGCCAGGACGGCACGGTCGAATGCGCCGTGCCCGGCCTGCAGGTGCACTGCATCAGCAAGCCCGACGGCCCCAAGCACGGCTTCGCGACGCCGGCGCTGGGCCTCATCGCGCAGGGCTCCAAGCGGATCATCGTGGGCGACGACATCTACGTGTACGACCCCATGAACTACCTCGTCACCTCGGTCGACCTGCCGGTGTGCGGCCAGGTGTGCGTGACCAGCGAGAACGAGCCCTACCTGGGCGTGCGGCTGGAGCTGGCGCTCGACGAGATCGGCGACCTCATCGGCGACGAGAAGCTGCCGGCCAAGGCCAACGCGCCGGCCTCGCGCGGCATGTACGTCAACCGCATCGCCATGCCGGTGCTGGAGCCCGTGCTGCGCCTGCTGCGGCTGCTCGACACGCCCGAGGACATTCCGATCATGGCGCCGCTCATCAAGCGCGAGATCATGTACCGCCTGCTGGTGAACGGCGAAGGCGCGCGGCTGCGCCAGATCGCGCTGCACGACAGCCACACGCAGCGCATCGCGAAAGCCATCAGCGCGCTGCGCACCAACTACGCGCAGTCGCTGCGCGTGGAAGACATGGCGCGCGCGGTGCACATGAGCGTGTCGTCGTTCCACCACCACTTCAAGGCCGTGACGGCGATGAGCCCGCTGCAGTACCAGAAGCAACTGCGCCTGCAGGAGGCGCGCCGCCAGATGCTGATCGCCGGCACCGACGTGGCCAGCGCCGCGCACAACGTGGGCTACGAAAGCCCCTCGCAGTTCGCGCGCGAGTACGGCCGCATGTTCGGCGCGCCGCCGCTGCGCGACAAGCGCCGCTGGCTCGGCGAGGCCGGCAACGACGCGACCTCGATGGAAGCCGCGTAGGCCGCCCGGGCCCCGCGCGAGGGGTCTTTCAACATAGCACCTGCCGCGATTTCTTGCGTCGTCGTGGAAATGCAGGTTTCGCCAAATCTCGCTATCGTTTTGTTCGCTGCAGCACCCGTCCGCCCGTGGAGGCGGGACTACTCAACAACTCGGAGAGATGCATGCTTTGGGACAAGAAGCTGGCGCAGTGGAGCGCCGCGGTCCGCGCACGGGCCAACCTGCCCGCGCGGCTCACCTTGTGGGACGGCCAGTCCTACGACTTCGGTGACTTCAGCGGGCCGGCGGTCACGCTGCACGTGAAATCGCCCGCGGCGCTGTCGCTGATGCTGCAGCCCACGCTCGACAACCTGGGCGAGGCCTACGTCAAGAGCAAGATCGACATCGAAGGCAAGCTCAGCGACGTGATCGACATCGCCTACGGCCTGGCGAAGACCTCGCTCGACAAGCCCGGCGGCGCGCTGCAAAGCATGGCCCGCTACTTCGCGCACACCAAGTCGTCGGACAAGAAATCGATCGAGTACCACTACGACGTGTCCAACGCGTTCTACCAACTCTGGCTCGATGCGAACATGGTCTATTCGTGCGCCTACTTCGAGAACGGCGACGAAGACCTGGCCACCGCGCAGCTGAAGAAAATAGACCACATCCTCACCAAGATCGAACTCAAGCCGGGGCAGACGCTGCTCGACATCGGCTGCGGCTGGGGCGCGCTGGTGATCCGCGCGGCGCAGAAGTTCGGTGCGCGCTGCGTGGGCGTCACGCTGTCGCAGAACCAGTTCGACCTGGCGACCGAGCGCGTGAAGGCCGCCGGCCTGCAAGACCGCATCGAGATCCGCCTGCAGGACTACCGCGACGTGACCGGCCAGTTCGACCGCATCACCAGCGTCGGCATGTTCGAGCACGTGGGCCGCAAGAACCTGCCCGAGTACTTCAAGCGCGTGCAGCAGCTGCTGGCCGACGACGGCATCGTCATGAACCACGGCATCACCTCGTCCGACCCCGAGGGCGGCGGCGTGTCGTATGGCGGCGGCGACTTCATCGACCGCTACGTGTTCCCCAACGGCGAGCTGCCGCACATCAGCCTGGCGCTGCAGGCCATGCAGCAGGGCGGGCTCGAGGCCTTCGACGTGGAGAACCTGCGCCGCCACTACGCGCAGACGCTGCGCCACTGGAGCGATGCCTACGAGGCCCATGCCGACGAGGCGCGCGCGCTGGTCGACGAAGAGAAGTTCCGCATCTGGCGCATCTACCTGGCGGGCTGCGCCTATGCCTTCGAGAACGACGACGTGGCGATCTACCAGATCGTCGGGCGCAAGGCGGGCAGGGCGGCAAGCACGCTGCCGTGGTCGCGCCGCTATATCTACGACGGCACGTCGGCGTTGCGCAGCGCCTGAGCGGCCGGGGCCGCGCTTCGGCTACTCGAGCGTGAAGCCGATCTTCACCGTCACCTGCCAGTGCGCGACCTTGCCGTCGACCACGTGGCCGCGCGTCTCGGTGACGGCGAACCACTGGATGTTGCGCACCGTCTCGTGCGCCTTCGCGATGGCGGTCTGCACCGCGTCCTCGATGCTGGTCTTGGACGAGCCCGTCAGCTCGAGCGACTTGTAGACATGGTTCGACATGGCGGCTGCTCCTTGGGTGGTTGCGTGCCCATCGTAGCCATCGCATGGGGCGCGAGGCAACACCTTTGGGCGCGCGGATGCGATGCAAACCGCATCAGGACATTCGCAATCCGTCGTTGGCAACGGCGGATGCGCTTCGCAGAATCGGCGGCATCGAACCAGGGAAACCGCCCGCCATGCCACTGCACACCGTCGCCTCTTCGTCCCCGGCCGCACAGGCCCGCCACGTCCTTGCGCTGACCGCCATTGCCTGGTGCATCGCGCCGGCGTCGCCGCATGAAGTGGCACGCCGTGCGCCGCATGGCCATGTGCCGCTGCGCGTGCGCAGGAGGCTGCACGCCACGGCCGTGGCGGCGCTCCTGCCCTATGCATGGTGAGTCGCGCGACCCCGCAGATTCCAGATATCGATAGAGGAATTCAGCGCAAACGGCCCGTGCGATGGCTCGCAGAATTTGAAGCACACCCGCTTCCACTGCGCCATCGCCGAACACCGTGTCCTACTCGCTCTCCCTGCTCGACAAGAGCCTGATCCCCGAAGGTGCCGACGCCGCGCAGGCGTTCCAGCACACCATCGCGCTGGCCCGGCGCGCCGAACGGCTGGGCTACCGCCGCTACTGGCTGGCCGAGCACCACGGCAACCGCACCTACGCCGGTTCGGCGCCCGAGGTGCTGGCCTCGCACCTGCTCGCGAAGACCTCGCGCATCCGCATCGGCACCGGCGGCGTCATGCTGCAGCACTACAGCCCGTTCAAGGTCGCGGAGACCTTCAAGGTGCTGGCCTCGCTGGCGCCGGGCCGTGTCGACCTGGGCATCGGCAAGGCGCCGGGCGGCTTGCCGCTGACCAGCAAGGCGCTGCAATCGCTGCACGACCCGGCGAAGGCGAAGGCCCTTGATTTCGAAACCCGCCTGCGCGAGCTCGATGCGTTCCTGCACGACGGCGTGCCCGCCGACCACGCGCTGGCCGGCGCCGTGGCCACGCCGTTCCCGCCGGTGGCGCCGCAGCGCGTGCTGCTCGGCGGCAGCCCCGAGAGTGCGCTGCTCGCGGCGCGGCTGGGCTGGCAGTTCGTCTATGCGGGCCACTTCAACGGCGACCCCGTGAACATCGAGCAATCGATCGACGCCTACCGCGGCGCGACCGGCCGCGCGCCGCTGCTCGCGCTGTTCGCCTTCGCCGCCGAGACGCACGACGAGGCCGCCGAGCGCGTGGGCGCGCTGCGCAGCTTCCGCGTGACCTTGCCCACGGGCCAGAGCGTGAACCTGCCCAGCCTCGAAGCCGCCGCCGAGTTCGCGCGGCAGGCCGGCGCCAGCGACTACCGCACCGAGGAGCGGCGCCCGCATGTCATCGCCGGCACCGGCGACGAGGTGCGCGACGCACTCGAAGCCCTCAGCGCGCGCCACGGCATCGAGGAGTTCGTGATCGACATCCCGGTGGCGGACTTCGGCGCGCGCGCCACGGCGGTCGAGCTGCTGGCGCAGGCCCGCGAACCCGCGCTGGCCTGAGTCTTTTTCTTTTTTCCCACCACAAAAACGATCGTCATGAGCAACATCCAGTTCGGCGTCATGCTGCAAGGGGCCGGCAGCCACATGAATGCGTGGAAGCACCCGGGCGGCCCGGCCGATGCCAGCGTCAACCTCGACTTCTTCATCCGCAACGCGCAGAAGGCCGAGGCCGCGGGCATCGCCTTCGCCTTCGTGGCCGACGGGCTCTACATCAACGAGAAGTCGATCCCGCACTTCCTCAACCGCTTCGAGCCGATCTCGATCCTGTCGGCGCTGGCCGCCGTCACCACGAAGATCGGCCTGGCGGGCACCATCTCCAGCTCGTACAGCGACCCGTTCACGGTGGCACGGCAGTTCGCGTCGCTGGACCTCATCAGCGGCGGGCGCGCGGGCTGGAACGTGGTGACCACGCCGCTGGAAGGCAGCGCCAAGAACTACAGCCGCGCCCACCCCGAGCACGCGCTGCGCTACGAAATCGCCGACGAGTACCTGGCCGTGACGCAGGGCCTGTGGGACAGCTGGGACGACGACGCCTTCGTGCGCGACCGCGAGAGCGGCCGCTTCTTCGACCGCGACAAGCTGCACACGCTGGACCACAAGGGCCGCTTCTTCCAGGTGGCGGGGCCGCTGAACATCCAGCGCTCGCCGCAGGGGCAGCCGGTGATCTTCCAGGCCGGCTCGTCGGACGCGGGCATCGGCCTCGCAGGCAAGTACGCCGACGCGGTGTTCACGCATTCGCCCTCGCTCGAAGACACGCGTGCGTTCCTCAAGCAGGTGAAGGCCAGCGCGGTGGCGCAGGGGCGGCAGGCCGGCGACGTGAAGATCTTCCCGGGCATCGGCCCGGTGGTGGCGGCCACGGAAGCCGAGGCCGAGGCCAAGTACCTCGCCATCCGCGCGCTGCTCACGGTCGAGGAGGCCTTGGCCTACCTGGGCCGCTTCTTCGACCACCACGACTTCAACCAGTACCCGCTCGATGCGCCGTTCCCCGAGTTGGGCGAGATCGGCCGCAACAGCTTCCGCTCGACCACCGACCGCATCAAGGCCAATGCGAAAGCCAAGGGCCAGACGCTGCGCGAGGTGGCACTCGAAGTCGCCACGCCGCGCACGCAGTTCGTGGGCACCGGCGAGCGCATCGCCGACGAGATCATCCGCTGGGTGGACGAGGGCGCGGCCGACGGCTTCATCCTCGGTTTCCCGGTGCTGGGGCAAGGCCTGGACGACTTCATCGAGTTCGTGGTTCCCGCGCTGGAGGCACGCGGCCGCTACCAGCGCACGCTGCCGGGCAAGACCCTGCGCGACCACCTGGGCCTGCCGCGCAAGGCGAGCCGCCATGCCGCACCGCAGGGCGGCGCCACCGCCGAGCGCAAGGCCGCCTGATGGGCGCCGCGCTGCCACGACCGGCCCTGAAGGACATCCACCGCGTCGAATCCACCATTGCCGGCTACGGCGACGAATTCATTGCGCTGCGGCGCGACATTCACCGCCACCCCGAGCTGTCGTTCAAGGAGCACCGCACCTCGGCCCTGGTGGCCGAGCGGCTCGCGGCCTGGGGCTACGAGGTCACGACCGGCCTGGCCGGCACCGGCGTGGTGGGCACGCTGCGGCGCGGACCGGAGCGCAGCCTCGGCATCCGCGCCGACATGGACGCGCTGCCGATCCACGAAGCCACGGGCCTGCCGTACGCCAGCGAGAACGCGGGCGTGATGCATGCCTGCGGCCACGACGGCCACACGGCGATCCTGCTCGCGGCGGCGCGTTTCCTGGCCGAGGCGGGCGCCTTTCGCGGCACCTTGCACCTGATCTTCCAGCCCGCCGAAGAACTCGGCGCGGGCGCCAAGAAGATGATCGACGAAGGCCTGTTCACGCGCTTCCCGTGCGACGCCGTCTTCGGCCTGCACAACTGGCCCGGCGTGGGGGCAGGGCACGTGGGCTGCGTCACCGGGCCCGCGATGGCCGCCATCGACCAGGCGCACATCACGGTGCGCGGCAAGGGCGGCCACGGCGCGCAGCCGCACGAAACGGTCGACCCCGTGGTCGCGAGCGCGCACCTGATCGCAGCATTGCAGACCGTGGTGTCGCGCAATGTCGATCCGCTGGACATGGGCGTGGTCACGGTGGGCTCCATCCACGGCGGCGAGGCCTCCAACGTGATTCCGAACACGGTCGAGCTCAAGCTCACGGCGCGTTCGTTCAAGCCCGAGGTGCGCGCGCTGCTGGCACAGCGCATTCCCGCGCTGGCACGGGCGCAGGCCGAGAGCTTCGGTGCGCAGGCCGAGGTCGACTACCGGCCGGGCTTTCCGCCGGTGGTGAATCACGCGGAAGAAACCGCCTTCGCGCGCGCCGTGGCGCTGGACACCTTCGGCGCGCAGCGCGTCGACCCGGCCTTCCGCCCGCGCACCGCCAGCGAAGACTTCGCCTACATGCTGCAGGCGCGTCCCGGCAGCTACGTGTTCTTCGGCAACGGCGAAAGCGCCTCGCTGCACAGCCCGCGCTACGACTTCAACGACGCGATCCTCGCGCCCGCGGCCGTGTATTGGGCCCGGCTGGCCGAGCGCTTTCTTTCCGCCGACGGCGACACCCAGGAAACCACCCCATGAGCGAACAGTTTCTCTACACCACGCCGCTGGACCCGCTGGCCCGGCCGTTGATCGAGGGGCTCACCTTCGAGTACGACAGCCGCTACGGCGACGTGCTGCGCGAACCCGGTGCGCCGCGTGAGATCGACCGCTACGCGCCCGAGGTGTTCGCGCCGCCGCACGGCAACTTCGTGCTGCTGCTGCGCGACGGCGTGGCGATCGGCGGCGGGGCCTTCATGCGCCACGACGAGCGCACGGCCGAACTCAAGCGCGTGTGGACGCACGGCGCGTTGCGCCGCCAGGGCCTGGCCAGCCGCGTGCTGGCCGAGCTGGAGGCGCAGGTGCTGCGCCAGGGCTATGAGCGCATCTACCTCACGACGGGCTTTCGCCAGCCCGAGGCCGTGGGCCTGTACCGCAGCCATGGCTACACGGCGCTGTTCGCGGACGACGCCGACCCCGAGACGCCGCGCAAGCTGCCGTTCGAGAAGCACTTGGCGCAGTGGGCCGCGCAAGGCCGCGTGGGTGCGGCACTGAGCGGGGCGGTGTCGCGATGAACACGACCACCTTGCTCGACGCCGGCCCGGAGCCTCGTACCCCCACGGCACCCCTTCGCCGCAGCGATGCGGCATCGCCCGCCAAGGGCGACTACTCGCACTTTCGCATCGTCCCCGCGACCTACCCGGCGCGCACCGTCGGCACCGTCTTCGCGGTGGCGGTGATCGGCCTCGTGCTGCATTCGGTGCTCACCAACCCGCGCTGGGGCTGGCCGGTGTTCGCGCAGTGGTTCTTCTCGGAGCCGGTGCTGGCCGGGCTGGGCCGCACGCTGCTGCTCACTGCGCTGGGCGCGGTGCTGGGCTTCTTCTTCGGCACGGGGCTGGCACTGGCGCGGGTGTCGCGCTCGCCGCTGCTGGCGCGGCTGGCCTGGGTGTTCACCTGGCTCTTCCGCTCGGTGCCGGTGATCGTGCTGCTCTTGATCATCAACAACCTGGGCTACCTGTACGAGACCGTGTCGCTGGGCGTGCCGTTCACCGACCTGACCTTCTTCTCGTACCCGACCACGCAGCTCATCAGCCCCTTCGTGGCGGCGCTGCTGGGCCTCACGCTGAACCAGGCGGCCTTCGCCTCGGAGATCGTGCGCGGGGGCATCCTGTCGGTGGACCAGGGGCAGCTGGAAGCAGCGGCTGCGCTGGGCCTTTCGCGCCGGCGCCAAGCCTCGCGCATCGTGCTGCCGCAGGCCATGCGCAGCATCCTGCCTACGGCTTTCAACGACATCATCGGGCTGGCCAAGGGCACCTCGAACCTCTACATCCTGGCGCTGCCCGAGCTGTTCTACACGATCCAGATCATCTACCGGCGCAACCTGGAAGTGATTCCGCTGCTCATGGTGGCGACCGTGTGGTACCTCGTGATCCTCACGGTGCTGTCGGTGGCACAGCACTACATCGAGCGGCATTTCTCGCGCGGGGCGCTGCGCCATGCGCCGCGCTCGTGGCTGGGCGGCGTGGTGCACGGGCTGTGGGCGCGGGGCAGGGCGCCGGCCGTGGTGCCCATGTCGGCACCGGCACCGGCCCCCGCACAGGTGCCGCGCTGGAACGGTTCGCGCGCCCCGGGGGGCGAGGTGACGATCCACGGCGTGTCCAAGCGCTTCGGCGCGCTGCAGGTGCTCGACGACGTGACCTTCACCGCGCCTCGCGGCAGCGTCACCGTGATCCTCGGCCCCTCGGGCTCGGGCAAGTCGACGCTGCTGCGCACCATCAACCACCTGGAGCGCGTGGACGACGGCTTCATTGCCATCGACGGCGAGCTCATCGGCTACCGGCGCGATGCCGACACGCTGTACGAGCTGCACGAGAAGGACATCCTCGCGCGCCGCGTCGACGTGGGCATGGTGTTCCAGAACTTCAACCTGTTCCCGCACCTCACGGTGCTGGAGAACATCGTCGAGGCGCCGCAGTCGGTGCGCGGCCTGCCGCGCGCCGAGGCCGAGGCGCTGGCCACCGACCTGCTGGCCCGTGTCGGCCTGGCCGACCGCAAGGACGCCTACCCGCGCCAGCTCTCGGGCGGCCAGCAGCAGCGCGTGGCGATTGCGCGGGCGCTGGCACTCAAGCCCAAGGTGCTGCTGTTCGACGAGCCCACCTCGGCGCTCGACCCCGAGCTGGTGGGCGAGGTGCTCGCGGTGATCGAGGAGCTCGCGAGCTCCGGCACCACGCTGGTCATCGTGACGCACGAGATCGGCTTCGCCCGCGAGGTGGCCGACACCGTGGTCTTCATGGAGCAGGGCCGCATCCTCGAAACCGGCACGCCCGAGCAGGTGTTCAACGCGCCGAGGCACCCGCGCACGGCCGAATTCCTGGCCAAGGTGCTCTGAGCTTCTTTCCCTTTTTCTCTTTTCCAACCGACCGTTTTTCATGACCCATCGACGCCTTCTCCTGTCCGTTCTCCTGGCGGCCTTGCTGCCGATCGCCGCCACGGCCCAGACCGCTCCGGCGCCCGACCTGAGCCCCGAGCAGCCCGGTCGCCCGCGCGCGCAGAAGATCGACGAGGCCGTGCGGCTCGCGAAGGACTTCAAGTTCCTCAAGGAAGGCGTGCTCGTCGTGGGCACCACCACCGGCCGGCTGCCGTTCGCGGCCTACGCCACCGACACGAAGACGCCCGTGGGCAATGCGCCCGACATCGCGCAGCTCGTGGCCGACAGCCTGGGGCGCAAGCTGGAGCTGGTGTCCACCGCCTGGGCCGACTGGCCGCTGGGCCTGCAGTCGGGCAAGTTCGACGTGGTGGTGTCCAACGTGACCGTGACCGAGGAGCGCAAGGAGAAGTTCGACTTCTCGACCTACCGCAACGACCAGCTGGGCATCTACGTGAAGTCGGACAGCAAGCTCGGCGCCATCAAGGAGCCGAAGGACATCGCGGGCCTGAAGCTCATCGTGACCGCCAGCACGAACCAGGAGCAGATCCTGCTGCGCTGGAACAAGCAGAACCTGGCCGCCGGCCTGAAGCCCATCGAGATCCAGTACTACGACGACGATGTGGTGCAGCGCCTGGCCATCCAGTCGGGCCGCGCCGATGCGTACGTGGGCCCCAACGCCATCGCGGCCTACGAGGCGCGCGACGGCAAGACGCGGCTCGCGGGCCTGGTGTCGGGCGGCTGGCCGCTCAACGCCGAGATCGCCGTCACCTCGCGCAAGGGCTCGGGCATTGCCGAGGCCGTGACGCTGGCGCTCAACACGCAGATCAAGAACGGCAACTACGGCAAGGCGTTGTCGCGCTGGAACCTGGCCTCCGAGGCCATCGAGGTGGCGCGCACCAACCCGCCCGGCCTGCCGAAGAACTGAGGGGAGGGGACCATGTCGCTCAAGAAGACACTGGGGGCGCTGGCCGCCCTCGGGCTGATGGCGTTCGCGCCGGCGCACGCCGCCGACACCTTCGACTTCAGCCCCGAGCAGAAGGGCCGCCTGCACACCGGCAAGGACGCCGAGGCCGTCAACGCCATTCCGCCGAGCTTCAAGTTCGTGAAGGACGGCGTGCTGACCATCGCCATCGCGCCGTTCGCGCCGCCGATCTCCACCTATGCCACCGACGCGAAGACGGTGGTGGGCTTCGACCCCGACTTTGCCCACCTCATCGCCGAGGCGCTGGGCCTGAAGCTGGAGCTGCGGCCCGTCGCCTGGGCCGACTGGCCGTTGGGCCTGAGCTCGGGCAAGTACGACGCCGTGATCTCCAACGTGGGCGTGACCGAGCAGCGCAAGGAGAAGTTCGACTTCTCGACCTACCGGCTCGGCCTGCACGGCTTCTACGTGCGCACCGACAGCGCCATCCAGTCGATCAAGGAGCCGAAGGACGTGGCGGGCCTGAAGCTCACGACCGGCGCGGGCACCAACCAGGAACGCATCCTGCTCGAATGGGACCGGCAGAACGTGGCCGCGGGCCTGAAGCCGGTGTCGATCCAGTACTACGACGACGATGTGACGCGCTGGCTGGCGGTGACGACGAAGCGCGTCGACGCCAACTTCAACCCCAACGCGCCGCAGGCCTACGAGGCCGCGAAGAACGGGCAGCTGCGGCTGGCCGGCACCGTGAACGCGGGCTGGCCGCTGAAGTCGGACGTGGCCGTGGCCACGCGCAAGGGCAGCGGCCTGGCGGTGGCACTCACCACCGCGGCCAACAACCTGATCCGCAACGGCACCTACGCCAAGGCGCTCGCGCGCTGGCGCCTGGCGGAAGAGGCGCTGCCGAAATCGGAAGTCAACCCGCCGGGGTTGCCGAAGTTCTGACCCTGCGAGCGACACACCATGACCATCCACCACATCGGTTTTCTCACGCCCGGCAACTACGACGAGGCCGACCCGCACGCGGGCCTCGAGGCCGCGCTGCGGCTCTTTGAATTCGGCGAGCGGCGCGGCTTCGACAGCGCCTGGGTGCGCCAGCGCCACCTGGAGCGTGCCGTGTCGTCGGCGCCGACCTTCCTGGCCGCCGCCACGCAGCGCACGCGCCGCATCGAACTCGGCGCGGCCGTGATCCAGATGGGCTACGAGAACCCGTTCCGCCTCGCCGAAGACCTGGCCACCGTCGACGTGCTCTCGCGCGGGCGCCTGCAGGTGGGCCTGAGCGCGGGCGCGCCGCCGCACGGCGCCTTGCTGGGCGGGCGCTTCCAGGACGCACCGCCGGCCACGGTCGACTTCACGCACAAGCGCGTGGCGCGGCTGCGCGCCAACCTCGAAGACGTGCTGCTGGGCGACGAAGACACGGTGGTCGAATCGGCCGGTGGGCGCGTGCGTCCGCGCGTGCAGCCCTATGCGCCCGGGCTGGTCGGGCGGCTCTGGTACGGCGGCGGGTCGCTGCGCTCGGCCGAATGGGCGGGGCGCAACGGCTTTCACCTGCTGCTGGGCAACGTGCTCACGGGCGAGACCACCGACGACTTCCTCGAGGCGCAGACCGGCCTCGTCGAACGCTACCGCGCCAGCGAAGTGCCGGGCGCGCGACGCGGACGGATCGCGCTGGGCCGCGTGATCGTGCCGCTCGACGGCGCCGATGCGGCCACGCGGCGGCGCTATCGCGCGTTCGCCGCGGGCCGCGTCGAGCGCACCCTGTCGCCGCAGGGCGAGCGCCGCACGCTGTTCGCTGGCGACCTCGTGGGTAGCGCCGACGAGATCCTGGAGCGCCTGCACCGCGACCCGGTGCTGCCGCTGGTGAGCGAGCTGCGCGTGGAGCTGCCCTACAACTTCGACAGCGAGGCCTACGAGCAGATCCTGGACGACCTGGCGGTGCGCATCGCGCCCGAACTGGGCTGGCGCGTGCGCGCCGAGCTGCCACATCAAGAGGCCGCACTCGCCTGAGCCTCAGACGCTTTGCGCATGCGCTTATCGCAAACGCTTCGTTGGTGATCGCGCGCTGCCTGCCTAGAGTTCGCTCTGATCTGTTTCTGATGTCTTCCATTCAACACAAGGAATCCCGCATGTCGATCTTCAGCAGATGGTGGCGCGCCGCGTCCCTCGCCACGCTGACCTTCCTGGCCACCGCACCGTCGGCCTTCGCGCAGGCCTCGGCCGACGGCAGCGGTCCGCTGGTCTCCACCGACTGGCTCGAGAAGAACCTGCGCAACCCGAAGCTGCGCGTGATCGAGGTCAGCGTGAACCCGGGCCTGTACGAGCGCGGCCACATCCCGGGCGCGGTGAACTTCTCGTGGCACAACGACCTCAACGATCGCGTGCGCCGCGACATCGTGAGCCAGGCCGAATTCGAGAAGCTGCTGTCGACAGCCGGTGTCGACAAGGACACCACCGTGATCCTCTACGGCGACACCAACAACTGGTTCGCCGCCTGGGGCGCCTGGGTGTTCGACCAGTACGGCGTGCAGAACGTGAAGCTGCTCGACGGCGGGCGCAAGAAGTGGGAGGCCGAGAACCGCGTGCTCGACAACCGCGCGCCCGAGCATGTCGCCACGCGCTTCAAGGTGACGCAGCCCAACCCGCAGCTGCGCGCGCGGCTGGCCGACGTGCTGGCCGTGGCCGAGGGCCGTTCCGACGCGAAGCTGGTCGACATCCGTTCGGCCGACGAATACAGCGGCAAGATCTTCGCGCCGGCCGGCGCCGCCGAACTGGCGGTGCGCGCGGGCCACGTGCCCGGCGCGGCCAACGTGCCCTGGGGCCGCGCGGTGAACGAAGACGGCACCTTCAAGTCGGCCGCCGAGCTGAAGGCGATCTACGCGGCCGTCGGCATCGACGGCAGCAAGCCGGCCATCACCTACTGCCGCATCGGCGAACGCTCGAGCCACACCTGGTTCGCGCTGCACAAGATCCTGGGCTACAAGAACGTGCGCAACTACGACGGCTCGTGGACCGAGTACGGCAACGCCGTCGGCGTGCCGGTCAACAACCCGGCCGGCACGGTGTGGGCGTCCAAATGAATGAGTTGAGGTGAGATGAGTTCGAGGTGAGTCGGCGTTGGAGGGACCTCGCGGCCTCTCTGATGAGCGACATTGGGCGAGCCCTCGGGCTCGCTTTTTTTTGGACCGAAGAAAGGGGAACCGGGGCATGTCCGCTTCGTCAATCCATGCGGCGCCTTCGCCGCTTTCTCGCACGGGACTGGCCGTTGCGGTCGTCGTGTTGTTGCTGGTCGCCGCCGGCGTGCACCTGCTCGGCGAGCGCAGCGGCGGCCGCGCGCTGGCCTTCGCGCTCGGGCTGGGCGCGGTGCTCGGCGTGGTGCTGCAGCGCTCGCGCTTCTGCTTCTACTGCCATGCGCGCGACTACTTTGAAGGCGGCGACGCACGCGGCCTACTGGCCATCGTGGCCGCGCTGGCGGTCGGCACCGTGGGCATGCACGTCGTCATGACGGGCTGGCTGCCGGTGCCGCAGCCGGGGCGATTGCCGCCCGATGCGCACATCGGGCCGGTCAGCGGCGCCCTGGTGCTCGCAGGGCTGGCCTTCGGCGCGGGCATGGTGGTGTCGGGCTCGTGCATCAGCGCGCACTGGTACCGGCTGGGCGAAGGCTCGCCGACCGCGCCCTTTGCGCTGCTCGGTGCCGGCGCGGGATTCCTGTTGGGGTTCGGCAGCTGGAATTGGCTCTACAGCGCCACCATCGCCACCGCGCCCGTGGTGTGGTTGCCGCATCACCTGGGCTATGCGGGCTCGGCGGCGCTGCAACTGGCCCTGCTCGCGGCGCTGAGTGCCTGGCTCTGGCGAAAGCTGCCGGCGGGCGAGGCACCGTCGCCCACGCCGCGCCGCTTCATCGACGCCGCGCGCCGCCTGCTGCACGGGCGCTGGCCGTATGCGTGGGGCGGGCTCGCGGTCGGTGCGATCGCCGTGATCGTGGTGCTGCGGCTGCGTCCGCTGGGCGTGACGGCGGCGCTCGGCAGCGCCGCGCGCGACTTCGGCAACGCGCACGGCTTGCTGCCGCAGCGCCTGGACGGGCTCGACGGTTTCGGCGGCTGCGTCACGGCGGTGGTCGAAAGCCTCTGGCAGACGCCCAACGCGTTGCTGGTCGGCGGCCTCGTGGCCGGCGCGCTGGCCGCGGCGCTCGCAAGCGGCCAGTTCAAACCCGCATGGCCCACGGTGGGGCAGGTCGTGCGCGGCCTCAGCGGCGGCGTGCTGCTGGGGTGGGGCGCGATGACCGGGCTGGGCTGCACGGTCGGCAACCTGCTGTCGGGCACGATGGCCGGTGCGCTGTCGGGGTGGGTGTTCGGCGCGAGCGTGCTGCTGGCGGTGTGGGGTGGATTGCGATTGAAGCGGCTGGCGACGAGGGCGTAGCGCTCGGTTCATCGTCACGCGGCAGACACCGCATTTCCATATGCGGAGTCCTTCTTTCGGGACGGCGCGGGGCAGGGCACAGTCCCTCACGCACAGGCACAGGACAACGCCGCCCCGCGCGGTCGTCCGCCTGTCTTCTCTTCCAAAGAACACCCGAGGGATTCCATGCTCCGACCACTCCTGACCGCGGCCCTGCTGGCCGCCGGCCTGCTGCACGCGCCTGTTGCCGCCGCCGAAACCGTGCGATGGGCACGCAGCGCCGACCCCGCCACGCTCGACCCGCACGCGGTCAACACCGGCACCAACTTCGGGCTGCTGCACCAGATCTACGAACCGTTGATCCTGCGCGGCGCCGACAGCAAGCTGCAGCCCGCGCTCGCCACCTCGTGGAAGCTCACGGCCGACCCGACGGTGTGGGAGTTCAAGCTGCGCCCCGGCGTCAAGTTCCATGACGGCGCGCTGCTCACGGCCGACGACGTGGTGTTCTCGCTGCAGCGCGCGCAGGCGCCGAGCTCGGCGCTCAAGTCGCTGCTGTCGTCGGTGGCCGAGGTGAAGAAGGTCGACCCACTCACGGTGCATGTGCGCACCAAGGGCCCGAACCTGATCTTCCCGAACAACCTCACCAACCTTTTCATCCTCAACGAGGCCTGGGCCAAGGCGAACAAGGCCGAGCAGTCGCAGGACGTGGCCAGCAAGACCGAGAACTTCGCCACCCGCAACGAGAACGGTACCGGTCCCTACGTGCCGGCCTCGCGCGAGGTCGATGCGCGCACGGTGCTCAAGCAGTTTCCGCAGTACTGGGGCCGCGGCCAGTTTCCGCTGGACGTGACCGAGCTGGTCTACGTGCCGATCAAGTCGCCCGCCACGCGCGTGGCCGCGCTGCTGTCGGGCGAGGTCGATTTCGTGCAGGACCTGCCGGCGCAGGACGTGGGCCGCCTCAAGGCCGACAAGCGCCTGCGCGTGACCGAAGGGCCCGAGAACCGCTCGATCTTCCTGGGCCTGAACGTGGGCGCGAAGGAACTCAAGTACGCCGACGTGAAGGGCAAGAACCCGCTGGCCGACCCCAAGGTGCGCGAGGCCATCGGCCTGGCCATCGACCGCGACGCGATCAAGGCGGCGGTGATGCGCGGGCTGTCGAACCCCTCGGGCATCATCGCGCCGCCGTTCGTGCACGGCTACGAGAAGGGCTTCGCGGCCTACCCGAAGGCCAATGCCGCGCAGGCGAAGAAGCTGCTGGCCGAGGCCGGCTACCCGAACGGCTTCGCGATCACGCTGCACACGCCGAACGACCGCTACGTGAACGACGAGGCCATCAGCACGGCGGTGTCGAGCTTTCTCGGGCGCATCGGCATCAAGACCACGGTGGCGGCGCGCCCGATCGCGCTGCACAGCACCGCCATCAACTCGGCCGACACCGACTTCTACCTCTTCGGTTGGGGCGTTCCGACCTACGACTCGGCCTACATCTTCGATTACCTGGTGCACACGCGCGGCAAGGACGGCCGCGGCCCGACCAACGCCACCGGCTACAGCAATGCCGAGGTCGATGCGCAGATCGCATCGCTGGCCGCCGAGAGCGACAAGGCCAAGCGCGACGCCACCATCAAGAGCATCTGGCAGACGGTGCAGAAGGAGCGCATCTACATCGCGCTGCACGACCAGGTGCTCAACTTCGCCTCGACCCCGAAGCTGGACATTCCGGTGAGCCCCGACGGCAGCGTGTTCTTCAAGAATGTGAAGGTAGCCAAACCCTGACTGCACACACGTCATGTGGGTTCATCTCTTACGCCGGTTGGGCCAGTCCGTGCTGGTGCTGCTGGCGGTGTCGTTCGTGTCCTTCCTGGTGTTCCGCCACATCGGCGACCCGACCATCAGCCTGCTCGGCGAAGACGCCACGCTGGAAGAACGCGCCGCGCTGACGGCCGAGCTGGGCTTCGACCGCCCGGTGCCCGTGCAGTACCTGCGCTACGTGGGCCACGCGCTGCAGGGCGACCTGGGCGTGTCGTACCGGCTCAAGCGGCCGGTGGTCGAGCTCATCGCCGAGCGGCTGCCGGCCACGCTGGAGCTGGCGCTGGTGGCGGCCGTGCTGGCGGTGGCGGGCGGCGTGGCGCTGGGCGTGTACACCGCGATCCGGCGCGACAGCGTGGCCAGCCGCGCGGTCATGGCGGTGTCGCTGGTCGGCGTGTCGCTGCCGACCTTCCTGATCGGCATCGGGCTCATCTACCTGTTCGCGGTCGAGCTGCGCTGGCTGCCCTCGTTCGGGCGCGGCGACACGGTGCAGCTGGGCGGCTGGAGCACCGGGCTGCTCACGGCCTCGGGCTGGGCCTCGCTGCTGATGCCCGCGCTGACGCTGGGCCTGTACAAGCTGACGCTGATCATGCGGCTGGTGCGCGCGGAGATGCTGGAGGTGCTGCGCGCCGACTACATCCGCTTCGGCCGCGCGCGCGGGCTGCGCGAGCGCGACCTGAACTACGGCCATGCGCTGCGCAACACGCTGATCCCGGTCATCACCATCACCGGACTGCAGATCGGTTCGCTGGTGGCCTTCGCCATCGTCACCGAGACGGTGTTCCAGTGGCCGGGCGTGGGGCTGCTGTTCATCACCTCGATCCAGGGGGTGGACGTGCCGGTGGTGGCGGCCTACCTGCTGCTGATCGCGCTGCTGTACGTGGCGATCAATTTCATCGTCGACCTGCTGTACGTGCTGGTCGATCCGCGCCTGCGACGCGCCTGACTCCTTTCTTGCTTTTTTTCCGAATGACGTTTCCTTCCCCGACCGGCGCCCCCGCGCCGCGCCGCTGGCGCAACGCCGAGTCGCCCGTGCTGCGCGCCTTCGCACGCTCGCGCACCGTGCAGCTGGCGGCCTTCGTGCTGCTGCTGGTCGCGCTGGCCTCGCTGTTCGCACCGTGGATCGCGCGGCAAGACCCCTTCGATCCGGCCGTGCTCGACCTGATCGATGCCTTCACGCCGCCGGGGCAGCAGGGCGCCTCGGGCGCGTTCTACCCGCTGGGCGCCGACGACCAGGGACGCGACGTGTTCTCGGCCATCCTCTACGGGCTGCGCATGTCGCTGCTGGTGGGTGTGAGCGCGGTCGGGCTGTCGCTGGCCATCGGCGTGCCGCTCGGCCTGGCGGCCGGCTACGCGGGCGGTTGGTTCGACACGCTGGTGATGCGCGTGGCCGATGTGCAGCTGACCTTTCCGGTGCTGCTGGTCGCGCTGCTGATCTTCGGCATTGCGCGCGGCCTGCTGCCCGAGGGCTACCGCGACGACATGGCGGTGTACGTGATCGTGGCGGCCATCGGGCTGTCGGAATGGGTGCAGTACGCGCGCACGGTGCGCGGCGCCGTGATGCTCGAGAAGCACAAGGACTACGTGGCCGCCGCGCAGATCATCGGCCGCTCGCGCACCGGCATTTTGGTGCGGCACATCCTGCCGAACCTGCTGGCGCCGGTGCTGGTGATTGCCACCATCAGCTTCGCGCTGGCCATCGTGGCGGAGTCGACGCTGTCGTACCTGGGCGTGGGGCTGCCGCCCACGCAGCCGTCGCTGGGCACGCTGATCCGCATCGGGCAGGGCTTCCTGTTCTCGGGCGAGTGGTGGATCCTGCTGTTTCCCGCGCTGGTGCTGCTGGCGCTGGCGCTGTCGGTCAACCTGGCGGGCGACTGGCTGCGCGACGCCTTGAACCCGAGGCTGCAATGAGCGCGCGCGACCCATCGCCAGAACCCAATCGCGAAACGCCCGTGCTGCGGGTGCGCGGGCTGGACGTGGCCTTCGACACGCACCGGGGCACGGTGCAGGTGCTGGGCGGCGTCTCCTTCGAGATCGCACCGGGCGAAATCCTGGGCGTGGTCGGCGAGTCGGGCGCGGGCAAGTCGATGGTCGGCGCGGCCGTCATCGGGCTGGTGCCGCCGCCGGGGCGCATCGCGGGCGGCACGGTCGAGCTCCATGGAGAGCGCATCGACACGCTGCGCGGCGAAGACATGCGCCGCGTGCGCGGGCGCCGCATCGGCAGCGTGTTCCAGGACCCGCTGACCAGCCTGAACCCGGTCTACCCGATCGGCCGGCACCTCATCGAGACCATCCGCACGCACCTGCCCGTGAGCGAGCAGGAGGCACGCCGGCGCGCGCTGGCGCTGCTGGCCGACGTGGAGATTCCCGACCCCGAAAGCCGCATCGACCAGTACCCGCACCAGTTCTCGGGCGGCATGCGCCAGCGCGTGGCGATTGCGCTCGCGCTGTGCGCCGAGCCGCAGCTGCTGATTGCCGACGAGCCCACCACCGCGCTCGACGTGTCGGTGCAGGCGCAGGTGATCCGCGTGTTCCGGCGCGTCTGCCGCGAGCGCGGCACGGCCGCGATGCTCATCACGCACGACATGGGCGTGATCGCCGAGGCGGCCGACCGCGTGATGGTGATGTACCAGGGCCGCGTGCTCGAGACCGGCCCGGTGCGCCAGGTGCTCGATCACCCGCGCGAGCCGTACACGCGCGCACTGATGGCCGCGATTCCCTCGGTGCACGACCGGCTGCATCGGCTGCCGGTGCCGGAGATCGGCGCGGACATCGCCGTGGCCGCCGCGTTGCCGCCCGCGCAGGCCGAGACCGTGGCTGCGCCAGCATTGGCCGACAGCCCGCCGCTGATCCGCGTGCAGGGCCTGTCACGCGAATTCGATCTCTCGGCCGGCTGGCTCGTGCGCACGCTCGCACGCCAGCCGAAGAAGGTGCTGCGCGCGGTCGACAGCGTGAGCTTCGACATCGCGCGCGGCCGCACCTTCGGGCTGGTCGGCGAGTCGGGCTCGGGCAAGTCGACCGTGGCGCGCATGATCGCCGGCCTCACGCGGCCCACGGCCGGCAGCGTGCATTTCGACGGCATCGACCGCTGGGGCGACGCCGCGCAGACAGCCGCGCTGCGCCGGCGCTTCCAGATGATCTTCCAGGACCCGCATGCCAGCCTCAACCCGCGCTGGCGCGTGGACCGGCTCATCGCCGAGCCGGTCGAGGTGCTGGGCCTGGCCGCCAGCGCCGACGAAACCGCCCAGCGCGTGGCCCAGGCGCTGCGCCGCGTGCGCATGTCGCCCGACGACGGGCGGCGCTACCCGCACCAGTTCTCGGGCGGCCAGCGCCAGCGCATCGCCATCGCGCGGGCGCTGGCCAGCCAGCCCGAGTTCATCGTCTGCGACGAACCGACCTCGTCGCTCGACGTGTCGGTGCAGGCCCAGGTGCTGAACCTCATGCGCGACCTGCAGGACGAGTTCGGCCTGACCTACCTGCTGATCAGCCACAACCTCGCGGTGATCCGCCACATGTGCGACGACGTGGGCGTGATGCAGCGTGGGCGGCTGGTGGAGCAGGGCAGTGCGGCCGAAGTGCTCGATGCGCCGAAGCACGCGTACACGCGGGCGCTGATGGCGGCGGTGCCGGACATGCGGCACGCACCGGCTGCGGCCGTGCTCGCCACGGCATGAAGTGCCCTCAGGGCACGCGCTGCAGCTGCTCGCGCAGGATGCGCCGGATCTCCAGGATCGCCAGCGGGTGCTCCTGCACGCTGTGCGCCGACGGAATCACCAGCTCCGACACCGCGCCGTCGAGGTGCGCGCTGGTGTAGGGCACGATGCCGTCGCTCGACTCGGCCAGCGGCAGGCCGGGCGTGTCGTTGCCGATGATCGAGTGGTAGCGCACCTTCGGACTCAGCGGCAACCCGGACGACAGGCGCACGAAGGCATCGCGGTCGCTGAGGTTGTCGATGCTGTTGGGAATGCGCAGCGGGCCCATGTCCTGTGAGCTGGGCGCCACGCGCATCAGCTCGCGCGAGATGTCGTTGAGCTGGCCCAGCATGGCCACCGGCAGCGTGATGAGGTTGGCCACCCAGCGCGAGATGCGCTTGTTGGCGAACGAGGTGCCGCGGTGCGGCGAGGCGATGAAGATGGCGTCGCTGACCTGGGGCAGCGGCTCGAAGCGCAGGTAGGGCCCCAGCCCTTCCTCGATGCGGCGGCGCTGCGCGGCCGGCATCGGGTAGCCCTCGCGCAGCGCATCCCACAGCACGTCGCCCGACGACGACACCAAGAGGCGCGAGAGCACGCCGCCCATGCTGTGGCCGATGAGCGTGACGTTGCGCGAGGCCTCGGCGCGGCCCTGCGGATCGAAGTGCGCCAAGGTCTGCGTGATGGCTTCGCGGATGGCCAGGTTGTTCAGCGGCAGCGGCGCGTTGGTCGGGTAGTACACCTGCCAGATCTGGTAGCGGCGGCGCAGCGTCTCGTCGCCCAGCACTTCGTTCGCCACGTTGATCCAGGCCTCGGGGCTGCTGGCCAAGCCGTGCAGCATGACGATGGTGCGGCGCTTCGGGTCGTAGGGCTGCATCAGATAGATGTGCGGCCGGGTCAGGCCCTCGGCGCCGCCGAACAGGCTGCGCAGCGCCTGCAGCGCGAAGTCGGAGCGGGCCAGCCACAGGCCGTAGCCTGAGGTGAAATTGGCGGCCAGCGGAATCTCTTCGCCGGCCAGCTTGATCGTGCTGGTGCGGTAGGGGTCGAACACGGCGATGCGCAGCGTGCGCGTGGCCAGCACGTCCTGCAGGGTGGCGCCGTCGAACTGCAGCAGCGCGGTGAGGGCGGGGAAGGGCGTTTCGCTGAAGGGCGGGGCGTCTTCGTCGGCCTGGGCCGCGGTCGGACGGTCGTCGCCCGCGGCGACCAGCTCGGCGCCGAAGCCGTCGCGGCGATAGATGTTGCGCAGGCCCGAGAAGGTCAGCGAGGCGGCGGGAATCAGCTCTTTGGGCGGGGGCGCGTCGGGCGCGAGCTGCAGCGCCGACAGGTCTGCATCGATGCGCCAGCCGCTCACTTGCGGAATGGCGGCCACCGACATGTCGCTCTTGCGGTAGCGGCTGAACAGGCCGGTGATGGCGCGCTGCACCGCGTAGTTGTAGTAGTCGCGCACCTGCGTCTGGCGGTCTTCGAAGGCGCGGTCGCGCGGCTTGCGCGCCGTGTGGAACAGGTAGGCGTAGGCGTGGCGCGCGGTTTCCAGCCAGGCCTCGATGGCCTCGGGCGCCATGGGCTGCGCGGCCGGGCCGCCGACACCGCCCGCCAGCGCCAGTTGCAGCCACACCTCGGACAGCGCCGACATGCGTTGCTCGTCGCTCAGGCCGGCGGAGGTGGCAAGGTTCTGGCGGCAGGCGCGGCCGTCTTTGCGGCACTGGTCGGCATCGGAGCCGATGACGCGCAGCACCTCTTGTGCGGAGCTGCTGAGCTGGCCGGTGGTGAGCACGTCGCCGCGCCGCTGCGCCAGGTAGTCGGCCGGCGAGATGGTGCCGACCGTGACGCCCGCGCAGCCCGTGAGCAGCGACAGCGCCAGCAGCAGGGCGGGGAGGAAGCCGATGCGCCTCATGGCGTCACGCCCGGCAGGCCGTGGCGGATGGCTTGCGAGAAGTTCACACCGGGCTGCTGGTCGGTGGCGATGGCCCGGTCGGTGATGCGGCCGCCGGCGCGCAGCGCGTCCATGCTCAGGCCGGGCGTCAGGCCGCCCACGTCGTGCAGGTACTCGGGCAGGTAGCCCGAGGCCAGCAGGCGGTAGTCCATCGGCAGGCCGGGCACGACGTGCCTGGCGAGGCTGTAGACGATGGTCGTGCAGTTGGCGGTGAGCGTGTTGTAGAAGCTCGGCGCGCGCGCCAGCGCGTTGGCTTCGCCCACGTAGCCCAGGAACAGCGAGCGCATCTCGGCCTGCGGCAGGCGCACGCGGTACATGTAGACGTCTTCGCCGCGCACGTTGGTGCGCACGCGCAGGATGTCGTGCTCGTCGGCGGCCACGAGGCTGTTCTCGAACTGCTTGAAGAAGCCGCCCACGGACGAGAAGCTCTCGCCGCGCTCCTTGCGGATCTCGATGGAAAAGGTGACGTACTGTCCGTCGTCGAAGCCGAAGGACACCAGCGTGTGGGCGATGGCCGGGCCGGTCCAGTACGACAGCGACACGTCGACCGAGCGCAGGCGGTCCAGGTCGTAGCGGCGCGTGTCCCAGCGCACGGTGTAGTCGGTGTCGCTGCGCCAGTCGAAGTTGCGCACGTTCTCCATCGTGACCACGTTGCCTTCGACGCGCGGCGTCAGGTAGCGCGCCACGTCGTCGGCCCATTCGCGATGCTGCGAGGGCGCGATGGTGCCCCACCACTCGAGCAGCACGACGAAGCCGATGGCGTAGGCCAGCAGCGAGCGGCCGGCCTTGCCGCGCCACAGCAGCACGATCGCCGCCAGGCCGAAGAGGCCCCACAGCACCATCGCGCCGATCTTGAGCGGCAGCGTCGCGGGCAGCTGATACCAGAGGGCCGCGCAGGCCCAGGCGGCCGACAGCAGCACGGCGAAGCTCACCAGCAGACGGCCGAGGGAGCGCAGGAGGATTCGGAGCATGAAGAAACGCGGAGGTGGAGGGCGGCCGATTCTCGTCGAGTTGCAGCCGCCGCCGTCGGGCTAGAGCGGGTAGGTCACGAGCTTGAAGTCCGGGTCCTCGGGGAAGGACTTCACCGAGAAGCCGAGCCGCCGCACCAGCTTGAGCATGTCGGGGTTGCCGGCCAGCACCAGCCCGTCCATTTCCGAAAGGCCCCGGTCGCGCGCCACGTCGATGATGCTTTCCATGAGACGCGAGCCGATTCCCTTGCCGCTGAACTCGTCGGCCACCACGAGCGAGAACTCGCAGCTGGTCTGGTCGGGGTTGGTGATGTAGCGCGACACGCCCACGATGCGCTCGCTCTCGAGGATGCTGCCGTCGGGCGCGGTGCTGCGCTCCATCACGGTGGCGACCAGCGCCATCTCGCGGTCGTAGTCGATGAGCGTGAAGCGCGACAGCATCGACGGCGGCAGCTCGTGGAAGCGCGAGACAAAGCGGAACCAGCGGCTCTCGGGCGACAGGCCCTGCACCAGCGCCTGCAGCATCTGCGCGTCGTTCGGATGCACCGGCCGCACGACGTACGCGCCGCCACCGGGCAGCGGCCATTCGCGCCGGTAGCGCGCGGGGTACGGCATGATGGCCAGGTGCTGGTAGCCGTTGCCCACCGGGCCCGCCACGGCCTGCGTGCTGCTGTCGACCACGATGCGCGCATCGACCGACACCGCGCCGTGCTCGTCCACGATGATGGGGTTGATGTCCATCTCGCGCAGCTCGGGCAGCTCGCACACCATTTCGGACACGCGCAGCAGCACGTCCTCGATGGCCTCCATGTTCACGGCGTTGGCGCCGCGCCATTCGCCCAGCGTCTCGGCCACGCGCGAGCGCTCGATGAGGTGGCGCGCCAGGAACTGGTTCAGCGGCGGCAGCTCCATGGCGCGGTCGTTCATGAGCTCGATCATGGTGCCGCCCGCGCCGAAGACGATCACCGGGCCGAAGGGCTGGTCGGTGACCAGGCCCACGTAGATTTCGCGCCCGCGCCGCGCGCGCACCATCTTCTGCACGGTCACGCCGTTGATGCGGGCGTCGGGCGCCAGGCGCGCCACGCGCTCCATCATCTCCAGGTAGGTGTCGCGCGCGCTGGTGCCGTTCATCACGTTCAGCGCCACGCCCTCGACGTCGGACTTGTGCGAGATGTCGGGCGAGTCGATCTTCAGCGCCACCGGAAAGCCCAGCTGCGTGGCGATCATCATGGCCTCGTTGGCGCTGCGCGCGAGCAGGGTGCGCGTGATCGGGATGTGGAAGCACGACAGCAGCGACTTCGACTCCATCTCGGTCAGCACCTTGCGCCGCTCGGCCAGCACACTCTCGATGAGCAGGCGCGCGCCGTCGATGTCGGGCTTGGCCAGCGCCGACAGCGGCGGCGGCGTCTGCTGCAGCAGCTGCTGGTTCTGGTAGAAGGCCGCGATGTTGCCGAAGGCGCCCACGGCCGCCTCGGGCGTGCGAAAGCTCGGGATGGTGGCCTCGGCCAGCACCGCCCGCGCATTGCCCACCGAGGCATCGCCCATCCAGCACGACAAGAGCGGCTTGGGCATGGGGCGCGGAATGTCGGCCAGCGCGCGCGCCGTGGCGGCCGCGTCGACGCCGGCCTTGGGCGAGAAAATGGCGAGCACGCCGTCGATCTGGCTGTCGGCCGAGGCGGTGTCGATGGCGGCGCGAAAGTGCGCGGGCGTGGCGTCTTCCGACAGGTCGATGAGGTCGGTGAGCGACGCGAGCGCCGGCAGCGAGGGCTGCAGCGAGCGCTGCGCGGGGGCCGAGAGGCGGCCCAGGTCCAGGCCGATCTCGTTGATCCAGTCGGCCGCGAGCACGCCGGGGCCGCCGCCGTTGGTGACCACGGCCAGCCGCTTGCCCACCGGCCGGTAGCGCGAGGCCAGGCACTTGGCGGCCGAGAACAGTTCGACGAAGGAGCGCACCCGCACCGCGCCCGCGCGGCGCAGGGCGGCGTCGAACACGTCGTCGCTGCCCACGATGGCCGCGCTGTGCGTCTGCGCGGCCTCGTTGCCGGCCGGCTTGCGGCCCGCCTTGAGCACCACCACCGGCTTGGCGTGCGAGGCCGAGCGCAACGCGCTCATGAAGCGGCGCGCATCGGCAATGCCTTCGAGGTACACGATGATGCTGTGCGTGCTCGAATCGTTGGCCAGGAAGTCGAGCACCTGCGGGATGTCGACCGAGGTGTGCGGGCCGAGCGACACCACGCTCGAAAAGCCCACGCCGTTCTGCCGCGCCCAGTCGAGCATCGAGGCCGTGAGCGCGCCCGACTGCGACACCAGCGCCAGCGGCCCGGTGCGCGCGAGCGGGCCGGCCACGCTGGCGTTCAGGTGCAGCGGCGGGCGCTGGAAGCCCAGCGAATTCGGGCCCAGCAGGTGCACGCCTTCGCGGCGCGCGATCTTGCGCCACTGCGCGGCCTGCTCGGCGGCGATGCCGGTGGAGATGACCACCGCGGCCTTGCAGCCGATGCGCCCCGCGATCTCGAGGGCAGCCGCCACGTCGTGCGGCGCCAGCGCGATCAGCGCCAGGTCGGCATGCGTCTGCGCCAGCTCTTCGAGCGTGCCCTGGGTGCGCACGTCGAGAAAGCGCAGCGTGCCGTCGAAGCGGTCGGCCCGGAAGGCTTCGCGCAGCGTGCGGCCCAGGGCAGTCTGCCCCCCCGGATCGCTGGGCTGGCCGACGAAGGCCACGATCGACGCCGGGGCGAACAGGGGGGTCAGGAAATGCTTGTCCATGCCCTAGTTTGCCCGGATCGGGGCGTGCCGCAAGCACCGCGTGTACACTCGCCGGCTCATGTCGTGCCTTTCACTTTCCCCCGTTGCAGCATCCAGCGCCGCCGTTGTCGGCCGCACGATGCCGTTCGCCGCCTGCGTGCGAACGAGCGACGCAGTGAATGCACGAATGATTACCACCATGACCGCCGCGGCCCCCTGAGCACGCGCAGGGTGGCCGCTCCGGCAGCCACCTGGTGTCTCTTCTCCCGAATGAACGAAACCCAGCTGGCAGCTGGGTTTTTTTGTTTGTCTCGTTCGTTCGTTGTTTGGAGAAGCCCATGTACCGCGATCCCGTCTCGTCCTTCCTGCCCCAGCCCAGCCATCCTGCGGCCATTCGCCCCCTGCGCGTCGGCATGATCGGCATCGGCACCGTGGGCGCGGGCACCTTCCGCGTGCTGGCCCGCAACCAGGACCTCATTGCCGCCCGCGCCGGGCGCGGCATCGAGGTGACGGTGGTGGCAGCGCGCAACCTCGCGCGCGCCCAGGGCATCGTGGGCGAGGGCGTGGCGCTCACGGCCGACCCGATGCAGGTCGCCACCGACCCCGATGTCGATGTGGTGGTCGAGGTGGCCGGCGGCACCGGCCCGGCGCGCGACTGGGTGCTGGCCGCCATTGCGCACGGCAAGCACGTGGTCACGGCCAACAAGGCGCTGCTGGCCGTGCACGGCCCCGAGATCTTCGCCGCCGCCAGCGCGCACGGCGTGGCCGTGATGTACGAGGGCGCGGTGGCGGTGAGCATCCCCATCGTGAAAGTGCTGCGCGAGGGCCTCACGGCCAACCGCATCGAGTGGGTGGCGGGCATCGTCAACGGCACCACCAACTTCATCCTGAGCAAGATGCGCGACGAGGGCCTGGACTTCGGCGACGCGCTCGCACAGGCCCAGGCGCTGGGCTATGCCGAGGCCGACCCGGCCTTCGACATCGAGGGCGTCGACGCCGCGCACAAGACCGCGCTGCTGGCCGCCAACGCCTTCGGCATGCCGGTGCGCTTTGCCGACGCGCAGGTCGAGGGCATCACGGCGCTGCAGCGCCTCGATGTGGCTTGTGCCGAACAGCTGGGCTTTCGCGTCAAGCTGCTGGGCGTGGCGCGCCGACGTGAAGAAGGCGTGGAGCTGCGCGTGCAGCCCGCGCTGGTGCCGGCGACGCACCTGCTCGCGCAGGTGAACGGCTCGATGAACGGCATCATGGTCAAGGCCGACGCGGCGGGCGTCACGATGTACTACGGCGCGGGTGCCGGCTCGGAGCAGACCGCCTCGGCCGTGATCGCCGACCTGGTCGACGTGGCGCGCCTGGACGGCACCCACGCCGGCCAGCGCGTGCCGCACACGGGCTTTCATGCGCATGCGGTGCGCGAACTGCCGGTGCTGCCGCGCGCGGCCGTGCGCAGCGCGCACTACCTGCGCGTGCCGGTGCAGGCGGCGACCGACATCGCGGCCGTGGCCGAGCTGCTGGCCGCGCAGCGGTTGCCGGTGCGGCAACTGGTGCTGGCGAACGGGCCGGCGGAGGCGGCGCCGCAGGTGCTGGTGATCACTGAATCTGCGCTGCAAGGCGCGGTCGATCTTGCGCTGCATGCGTTGCAAGCGAGCCCGGTCGTGGCTGGGCCCGTGACCGCGTTGCGTGTGGAAACGCTGGACGACTGAAGGGCGCTCAGGGGGCGGGCGTGGGTGCGCGCAGGCGCGGCTCCCAGTCTTCGACGCGCCCCGCATCGACCCGCTTGCGAAACGTGGCGCGCCAGCGCTCGGCCAGGGCGGGCAGGGCGGCGGCCTGTTCCCATTCGGGGGCGAAGCGCGCGTCGCGCGAAAACAGCAACGCGATGAGGCGCGACAGCGGCCAGTCCGGGTGTGGGCGTTCCACGCGCGTGGCCATCGCGCCGGCCCGCACCCAGCCGGGCTCGAGCACGCGGTAGTACCAACCCGTGCAGCCGCGCGCCTGCATCTCGCGCGCCATGCCGGGCCGGCCGAAGTGCGCGTCGAGCTTCCAGCAGGGCTGCCGGCCCTGCGACACCTGCACCCGCGCGTCGCCGAGCTGGACCACGTCGCCGATGCACACGGTCGATTCGTCCCAGCCCGTGGTCGAGATGTTCTCGCCGAAGGCGCCGGCGTGCGCCAGCAGTTCGGTGCGGTGGCCGCCCGCCGCCCAACCCGCGTAGTGTTCGCGCGGGTAGTGGTGCACGGCCTTCTCGACACCGCCGTGGATGCGCAAGTCGGCCTGCGCATCGCCCTGCAGGCCGGTGGACGACAGCCACAGCGCATCGGCCGTCGGCGTCTTGCGGATGCCGCTGCGTGTGCGGCCGTCGGGCAGCAAGGCCACGGAGCCGACCAGCAGCGCGTCGATGGGCAGGGCGGGCTGCGTCATGCGAGCTGGTCCAGCCATACGGTCAGCATGCGCGTCGCGGCATCGGAGCGCACCTCGGCCAGCTCGGCGCTGCGGGCGCGCAGCGCGGGGATGTCGATGCCGGCCGCGGCCAGTTCGTGGTGGTGCCCGATGAGCCAGGGCTCGATGCGTGCGGGGTCGGCCTCGGGGTGGAACTGCAGCGCCAGCGCATGATGGCCGTGGCGGAAGGCCTGGTGCGGTGTGCGCGCGGTGCTCGCCAGCAGTTCGGCGCCGGGCGGCAGGTCGAAGGTGTCGCCGTGCCAGTGCAGCACGGGTTCGCCGTCCAGCGCCGCAAGGCACGAGGCCTGGCCCGCCGCGCTCAGGTCGACCGGCGCCCAGCCGATCTCCGTGTGCCCCGACGGGTACACGCGCGCGCCGAGCGCGCGGGCCATGAGCTGCGCGCCCAGGCACAGGCCCAGCGTGGGGCGCCGCAGCGCCAGCCGTTCGCGCAGGCCGGCGATCTCTTCGGCGAGCCAGGGGTAGGTCGCCGTGTCGTAGGCCCCGATGGGGCCGCCGAGCACCACGACGAGGTCGGCGTGGCGCCACTCGTCGGCGCTGAGCGCGGACGGACCCGCCTGCCGGTAGTCGATGGCGTGGCCGGCCTGGGTCAGTACGTTGGCGAAGCGCCCGAGGTCTTCGAAGGCGAGGTGTTGCAGGGCGATGCATGGCATGCGGCGAGTGTCCTTTCTTCGTTCAGGCGCGGCAGGCGGTGTCGTCGCACGGGCCGTCTGGCGATGCATCGTTTGCAGGTTGTGCAATGAGGTGCGCAGGCGCCTCTTCGGCCGCGAGCTGCCCGATGGCGGCGCCCAAGGCCATGTCGTCGATCAACCCGAAGTGGCTCAGCCGCAGGCGCCCCTGCCGGTCGACCAGCACCGTGCTCGGCGTGCCTTGCCACTGGTAGTCGCGCATCGTGGCGGGAATGCCGCCGGTGGGCGAGGGCTGGTCGATGCCGATCGGAAAGCCCAGGCGGTACTCGCGCACGAAGGCGTCGAGCGCGGCGGGCGTCATGACGTCGTGGTGCTCGAACACCGAGTGCAGGCCGATCACCGCGACGTCTTTCGCGGCGAACAGTTTCTGAGTCTTCTTCGCCTGCGGCAAGGCGTGCGACACGCAGGCCGGGCACAGCATCTGGAACGCGTGCAGCACCACGACCCGACCGCGCAGCGACGCGAGCGTGACCGGCGTGTCGGTGTTGAGCCAGCGGGCGACCTGCAGCTCGGGCGCCTCGGGGCGCGGCCAGGCCATGTCAGGCCGCCTCGGTGCGCAGCTTCACCTGCGGGAAATCCACCGGCACCTGGAACGCCACGTTCACGTAGTTGGTGAACAGGTTCAGCGCGACGTGGGCCAGGATCTCGACGATGTGCCGGTCGTCGAAGCCCACGGCGCGCAGGGCCTGCACGTCGGCGTCGCTGACCTGGCCGCGTGCATCGACGAGCTTGAGCGCAAAGCGCAGCGCCGCCGCCGTGCGCGGGTCGGCCGATTCGCCGGCCTGCGCGGCCGCCATGTCGGCGGCCGACACGCCCGCCTTGCGGCCCAGCGCGGTGTGGGCCGCGAGGCAGTAGTGGCAGGCGTTGCGGTCGGCGACGGCCACGGCGATCTGCTCGCCGAGCTGCGCCGGAATGACGCCGCCGCCGAGTGCGCCGAACGATCCCCACAGGCTGCGCAGCGCCGCGGGCGAGTTGGCGACGGCGCGGAACATGTTGGGCGTGGCGCCGAAGGCACCGTGGATCTGGGAGAGCAAGACCTGGGCGTCGCCGGTGGCGGCGGTGTCGGTGACGAGGTTGACGCGGGGCATGAAGACTTCCTTTCGGTGATGACGATGGAGGCAGTGTCTTCCGGAAATCCGTATGATTTGAACGCTTTCATCCATTCAACATATCTTTTCGTCCAATGCCGAGCGCAACACCGCCGCCGCCCATCGACAGGCTCTCGTCCCTGCTCGAACGCTTCCGTGTCCGGGCGCATCTGTTCCACACGGGGCCGCTGTGCGGCGTGACGCACTTCGCGGCGAAAGAGGGGCGCAGCTTCCTGCATGTGATGCGGCGCGGCGAGATGGTGGTCACGCATTCGGCCCCGTCGGTGCGCGCGGCCGGCGTGCCGCGCAAGCTGGTCGTGAAGGAGCCCAGCCTGCTGTTCTATCCGCGCCCGCTGGCGCACGACTTCCACAACGCGCCCACGGAAGGTTCGGATTTCGTCTGCGCCACGGTCGACTTTGACGGCGGCGAGGCGCATCCGCTGGTGCGTGCCTTGCCGCCGCTGGTGCTGCTGCCGCTGCATGCGGTCGACGGCCTCGAAGCGGCACTGGCGCTGCTGTTCGCGGAAACCGGGCGCGTGCTGTGCGGGCACCGCCTGCTGGCCGACCGGCTGTTCGAGGTGGTGCTGATCCAGCTGCTGCGCTGGCTGCTCGACCATCCGCAGGAAAGCGGCGTGCCCGCTGGCCTGCTGACGGGCCTGGGCGATCCACAGCTGGTGCGCGTGCTCGTCGCGCTGCACGAGCGCCCGGGCGAGCCGTGGCCGCTCGAACAGATGGCCACCGAGGCCGGCATGTCGCGCAGCGCGTTCGCGGCGCGCTTCAAGGCGGTGGTGGGTGCGACGCCCGCCGACTACCTCGCGCAGTGGCGCCTGACGATCGCGCAGGCCGAGCTGCGCACGGGCGCGTCGGTCAAGACGATTGCCGACAGCCTCGGCTACGCCAACGCTTCGGCGCTGTCGCGCCTGTTCGCGCAGAAGGTGGGCGTGTCGCCGCGCGAATGGCTCGCGCGGCAGTCCTCTTGAACGTTCAGTTCGCGGCGCGCAGGAAGCGCTCGGTCAGCAGCACCCAGTAGGCGCCGCCCACGGCAACGTTGCTGTCGTTGAAATCGTAGCCCGGGTTGTGGACCATGCAGGCGCCGTGCGCGTCGCCGTCGCCATTGCCGATGAGCAGGTAGCAGCCGGGCACGCGCTCCAGCATGAAGGCGAAGTCTTCGCTGCCCGGCAGCGGCGGCGTCTGCCAGGTGACCTGTGCCGGGCCCACGAGCTCTTCGGCCACGGTGCGCGCGAAGGCGGTTTCTTCGGGCGTGTTGACCAGCACCGCGTAGCCGGGCCGCCAGTCGATCTGCGCCTGCACGCCGAAGCTCTCGGCCTGCGCGGCGACCAGCGCCTTGATGCGGGTTTCGATCTTCTTGCGCACCTCGCGGTCGAGGGCGCGCACGCTCAGCTCGAGCACGGCGCCTTGCGGAATCACGTTGTTGGCCTTGCCCGCGTGGATGGCGCCCACCGTGACCACCGCCATCTGCAGCGGATCGATGTTGCGCGAGACCACGCTCTGCAGCGCCATCACGATGCTGGCCGCGGCCACGATCGGGTCGGCCGCGCGGTGCGGCATGGCGCCGTGGCCGCCCACGCCGGTGAGCGTGATGGTGGCGTAGTCGGACGAAGCCATGGCCGGGCCTTCGCGCATCGCCAGCCGGCCCTGCGCCATGCCGGGCATGTTGTGCATCGCGAAGATCGCGTCGCAGGGGTAGCGCTCGAACAGGCCGTCGTCGATCATGCGCACCGCGCCGCCGCCGCCTTCCTCGGCGGGCTGGAAGATCAGGTTCAGCGTGCCGTCGAAGCGCCCGCGTTCGGCCAGGTGCTGCGCCGCCGCCAGCAGCATCGCCGTGTGGCCGTCGTGGCCGCAGGCGTGCATCACGCCCGTGTGCGCGCTGGCGTAGGCCAGGCCCGTGGCCTCGTCGATGGGCAGGGCGTCCATGTCGGCGCGCAGGCCGAGGCGGCGCGTACCGCTGCCGCGCACCAGCCGGCCCACCACGCCGGTGCCGCCGATGTGGCGCTCGACGGTGTAGCCCCAGGCTTCGAGCTTGTCGGCCACCAGCGCCGAGGTGCGGTGCTCGTCGAAGCCGAGTTCGGGGTGCTGGTGGATGTCGCGGCGGATGCCGATGAAGGTGTCGGCGCTGGCGTGCAGGTCGTTCAGGAGGGCGGTGGTGCTCATTGGGGTTCCAGGCGGATGGACTTGGCGATGTCGCGGTAGCGCGCGATCTCGGCTTCGTAGAACTTCGCCGATTCGGCCAGCGTCGTCTGCGGCGAGGCCAGCTGCGTCTGGGCCGCGAGCTGCTCGCGCACGCTGGTTTCCTTCAGCGCCGCGCCGACGGCCTGGTGCAGCTTCTGCACCACGTCTTCAGGTGTGTTCTTGCGCACGAAGAAGCCGCTCCAGGTCTTGTAGTTGACGTTCTTCAGCTCCTTGCCTTCGCTGGCGGTGGGCACGTTCTTCAGCAGCTCCGAGCGCTGCCCGCCGAGCTGGCCGAGGATCTTCAGCCGGCCCTGGTCGGCCAGCGCGCCCATGGCGGCGCTGTAGACCAGCACGGCAAAGTCGACCTGGCCGCCGCCGATGTCCTGCAGCAGCGGCGCGTTGCCCTTGTAGGGCGCGTGCATGAGCTTCACGCCGGTGTCCAGCTGCACCTTCTCGAGGATCAGGTGGTAGAGCGAGCCGATGCCCACGCTGCCGTACGACAGCGGCTTGTCGGGCGACTTGCGCGCCAGCGCAATGAGCTCGTCGACGCTGTTGGCCGGCAGGTCCTTGCGGGCGACGAAGACCATCACCGCTTCGGCCACCGGGTGCACCATGCGGAAGTCTTCGGCCTTGAGCTTCACGGCCGCATTGGCCAGCGGCGCAAGGATGATCTCGTTGGGCGAACCCTGGAAGAGGTAGTAGCCGTCGGCCGGCGCGGCCAGCACCTTCTGCGCGGCCATGGCGCCGCTCACGCCGCCCAGGTTCTCCACGACCACCTGCTGGCCCAGTGCCTTGCCCAGCGGCACGGTGAAGATGCGCGCGGTGGCGTCCGAGGGGCCGCCAGCCGGGTAGGGAACCATCAGGTTCACGGGCTTGGCGGGAAAGCCGTCGGCGCGGGCGGGCCCCGCAGCCAGCAGCATCAGCCCGCAGCCGAACAGCAGCGCGGATCGGAAGAGCGAAGTCGTCGTCAAAGTCATGTCTCCTGGGGTGGTGCCGGCTCGTGGGGCCGGATGCAGGGGAATGCTAGGAGCGGCCCGACGCAACGTCCAATGCATTGTTGGCTGCATTAGCATGAGTCCAATGCATTCCTGAAAACGAGGCTTTCGCCATGACGCTGGTCCAACTGAGGCACCTGATTTCGCTGGCCCACACGGGCTCGTTCAGCCAGTCGGCGCAGGCGCTGCACCTGACGCAGCCCGCGCTCAGCCGCAGCGTGCGCGCGCTCGAGGACGAGCTGGGCATGCCGCTGTTCGACCGCATCGGCCGGCGCAACGAGCTCACGGTCTTCGGGCGCGAGGTGCTGGAGCGCGCGCGGCTCTTGGTGTCGGAGGCCGAGGCGCTGCGCGACCGCGGCCGGCAGATGCGCGAAGGCGAGGGCGGCACCGTACGCATCGGGCTGGGCTCGGGGCCGGGTGCGCTGCTGATGACGCCCTTTTTGCTGCACATGGCAACGCACCATCCGGCCGTGCGCACCGTGATCGCGCGCGGCAGCACCGACCTGCTGGCCCAGGCGCTGCGCGAGCGCAGCCTGGACGCGCTGGTGGTCGATGCGCGCGCGCTCAAGCCCGCGCCCGACCTGGTGCTGACCCACGTGTACGAGCTGCGTGGCGCCTTCCTGTGCCGCCGCGGCCATCCGCTCACGCGGCTGCGCAAGGGCGTGAGCTTCGAGGCGGTGCAGCGCTACCCGATCGCCTCGACGCCGCTGAGCGACGAGGTGGCGCGCGGGTTGGTCGAGACCTACGGCCCGCAGGCACATCCTGCCAACTGCGTGACGCTGCAGTGCGAGGAGCTGCCCAGCATCGCCGACGTGGTGCGCCAGAGCGACACGGTGCTGCTCGCGGTGCACGAGTCGGCACCCGACCTGGTCGAGCTGCGGATGGAGCCGCCGATGCGCGGCACGGCGCGCTTCGGGCTGGTGACCTTGCGCCAGCGCACCGAGGCGCCGGCGCTGGCGATTCTTCGCCGGTTGATGAAGGAACGGATGGCGGGGGCGTAGGGCGCCGTCTGCTCAGGACGCCGCCTGCGCCGACAGCGCAAGCTGGAGTTCGTCCAGCAGGTCCGCCACGCGCATGTGATCCGAAGCGGTTTCGCCACGAGCGATTTCCTCCAGTGCATCGGCGGGCGCTGCCACGGCCGCAGCGTCGACCATCAAGGCAGCACCCCTGATGCGGTGCGCATGGTGTGCCGCACTCGCGTTGTCGCCCGCAGCGAACGCCCGGCGCAACGCCGCAAGGTCTTCCGCCATGGCCTCGTGAAACTGCGGCGGCAAGGCCGTGTCGGGACTTTGCGGCGACGACGGCGTCCCGCCCAGCCAGAGCTGCAGCATGCTCGACAGTTCGTCCAGGCGCAGCGGCTTCTTGAGCACGCCGTCCATCCCGCTTTCCATGCATTCGTCGAGGTGCGCCGAGTCGGTCGCGGCCGAGATCGCGATCACGGGCAGATGGGGGGCGCCGGCCTCGCGCTCCCGGATGCGGCGCGTCGCCTCGTAGCCATTCATCCCGGGCATGTGGCAGTCCATGAGCACGAGCGCAAAAGGATGTGGCGGCGCGAGCGCGGCCAGCGCCGCCACGCCGTCGGCTTCGATCCGGGCGTCGTAGCCCAGCATGCGCAACTGCTCGGCGATGATGAACTGGTTGCCCGGGTGGTCCTCCACGACCAGCACGGTGGCCGCAGGACCGGAGGGCGGCTTGCCTTGCGCCGCAGCGGCATCCTTGGACAGTTCTTGCGGAGGCGACACAAGCTTCACCGGCAGGGCGAACTCGACCGAGGTGCCTGCACCGAGGCGGCTGGTCAACCGGATCTCGCCGCCCATCAACTCGACCAGCTCCTTGCAGATGGTCAGCCCCAGGCCAGTGCCGCCGAAGCGCCGGGTGGTGGAGCTGTCGGCCTGCGAATAGGCATCGAAGAGGGTGGCCTGCTGCGAGGGCGCAATGCCGATGCCGGTGTCGCTCACCGTGACCGTCAGCAGGCCGTTCATGTCGCCATCGTCCAGAAGCTCCAGCGTCACGTCGATGCGCCCGCGCTCGGTGAACTTCACGGCATTGCCCAGCAGGTTGAGCAGCACCTGTCGCAGCCGCGTCGGGTCGATCAGCACCTGCCGGCCCGACGGGTTGTGCGTGCGCACCGCGATGACCAGCGGCTTGTCCTGCGCGTTCACGCGCGCCACATGCGCCACCTTCTGCGCCAGCGCGTCGACATCGGTAGGCACCAGTTCCAGCGCGAGGCGCCGGGCGTCCAGCTTCGAGAGGTCGAGCACATCGTCCAGCAGCGACAGCAGGGCTTCGGCGGCTGCCGAGGCGGTGCGTGTGAAGCGCGTCTGGCGCGCATCCAGCGGCGTGTGCGCCAGCATCTCGATGGAGGCCAGCACCGCGTTCATGGGCGTGCGGATCTCGTGGCTCATGACCGCCAGGAAGTTCGACTTGGTGCGCTCGCTCTTCTGCGCCGCGCGCTGCGCCACGCGGGCGCGCCAGGCGAACCAGCCGAGCAGCACGACGCCGCCGAGCAGCAGCAACAGCTGCGGCAGGCGGTAGCGCACGATCGACAGCAGCGACGGCTCGCCGAAGTCGGTCTGCTCCAGCCACCGGTCGTTCATCTGGCCGGTCTCCGCCGCCGAGAGGCTGGCGAGCGACTTCTCCACGATGGAATGCAGCAGCGGCAGGTCGGCGCGAACGCCCATCTGGGCCACGTACAGGAGATCGCCGATCGTGCCGGAGATGCTCAGCTGGCGCGCATGCCTGCGGCGCATCATGGGCAGGAACACCGCGTCGGAGCCGATGGCGGCGTAGGCCTCGCCGGTGATCACCGCATCGAGGCTTTCCATCGGTTCGCTGGTGGGCAGCACGCGCACGCCGGGGTAGCGCTCGGCGAACACATGGGCGTAGGTGCCCCCGCCGCGCACGGCCGCCACCTTGCCGTCCAGGTCCTTCATGTGCAGGACGAAGGGGGCGTCGGTGCGCGTGACGATGATCGTCTGCGCCACGAAGAAGGGATCGGTCAGGCGCAGCCGGGCGCCGACCTCGCGCGTGGTTCGCTGGGCGCTGGCGTTCGGGAACATGTCGACCTTGCCGTCGAGAAAGGCCTGCTGGGCTTCCTGCCAGTCGGGGGTGGCGTGCAACTCGAAGCGCAGGCCCGACTTGCGGGCGACCGCGTCGAGGTACTCCGCGATCAATCCCTTGTAGCGGCCGTGCTCGATGGACTCCAGCGGGCTCAGCCGCGTGTCGGCGGCATAGCGCACGACGGGGTTGGCCTTCATCCAGCGCTGTTCCTCGTCGGTGAAGAGGGGCTGCGCCTGCGCCCAGGCAGGGCCGGCGGGGAGGGCCATCGCGCCGCACATCGTCCACCGGGCCGCTCGCCCGAGAGCGCGCCAGGGATTCATGTCTTGTCCAGCTGGTGGCGGATCTTGAACAGCTCGTTGTCCGTGCGGATGCCCAGCTTGCGGAACGCCGCGTGTTTCTGCGTGCTGATGGTGTTCACGTTGCGGGAGAACTTCGCGGCGATCTGCGTGACCGACAGGCCTTCCAGGCAGCAGCGCAGCACCTCGCGCTCGCGCGGGGACAGCAGCGGGTTCTTCGTGAGCGCCTCGGCGTCGGTGTGGGGCGACGCGGCCTCGGAAAGGGTGGCGATGTCCGCCGCCATGTCGGGATGCAGGTGGATGCGGCCCTTGCTCACCGTGCGCACGGCCGCCACGAGCTCGTCCAGTTCCTGGCTCTTGCCGACATAGCCGCGCGCGCCGGCTTTCAACGCCAGTGCCACGGTGGCCGCGCTGTAGTGCGCGGAGATGACGATCGTCCGGCTGCGCGGATGCCGGACCTTCAGTGCCCGCAGGAGGTTGAGCCCGTCGATGTCCGAAGGGCCGAGCGAGAAATCCACGAGCACGACATCCGCCGCCACGGTGGCCAGGGCATCGAGCAGTTCGCGGCTGGTGGCATGGCTGCCGACCACCGACAGGTCGGGCTCGTCCGCCAATCTGGCGATCAGGCCATGCCGGACGACCGCGTGGTCGTCGAGCACCATCAGGCGAAGCGGCTGCGCGGCGAGGTGGTGTGCCATGAGGACCCTCCCAGTGGGCGGATCGTAGGCGGCTCGCCCCCACGTCGACACCATCACAACGAGGGGATGCGTGAGCGCACGCCGTACGAGCCCGCGCCGCCCCGGGTTCGAATTTTCGAACGATCCCTAAGTCGACCTCCCGGTTTTTCGTTGTATTTCTATATCGGGAAAAGCACCCGAAAAGAACAATTCACCGGAACAAAACACGCCGCCGCTCACACGCTTTCCGTGCGCACTTTCAAGGGCACTCGCTGCAAGAGGCGCAAGGCCCTTGCGACGCGAAACCCGACGCATCGGCGGTTGGATTGGGTTCGCTGCGGTGCAGTCCAACGCATCGTTTCGAGGCCATGGGTGGGTTTCAACGAATCCTTCGTTGAACCCTTTTTTGAAGTTCTTGAGGACATACCAGTGAAGAAAATTGCAACCCTTGCCGCTGCCACCTGCGCGGCTGCCGTGATGTTCGTGCCCGGCCAGGCGAGCGCCGACAGTGCCGAGCTCCGGATCGCCGGCATCATCGTGCCGGCCGCCTGCACGCCCGTTTTCACAGGCGGCGGCGTGGTCGACTACGGCAACATTCCCGCCAGCTCGCTGAATCCGACGGCCCAGACCACGCTCGCGGACAAGTCGACCCAGCTGACGCTGACCTGCGATGCGCCTGTGCTGTTCGGCTTCAAGGTGATCGACGAACGCGCTGCGACGGCGGTCGCCGCGTTGGAAACCATCCCGGGGTATGCCACGAACGCGAAGTTCGGCCTGGGCGCTGTGGATGGCAAGAACATCGGCGCCTATTCGTTGCAGATCACGAAAGAGACGGCCGATCAAGGCAGCACCAAACACATCAACAGCGTGGACGGCGGAGCCACCTGGTCGGACTTTGCGGGCGGCATGACCGGCGACGGCGGCACGCTCGTTGCCTTCGCCGCCAGTGCCACGGGAACGGTGCCGGGCGCCCACACCGCCATCACGGCCGACATCCGTGTGGTGACCGCCATCGACAAGGGCAGCAACCTGCCGCTGACCCAGCAGATCCCGCTGGATGGCCTGTCGACGTTCGAACTCGTCTACCTGTAAGCAGCAACTGACGAACAGCCCGTCGATCCCTTTCCGCTCTTGTTTCTTCTGCCGTCAAGGGCAGCGTTTCGGGGCCATGGCGGGCGTCAACGAATCCTTCGTTGAAATCTCTTTTTTGAAGTTCTTGAGGAAATTATTCGTGAAGAAAATTGCAACTCTTGCCGCTGTCGCCAGCGTGGCCGCCGTGATGTTCGTGCCCGGCCAGGCGAGCGCCGACAGTGCCGAGCTCCGGATCGCCGGAACCATCACGCCATCCCCTTGCACGCCCGTTTTCACGGGCGGAGGCGTGGTCGACTACGGCAACATTCCCGCCAGCTCGCTGAGCCCGACGGCCCAGACCACGCTCGCGGAAAAGTCGATCGAACTGATCATGACCTGCGATGCGCCTACGCGGTTCGGCTTCAAGGTGATTGACGAACGCGCCGCGAGCGCGATCACTTCGCTTGAAACGATCCAGGGGGCCGCCCCGAACATGAAGCTCGGCTTGGGCACTTCGGATGGCAAGAAGATTGGCGCCTATTCGTTGAAGCTCCTGGGTCTGATCACCAGTGAAGGCGGCGCGTATATCGTTCAGAGCGATAACGGCGGCACCAGCTGGAGCCAAGTTGGCTCAAAATCTGCCCTGGTTGCTGATGGGAGCAGGCTCATTGGGGCCGTCAACAGCTCCACGACCACGACGCCGAATCCCCACAAGTCCATCACGACCACGATCGGCGTGGTGACCGCCATAGACAAGAGCAGCAACCTGCCGTTGACCCACGCGATCCCGCTGGATGGCCTGTCGACCTTCGAACTCGTCTACCTGTAAGCCACACGGCTGTATCGGGCGGTCCTTCCGCCCGATACAGGGTGGTGCCGGGCAGGGCGCCTGGCGCAACCCTTTCCAGGACATCCCGCTCTCGAGCCCGCTGCGGCATTGAGCACCGGCCGGCATCGCGTCCGGACCGTTCGGGATCGACGCGGTGCCACGGCTGGCGAACGGCCCGTCGGTCCATTCCCATTTTTGATTCTTCTCGAAAGCGCCCCTTTCGAGACGGCGGACGCGCTCGTCCGACCACAGGAAAGAGAACCGTGAACTTCATCCCCGCCAGATTTGTTTTCGCACTGTCCGCCTCGACCGCATGGATCGCGGGCCTTGCCCCGCTGCCGCTGCATGCCGCGGGCATGCTGCCGGAGACCTCGGTCGTCATCGTCAACGAGAGCGACGGCGAGGCCAGCATCAACGTCAAGAACACGGACGCCAAGCCGGCGCTCATGTTCACGTCGCTGACGGGCATTCCCGGGGACGACGACACCCTGCTGATCGTGACCCCGCCGGTCGCCCGGGTCGAGCCGGGTGAGACACAGCTGGTGCGTTTTCTGTTGCAGACCAAGGAGCCGCTGAAGACGCAACGCCTGCGGCGCGTGATCTTCGAAGGCATCCCGCCGAAGAACACGGAGCCGGGCCTGCGCGTGACCATGAACGTGCGCCAGAACCTGCCGGTGCTGATCCACCCCAAGGGCCTGGCCAAGGACGACCAGCCATGGAAGCGACTGAAGTGGTCGGTCGGGACCGGCACGCTGCGCGTCGTGAACGACAGCCCGTACGTGGTGCGCATGGCCACCGAGGTCCAGTTGCTCCCGTCGACCGCGACGGTCGACTTGCCGCGCCCCCACGTGCTTCCCGGCGAGACGGTGGAAGTGCCCCTGCCGGCCGCTGCGAAGGGGGCCGCCACGGTGCGGCTGGTGCCGGCGACGGTGTACGGCTTCACCGTGGCCAGCTACGACGTCAGGCTCGCGGCGCACTGACGATGGCTGGGCTGTCGTCCTTGCGCACCGTGGTCCCGGCGGCCGTCACGGGCGAGCGCGCGAAAGGCACTTCGGCCGGCCTGCCGGCGATGCTCTGCGTGCTGTTGGCCTCTCCGTCGGCCTTTGCCCTGGCTGGCGAGGATCGCGCGGACGTCATCGAGCAGTTCATCAAGGAGAAGCAGGGCGCCGGTTTCGACCTGGACGTGCTCAGGCACCGCGGCATCGATCCGAAGCTGGCGGACTACTTCCGCCGCGAAGCCCGCTTTCGCGCCGGGACCAGCGTGGTGACGCTGTTCGTCAACGGCGAGCGGCGCGGGCTGGTGCCCGCCACCTTCGATGTGGACGGCCGCCTGTGCTTCGACGAGACGCTGCGGGACAAGGCCGGCCTCGTCGCGGGCCGCGCGGCGGACAACGCAGCTGCGGGCGCCACGGCCTGCGATGAATTCCAGCGCCAGTTTCCCAGCACGATCGTCGAGCTGCGCCCCGGCAGGGACGAAGTCCGCCTCATCGTGCCGACGGACGCGTTCCGAGCCCGCGAGCGCGCCGACACCTTCAGCAGCGGCGGCGCTGCCGGCCTGCTGAACTACGACCTGCTGACCATGGACAGCCGCCATGCCGGCGGCACCAGCAGCTTCCACTCGCTGGGCACCGAGGCCGGCCTGAACGTCGGCGACTGGATCTTCCGAAGCCGCCAGAGCTACACCTCGAACAATGGCAAGGAAAAACTCCAGCACCTGTATGCCTACGGCCAGAAGACGCTGACCGGCTTGGGCTCGACGGTGCAGGGCGGCCAGATCACCATCGCCAGCTCGATCTTCCCGGGCGATCCGATCCTGGGCGTGCAGATCGTCCCGGAGGACGCCCTGCGCGCGGACGCACGCGACAACGGCGCTGTGGTCGAAGGCATCGCCCACACGCAGGCCCGCGTCGAGGTGCGGCAGAACCAGGCGCTCATCTACTCGACGGTCGTCCCGCCGGGGCCGTTCTCACTGACGGGCCTGCCGTTGCTCAGCGGCGCGAGCGACCTGGAAGTCACGGTCGTCGAGGCCGACGGTTCCCGCCGGCCGTTCACGGTGCCAGCGGCCGCCCTGGGCGCGACCGCGCTTCGCACGACGGCCGGCTACTCGTTCGCGGTCGGCCGCTACCGCCCGTACGGCCACGGCGAACGGCAGGACAAGCCCTGGGTGGCGACGGGCACCGGCACCTGGGCACTGGACAAGCGCACGCACCTGACGGCGGGTGCGATGGCGGCGTCGCGCTACCAGGCCGCGGCATGGGCGGTGAATCGCATGGTGGTGCCGGGCACGATGGCGGGGTTTCGACAGGCCGTGTCCAACGCCACAGGAGAGGGCGTGCGCGGCACGCAGGTCAACGCGTCGCTGAGCAGCGTGATCTCGCCCGCCTTGTCGGCGTCGATGAGCGCCACGCAACAGACCCGGGGCTTTCGCGACCTGGCGGACACGGTCAACCCGGACCTGTTCGACACCGGCTGGACGCGCCAGCGCCACAAGGGCCAGTACACGGGCTCCATCGGCTGGACCCACGCGGACCTCGGCGGTTTTCGGCTGGCCTATTCGGCCTCCTCGAGCTTCGACGGACGCCACATCCAGCGCGTGATCGGCTCGTGGGTGAAGTCGTTCCCGCACGCCACGGTGTCGCTCAACCTGGAACGCAGCACCGGCGACCTGGGGCGCTTCGACAACCCGTATGCGGCCTATGTCACGGTGAGCATTCCGCTGGGCTCGAAGACGGTCAAGGCGTACGTCAACCGCTACGACGACCGGACCCGCGCCGGCGTCACGCTCAACGAGCGCATCAACGACACCACGAGCTACCAGGTCTCGGCCGAGCGGGACAGCCGCGACGGGCGCAATGACTTCGCGGGGCGCGTGAGCCTGCTGCCGCGCTACACGCAGGCCAACCTGGGCTTCTCGCGCAACGGCGCGAGCACCACCTACAGCGGGCAACTGCAAGGCGGCATCGTCGCCCACAAGGACGGCATCACGTTCTCGCCGTACCCCGTGCAGGACACCTTCGGCATCGTCTCGGTGGGGGGCGTGTCCGGCGTCCGGATCGGCACGCCGCAAGGCCCGGTGTGGACCGATGCCTGGGGGCGCGCGGTGGCCCCGCAGCTGTTCCCGTACCACACGAGCCGGCTGGAGGTCGCGACCCGGTCGCTGCCCCGCAACGTCGACCTGGTGAACGGCTACCAGGAGCTCGATGCGGGCCGCGGATCGGTCAACCACATCCGCTTCGGCGTGGTCAACGCCCGCCGGGTGCTCTTGAAAGCCGTCGGTCCCGCAGGGAAGGTGCTCGAGAAGGGCGGGGCGGTGGTCGACGGCGACAACCAGTACGTCACCTCGGTCGTCGACGGCGGGCAGGTCTTTCTGCCCGACGTGCGGGACGGCGCGGACCTGCGGGTCACGCTGTCGAACGGCGACAGCTGCAGGCTCGCGTTTTCGCTGCCGGAAAAGCCGGACGCCTCCGCCTACTTTGAATCGGCCGATGCCACCTGCACGGCCATGGGAGCACACCAATGATCACGATGAAAAGCCTGCGCCGAATGGGCGCGACGTTTGGCATGGCACTTGTCGCGCTGGCAGCAATGCCGGCGCATGCACAAGCCTCGGCACGCTGCGATGCGCAACTGAGCGAGTCGCTCGTCGACTACGGGCGGATGACCCGCGCACTGCTGCTGGAACGCCAGCCCGACCCCGCCCGCGCCTCGCTGGGCAAGCGCCTCGTGACGCTCACGGCGGTGTGCGCCGAACGCACGGTGATGGCGCTGTCGTTCCAGGGCGCGGCGGCGGACGACACGGGGTTCCGGTTCGCCGGGAACGGTCGCTTCACCCTGCGGATCGTGCAGGCGCAGCTCGACGGCAAGCCGGTTCGCCTGGCCGCATCGCATGCGGATGCCACGGGCGCGGCCCCTTCGTCGTTCCTTCGGCCCGGCGACCGGATGTCGCCCATGGACGGCGGAGGCCTGGCCCAGGGCCAACGCCTGACGGTCCAGCTCGAGATCGAGCCCTTCGTGGGAACCGCCGCGACGCGCGTCGCGGCCGAAAGCACCTGGGAAGGCGCGGGGCGTTTCGAAGTTCTGAGCCGTTAGCCCGTCATCCGGCGCACAGGCCACCCCTTCGGTTCGCCCACAAGGCGATTCGACATCCGATCCATCTACCTCTGGAGCGACCCTTGAAGCCGAGTCATTGCACAGTCCCCACCGCCATCCCCTCCACGCTGCGGCTGCCCATCACATGGGGCGAGACCGCGTGCGCCACCATTGCGGTGATCGACCCCGAACTGCGGCCCCGACAGCAGATGGGGCGGGCCATCCGCAGGCTCGGCCATTGGCCGCTGGTCTTCACCAGCGCGCTGGAATTGATGCAGGCGTGCCGCTACCTCCACCTTCGCTTCGACGCCGTGGTCGTGGCCTGTCCGGTGGACGCCGGCGCGGCGGGCGCACTGATCGCCCAGGTGCGGGAGCAGGTGGGCCCGGAGTGCCCCCTGGTCCTGAGCGGCGGCAAGCGCGGCCTGCGTGAACTGGCGGTCCTGCATGCGCGCGAATCCGACCACGTGGAGGTCGCGCCGTCTTCCTTCGAAGAGGCGTACCTGCTGATGCGGTGCTTCCTGGAGTGGCGCCGGGCACAGGTGGCGGGCCAGTTCGTCGAATGGGGGGCGTTCCGCTTCGACCTGTCCGCGGACAGTGCGCAGGTGGCCGGCATCCGGGTCGAATTGACGCCCAATGAATTCGACCTGGCCATCGTGCTGTTCAGGAACATCGATCAGGTCCTGACGCACCATGCATTGCGCGCGCTGGTCTGGGACAGCGGCCACCGCTGCGGCTCCGGGGTGCTCTCCACGAACGTGTGCGGCCTGCGCCGCAAGCTCGGCCTGGGCTCAGGGCGCCATGGGTTGGAACTGCAGGCCGTTCCGGGGCAGGGCTATCGGTTGAGCAGCACGGCCAGCGCGCCGGGAGAAAACAGGAGCCGGCAGCGGGAACCCGTCCGAAGGGCAGGGGAGCGCGCGTGGGGGAGCGCAGCCGCTGCGCCGGGTTCGCCCGTCTGAGCGAAAGGCAATCAGCCTAGGCGCTTGCTGGTGCGGCAGTTTCCGCCGCATCGGGCCGCGCCAACCCCGACGCCACCGCCGCCAGGATGCCACGCAGCCATCGGTGTGCCGGCTCGTGCTGCGAGCGGTCGTGCCACAGCTGGTAGAAGCGCATGCGCGGGAAGCCCTGCGGCGCGGGCACCGCCACCAGCGGCAGCGTGTGCACGAACTGCATCGCGAAATGGCGCGCGGTGGTGAAGACCAGGTCGGTGCCCACCAGCAGGTGCGGCGCCACGGTGAAGTAGGGCACGGCAATGCAGGCCTCGCGCGTCTGGCGCAAGGTGGCCAGGTGCGTCTCGACCACGCCGCGCTGCGACGCCGCATACGGCGTGGGCACCACGTGGCGCGCGGCGATGTAGCGCTCCATCGTCATGGCGCCCTTGGCGGCCAGCGGGTTGTTCTTGCCCATGAGGCACATCAGGTCGTCTTCGAGCAACAGCGACAGGTGCAGCCGGTCGGGCGGCTGCGGCCAATTGCCGATGACGATGTCGAGCTCGCCCTGCGCCAGCGCACGCTCGTAGTCGTAGGTGACGCTCAGCGGGTGCACCACCAGCCGCGCATGCGGCGCCTCGGCGCGGAACCGCGTGGTCACGTCGGCCAGGAAGCTCATCGCCAGGTAGTCGGGCAGCGCGAGGTGGAAGGTCATCGCGCTGGAGGCGGGCTCGAACTGCTCGGGGCCCGAGAGCATGCGGTCGATTTCGAGCAGCGCGCCGCGCGCGCGGTCGCGCAGCTGCAGCGCCCGCTCGGTCGGCACCATGCCGCTGCGCTCGCGCACCAGGATGGGGTCGGCGAACACCTCGCGCAGCCGGCGCAGGGCGGTGCTGATGGCGGGCTGGGTCTGGTTCATGCGCACTGCCACCCGGGAGACGCTGCGTTCGGCCACCAGGGCGACCAGCACGCGCAGCAGGTAGGTGTCGACGGGGGCGTGGGAGCGTGACATGGCGAAGAGAAATGGCCTTTGGGGCGCTACGGGCGGCAGGCCCCTCATGGCAAACCGTTATGCCGCACATTCTAGAGAGCGTGATCCGGGGCCGCGATATCTGCCTACAGTTCGCCACCAGCGGGAACGGCAGCCGCAAGCGGACCCACAGAAGGTCCCAGGCGGCGCATCCCGTCCACACCTAGAAATGGAGACAACCATGAGCATGGACGCCACGATGGCGCCGGTCCGGGAACACACCGCCACGGCGGAACTGGACGGCATCTACCGCAAGATCATCTTCCGCCTGATTCCCTTCCTGATGCTGCTGTGGGTGCTGGCCTGGATCGACCGGGTCAACATCGGCTTCATCAAGCTGACGATGCTGGACGACCTGAAGTGGAGCGAAGCGGCCTACGGGCTGGGCGCGGGGATCTTCTTCCTGGGCTACTTCTTCTTCGAGGTGCCCAGCAACCTGCTGCTGCAGAAGATCGGCGCCAAGAAGACCATCATGCGCATCACGATCGGCTGGGGCCTGACCTCGATCGCCACGATGTTCGTGAAGAGCACCGAGATGTTCTACCTGCTGCGCTTCCTGCTGGGCGTGTTCGAGGCGGGCTTCTACCCCGGCATCATCTTGTACCTGACCTACTGGTTCCCCGACAGCCGGCGCGCCAAGGCCTTCGGCATGTTCATGTCGGCCTCGGCCTTCGCGGGTGTGATCGGCGGGCCGCTGGCCGGCACCATCATGAACAACATGCATGGCGTGAACGGCTGGGCCGGCTGGCAGTGGGTGCTGCTGCTCGAGGGCATTCCCTCGGTGCTGGCCGGCATCGCCACCTACTTCTACCTGACCGACCGGCCCGAGCAGGCCCACTGGCTCACGGCGCGTGAACGCCAGCTGGTGCACGACGACCTGGAACGCGACCGCAAGACGCTGGGCCACCGCGAGCACAGCATGCTGGCCTCGCTGAAGAACGGCAAGTTCTGGCTGCTGATCCTGATCTTCTTCTGCATCATCGCGGCGAACTCGTCGCTCACCTTCTACGGCCCGACGCTGGTGAAAGAGATCGGCTTCACCAACCCGCTGACCGTGGGCTGGATCATGGCCGGCGCCTACCTGTGCGGCGCGGCCGGGATGATCTGGAACGGCTTCCACTCCGACCGCCACCAGGAGTCGCGCTACCACTGCGCGCTGGCCGCGGCGCTGGGTTCGGGTGCGTTGCTGGTGGTCGCATTGTTCCTGCGCCAGAGCCCGGCCCTGGTGCTGGCGGGCCTCACGCTGGCCATCGTCGGCACCATGAGCGCCATCCCCGTGTTCTGGCAGATGCCCAACCGCTTCCTGGCCGGCACCGCAGCCGCCGGCGGCGTGGCGCTGATCAACTCGATCGCGAACCTCGCAGGCTTCGGCGCGCCGTGGATGCTGGGCCTCATCAAGACCGCCACCGGCAGCCTGGCACCGGGTCTGTATGTGGTCGCGGCGGTCGAGATCTGCGCCACCGTGCTGATCCTGCTGTTCGTGCCGCGCCTGCACAAGACGCCCGCGCGCTGATTCCTTCCACCCCTTCGTCCGACTGTCTGAATACAAAGGAGATGCTCTCCATGCCTTCCCACGCCCATCGTTTCGATCTCCAGGCGCTCAACGCCATGGACTGCGACGCGTTCGTCGCCGCACTCGGGCCGACTTTCGAGAACTCGCCCTGGGTCGCACGCTCGGCCTGGTCGCTGCGGCCCTTCGCCACCATCGACGCGCTGCACGAAGCCATGCTCGACGTGGTGCGCCGCGCACCCGACGCCCAGCAGCTGGCCTTCCTGTGCGGCCACCCCGAGCTGGCGGGCCGCGAAGCCCAGTCCGGCACGATGACCGCCGAGTCTGTCGGCGAGCAGGGCAGTGCAGGGTTGAACGCCCTGAGCCGCGAAGAGATGGCCGAGATCCAGCGGCTGAACCGCGTGTACCGCGAGCGGCACGGCTTTCCTTTCATCATCGCGGTGCGGCGCAGCACCAAGGGCCAGATCTTCGAGGCGCTGCGCAGCCGCGCCGCCGAGTCCACCGAAGCCGAGCGCCGCGCGGCGCTGACGCAGATCGGCCTCATCACCCGCGGTCGCATCGACACGCTGCTGGGTGCGTCCACCTCCCAAGGAGCGGTCCATGCCTGAGAAAGAAATTTCCCTGCCCGCACGCCGTCGCTTCGCGCTGTCGGGCCTCGCGCTCGGCGCCGCAGCCCTGGCGCCCCACGGCGCTGTTGCGCAGACAACGGCCGCACCCGCCGGCCCGGCCCAGGCCAGCGGCCCCATCGTGCTGCACGGCGTGAGCCCGCGCCTGACCGTGCATGCGCTCGACACCTTTCACGGCGCCGCGGCGACCGGCCTGCGTATCGATCTCTCGGTGCGCGAGGGCGACGGCTTCAAGCTGCTGCGCACCGTGACCATGAACGGCAACGGCCGCTCCGACGAGCCGCTGCTGATCGGCGACAGCTACCGCGCCGGCGACTACGAGCTGCTGCTGCACGTGGACGAGTACTTTGTGCGCAAGCAGTCGCGCCTGCCCACGCCGCCGTTCCTGTCGAAGCTGCCGGTGCGCATCCGCGTGGCCAACGTGGCTGAGCGCATCCACCTGCCGATCCAGTTCGGCCCGTGGAGCTACACCTACTCGCGCGGCAGCTGACCCGACGAAGCCAGCTCGTTCTCATCGTCTGCAAGGAGTTTTCTTCGTATGACCGGCATCACCACCCACGTGCTCGACATCACCACCGGCCGCCCGCTCGTCGGGCTGAAGGTCGACCTATACGACGTGGCGACCACGCCGCCGACGCGCCTGAACAGCACGCGCACCAACGCCGACGGCCGCACCGACGCGCCCATGCTGGCCGCTGCCTCGGCGCGCACCGGGCAGTTCGAGCTGCAGTTCCACGTCGGGGACCACTTCAAGGCGGCCGATGCGCTGTCCGACGTGGTGCCCGTGCGCTTCGCCATCGCCGACGCCGCGCAGCACTACCACGTGCCGATGCTGTGCGCCCCCTGGTTTTTTTCCACCTATCGCGGCAGCTGACCGCGGGAGCTTTTCCTGAATGACCACATCCCATGACCCCCACGCAGGTGCGTACCTGCTCGACTCCATCCGCCTCGCCATGGGCAACATCCGCGAACGCAAGACCTGGCCCTTCGGCGCCGTGATCGCGCGCGACGGCAAGGTGATTGCCACCGCCGTCAACGAAGTGGACGCCCTGTGCGACCCCTCGGCCCACGCCGAGATGCAGGCCGTGCGCGCCGCCGCAAAGGCATTGAAGAGCACCGACCTGTCGGGCTGCACCGTGTACGCCAGCGGCTACCCGTGCTCGATGTGCCTGACGGCGATGTACCTGTCGGGCGTGAAGGAGGTGTTCTACGCCTACTCGAACGAAGACGGCGAACCCTTCGACCTGTCGGCCGCACGCGGCTACGTCGAGATCGCCCGGCCGGTGGAACAGCGCGAGATGAAGCTGCATTCGCTGCCGGTGCGCGATGAGGCCGATGAGGACTTGTACGAGGCGTGGCACAAGGTGGCGCAGCCGGCGGGTTGAGCCGGAGACAGGGCTGCGCCCGGGCCTGCCGGGCCGATGCTGCGTGCCATACTGCCCGCGTGTTCACGTGGCGCAGCAGCCATCGAGGAGAAAGACGCACATGGTCCAGCAGGCCAAGCGCAGCGCAACCACCGTCGGGGCCATCCTCGCCTCGGCGCGACAGCTGTTCATCGAGCGGGGGTTCGCGGCGGTCAGCATCGACGACATCGCGGCCGGCGCGGGGATCGCCAAGGGCGGCCTGTATCACCACTTCCGCGCCAAGCACGACGTCTTCGAGGCGGTGCTCGATGCGGTGCAGGCCGAGCTTGCGGCGGAACTCGGCACACGCATCCAGCGCATCGAAGGGCACCGCTCGCCCCACACCATCGCGACCAACCTGCGCATCTACCTCGAAGCGGCCACGCAGGAAGGCCTGCGCCAGCTGATCCTGGTTGACGGGCCCGTGGTGCTCGGCTGGGAGCGCTGGCGCGGCATCGACGACCGTCACTTCATGGACTCGATCCGCACCGGGCTGGTGGCGATCATGCCGGCGGGCACGCCACCCGAAGAGATCGAGGCCGCCACGCGGCTCGTCGCCGGCGCGGTGGCCGAAGCGGCGCTGGCCTGCGGGGCGGCGCAAGACCCGATGGCGGCCGTGCAGCTGCACTGCCGGTTGCTCGAAACCATGCTGTGCGGGCTGCAGCAACACGGGTCGGGTTCGTCCCCGGATTGACAAACCGACTTTGAGTCGGTAAATTTTCTACATCGCATCCGATGGAGACAGACATGGCGTTTCCTGGCAAGACCGATCCCGCCGACCCCGCCCTGGGGACCGAAGCGTTGTTCGCGCGCTACCACGTCGGATGGGAAACACGCGACCCCGACCGCATCGCGTCGCTGCATTCCGAAGACACGACCTACTGGCTGCACGACGGTTCTGCACCGGTGCGCGGGCGCGAGGCGCTGCGCCAGTACTGCGTCGGCGTGTTCGCCCGCTATCCCTTCAGCTTCGAACTGCGGCGCAGCCTGTTCGGCGCGCGGCACTGGGTGCTGGAGTGGGTGATGGTGCTGCCACTGAAGGACACGGCAGGGAAGCCGTTCACCGCGCGCGTCGAGATGCTCGACGTGGTCGACGTCAACGACGCCGGCGAGGTGACGCGCAAGGACGTCTACATGAACGGCGCCCAGTCGCAGGCCGCCTTTGCACGCGCGGGCATCGCGCCCGGCCAGCCGTAGCCGTCTCGTTCTTGAAGCATCGCTCCCGCTTCCGGCTTGTCGGAAGCGGGCAGGGCGCAGCCACGCCCAACGATCGGTTACCACCCACCAGGAGCACGCCATGCAAACCCGCCCGCATCACACGTTCTGGCCCCGGCGCCTGCCGCGCGCCTTGCACGCGGCGCGCACGCCGCTGTGGGACAACCTCGCGGTCAATGCCCGCCGCTTTCCCGAGAAGGCGGCGCTCATCTTCATGGGCCGCACGATGAGCTACGCGCAGCTGTGGGCCGCGGTCGAGCGCCTGTCGGCCGGCCTGCATGCGCTGGGCGTGCGCCCCGGCGACCGCGTGCTGCTGGCGATGCAGAACTGCCCGCAGCTGGTGATCGCGCATTTCGCGATCCTGCGCGCCGATGCCGTGGTGGTGCCGGTCAATCCGATGAACCGCGCCGAGGAGCTGAAGCATTTCATCGTGGACCCCGATGCCCAGGTGGCGATTGCGACGGCGGACCTCGCGGTCGAGCTCGCGAAAGCCAGCGACGCCTTGCCGCAGGCGCAGCAGCTGCGCCACCTCGTCGTGACCCAGTTCACCGATGCCTTCGACCGGGCCGCGCTGTTGGAACAGGACATGCCGGCAGCCTGGGCGCCATGGCTGCTGCCGCGACGCGAACTGCCGACGCTGGCCGGTGGCGCGGTGCATGCGTGGTCCGACTGCCTGGCCTGCGAACAAGCACCGCCCACGGCCCGCGCCGATGCGGACGCACTGGCCCTGTTGCCCTACACCAGCGGCACGACCGGCCTGCCCAAGGGCTGCATGCTCAGCCACGCGAACGCGATGCACAACGCGATGGCCATCAACGCCTGGGGCAACGTGACGCCGCAGAGCATCCACCTCGTGGCCGTGCCGATGTTCCACATCACCGGCATGGTCGGCGTCATGCACGCGGCGATGCAGGTGGGCGCCACGGCCGTGCTGATGCCGCGCTGGGACCGCGAACTGGCGGGCCGGCTGATCGCCACGCACCAGGTCACGCACTGGGCCAACATCCCGACCATGGTCATCGACCTCTTGGCCAGCCCGAACGTGGCGCGCTTCGACCTGTCGAGCCTGGTCGCCATCGGCGGCGGCGGGGCGGCGATGCCGCAGGCGGTGGCACAGCGGCTGTTCGAGCAGTACGGCCTGCGTTATGTCGAGGCCTATGGCCTCACCGAGACCGCCGCGCCCTCGCACTACAACCCGCCCGACGCACCCAAGCTGCAGTGCCTGGGCATCCCGTTCATGAGCACCGACGCGCGCGTGATCGACCCCGACACGGGCCGCGAGGTCGTGCCGGGTGCGCAGGGCGAGATCGTGATCCACGGGCCGCAGGTCTTCGCGGGCTACTGGAAGCGCCCGGCGGACACCGAGGCCGCCTTCGTCGAGATCGACGGCAAGCGCTTCTTCCGCTCCGGCGACATGGGGCATGTGGACGGGGAGGGCTACTTCTTCGTCACCGACCGGCTCAAGCGGATGATCAACGCGAGCGGCTTCAAGGTCTGGCCGGCCGAGGTGGAAGCGCTGATGTTCCGCCACCCGGCGATCCAGGAGGCCTGCGTGATCGCGACCCGGGACGCCTACCGCGGCGAATCGGTCAAGGCGCTGGTGGTGCTCAAGCCTGCGCAAGCGCCGGTGAGCGCGCAGGACATCATCGACTGGTGCGCCGCGAACATGGCGGCGTACAAGGCGCCGCGCGTGGTGCAGTTCGTCGACACGCTGCCCAAGAGCGGCAGCGGCAAGGTGATGTGGCGGGCGGTGCAGGAAGCAGAGGCTGCGTCAACCTGAACCCGACGGGCCCGGGCGAACGATGACCGGCGCATGCTGCGCCATCAGCCCGGCGACCCACTCGATGAACGCGCGCAGCTTGGCGCTCACATGCCGGTTCGGCGCGAACGCCACGTACAGCGGCATCGGATCGAGCTGCCAGTCTTCGAACAGCGGCAGCAGTTCGCCGCGCGCCCGGTGCGGCGCGGCCATGTAGTCCGGCAGCCAGAGGATGCCCAGGCCCGCCAGCCCCGCGGCGAGGTAGGCGTTGCCGTCGTCGACCGAGAGCACGTAGCGGCCCTGCACGTCGACGCGCTCGCCGCCCCGGCGCATGGCGTACGGAAAGGTCTTGCCGTGGCGCGACCACAGGAAGCCGACGATGCGGTGGTGCGTGTCTTCCAGCTCGCGCGGGTGCGTCGGCGTGCCGGCCAGTTCCAGGTAACTCGGCGTCGCGTAGACCCCGAGCTGCAGGTCGCCCACGCGGCGGGCCATGAGCGAGGGGTCGGTGAGTTCGCCGCCGCGCACGACGCAATCGACGTTCTCGCCGATCACATCGACCATGCGATCGCTCACGCCCATGTCGAGCTGGATGTCGGGGTAGCGCGCATGGAAGGCCGGCAGCGCGGGCACCAGGATCATGCGGGCCAGCGGGCTGGGCACGTCCACGCGCAGGCGGCCGCGGGGCAGGGCGGCGGCGCTCGACAGGCTGGTCTCGGCATCGTCCAGGTCGGCCAGCAGCCGCACCGCACGCTCGTAGTACGCCGCGCCATCGGCCGTGACGTTCACCTTGCGCGTCGTGCGATTGAGCAGCTTCACGCGCAGCCGCGCCTCCAACTGCTGCACGAGCTGGGTCAGGCTGGTCTTGCTCATGTGCAGCGTGTCGGCGGCCTTGGTGAAGCTGCCGGCTTCCACCACGCGGGTGAAGCCCTGCATTGCATCGAAACGGTCCATGAGAGGGCTCCTGCGGGGCGTGTGCCGTGATTGTTTGGGATCTGCAAACAGTGATTGTTGGCATTGCCCGTTTATCGCCGAAGCGAGGCTTCCTAAAGTCCCTGCATCGTCCTCACTCACCGCAGAAAGAAAGCACCCCATGGCCTCACGCGACGTCGTTTTTCCACCCGGGCGCCAGGCGCTCTACGAACGCAACCGCTATTCGCCGGCCGTTCGCTCCAACGGCTTCCTGTTCGTGTCGGGGCAGGTCGGCAGCCGCGAAGACGGCTCGCCGGAACCCGAGCTGGAGGCCCAGGTGCGGCGCGCGTTCGACAACCTGAACGCGATCCTGAAAGCCGCGGGCTGCACCTTCGACGACGTGGTCGACGTGACGGTCTTCATCGTTGATCCGGAATCGAACTTCGAAACGATCTGGAAACTGGTGCCCGAGTACTGGGGCGAAGCGCCGCACCCGACGCTGACCGGCATTGGGGTGACGTGGCTCTATGGCTTTCAGTTCGAGATCAAGGTGATTGCGAAGCTGCCGGATGGGAGCACGCTGAGCTGATTCGATTCAGGGCAACTTCGCTCAGGCCTGAAATGAAGGGCTGTGCGAAGTGCGAAGGCCGGAAGGGCATTGGGCTCGAGTCGAGGACTGCCAAGGCTCTCTGGTTCATAGCGCCAAACGGTCTGCACCTGCACAAGTCATTTTACATAATGCACATTGTGTTGATTTTAGATGAGCCATCCCAGCCGCATTCAACCCATCCAGCCGCTCACCATTTCCCATCCTTCGGCACCGCCTTCACCCCGTTCGCCTTCGCATCCCCAGCCGCCTTGATCAACTCCGCAGACTCAGCCCGATTGGCCTTCACTGCAAAGTCGACCGCGGTCATACCGAGCTGGTTTTTCATCGCCGTGTCCGCGCCTTCGGCCAGCAGCAGCTTCACGGCATCGTTCGATCCGTACATCGCGGCCATCATCAGCGGCGTGGTGCCGTTGGGCGACTGGGCGTCGATGAAGGCGTGGTTCTCGAGCAGCAGCTTCATGATCGAGAGTTGCCCGCTGCTGGCCGCGTAATGCAGTGGTGCCCAGCCGGTCTTGTTGACGGCGGCGTCGCGTTTGAGCAGTTGCACCACCAGGTCCTGCTGGCCCTTGATCGATGCCAGCATGAGCGGCGTTTCGTCCTTGGCGTTGGCCAGGTCAACGTTGAGCTGCGGCGACTCCATCAGCACCTGGATGACCTTCGGCGACGGCTCGCGCAGCGCGAGCATCAAGCCGGTCTGGCCGTGTTCGTCGCGCGTGTTCGGGTCGAAACCGCGGTTCAGCAGGGTGCGCACACCGCTGGCGTTGTCGCCGCGCACGGCACGGAAAAAGTCTTCGAACGAACCCGCATGCGCTGCAAAAGATGCAGCCATGACAACAAGATATATCGACTTCTTAAAGTAGTTTTTCATGATTTGACTTCCCTGAACAAAGCTTCGAAGTTGTCGCTTGTCGCCTTGGCGATGTCCTCTACGGGCATTTGTCGCAGTTCGGCGATCTGTTGCGCCACGAAGGGCACGTACGACGGGTTGTTGGTCTTGCCTCGGTACGGCACGGGCGCCAGGTACGGGCTGTCCGTCTCGATCAGCATGCGGTCCAGCGGCACGAAGGCCGCCACGTCGCGCAGGTCCTGGGCTTTCTTGAAGGTCAGGATGCCCGAAAAGGAGATGTAGAAACCCAGGTCGAGCGCGGCGCGTGCCACCTCGGCGGTTTCGGTGAAGCAATGGAACACGCCGCCGGCCGCCCTGCCCGCGCCGTCTTCGCCCTCCTCCTTGAGGATGGCCAGCGTGTCGGCCGAGGCGTCGCGGGTGTGGATGATGAGCGGCTTGCGGGTCTGTTGCGCGGCGCGGATGTGCACGCGGAAGCGGTCACGCTGCCACTCCATGTCGGCGATGCTCCGCCCGCCCTTGCGTTCTTCCATCTGGTAGTAGTCGAGGCCGGTTTCGCCGATGGCCACGACACGCGGGCGCGCCGACAGGCGTACCAGCTCTTCCACGGTGGGCTCGGCGATGTCCTCGTTGTCGGGGTGCACGCCCACGCTGGCCCAGAAGTTGTCGTAGCTGGCGGCCAGGGCCTGCACGTCGTCGAATTCCTCGAGCTTGGTGCAGATGCACAGCGCCCGGTCGACCTTGGCGGCGGCCATGGCGGCGCGGATCTGGGGCATCTGGTCCGCGAATTCGGGGAAGGTCAGGTGGCAGTGGGAGTCGGTGAACATCGGAAAGGATGAAGTGCGGCGCGCCTGTGGGAGATCGCGCCGTGTCCGGAGTTCCGCGTCACGGGGACGGCGGCGGAGAAAGAACTCAGATGGTCTGGGTCGGGCGGTCGGAGGCCATGGAGCCGCCGAGCGCGGCTTCGATGCGCGCCTTCAGCTGGCGCGACTTCTCGTCCGAGGGAAAGCGCACGCCGACGCCCGGCGCCCGGTTGCCGGCGGCGCGGGCCGGCGTGATCCAGGCGACCTTGCCGGCCACCGGATAGCGCTGCGGGTCTTCGGGCAGCGTGAGCAGCACGTAGACGTCGTCACCCAGCCGGTACTCGCGCGTGGTCGGAATGAAGATGCCGCCCTCGGCAAACAGCGGGATGTAGGCCGCGTAGAGCGCGCCCTTTTCCTTGATGGCGAGCTGGATGACGCTCGGCCGGGCGGGCGTGGCAGACGAAGCGGCGGCGGGAGCGACAGGTTGGTTCATGGGCGGCGAGCGGCAGAGTTTAGGGTGCTTCGCGCCTCGCTCACAAGCGCTTCGAGCATGAGGCCGGCGTTGAACGGGTGCTCGGCGGTCCGCGCGGCGGCGGCGAGCGACTTCGACCAGCGCGCCAGCGCCAGCTTGTGCGGGGCCGGCGGCAGGTCGGCCGCGTCGAAGAAACGGGGTTCGGCGCCGTGGCCCACGGCCATGAGGTCGTGGCAGAGCTTTTGCAGCGAGACGACGGCCTGGGCGGGCGCCTGGTCGGCCAGCGCGCCCACGTCGCCGCGCGACACGGCCTTGGGCAGCAGCGACCACGCCTTGGGCGACTGGCCCGAGCGCGCCAGCCGCAGCGCATCGCTGGGCCGTCCGCCCGCGGCACGCAGCAGTTGCGCCGCATCGGTGGCCGGCACGTCCTGCGCCACCAGCCAGGCCTCGGCCTCGGCGGTTTCGGGCCACGGCAGCGTGAAGCCCAGGCAGCGGCTGCGGATGGTCGGCAGCAACTGCCACGCGGCCTCGCTCGCGAGCACGAAGCGCACGTCGCCGACGGGTTCCTCGAGCGTCTTGAGCAGCGCGTTGGCGGTGATGGTGTTCATGCGCTCGGCCGGATACACGAGCACGACCTTGCCGCGGCCGCGCGCGCTGGTGCGCTGGGCAAAGCCGACGGCGTCGCGCATGGCTTCGACGCGGATCTCGCGGCTCGCCTTGCGCTTCTTGTCGTCGATGTCGGACTGGGCCTTTTCGTCGAGCGGCCAGCCCAGTTCCTGCATCGCGACCTCGGGCATCAGCACGCACAGGTCGGCGTGGGTGCGGACCTCGATGGCATGGCAGCTCGCGCAGTGGCCGCAGGCGGCACCGCCCTCCTCCACCGGCTGTTCGCACAGCCACGCGGCGGCGAGCGCCAGGGCGAGTTCGTACTGGCCGATGCCCGATGGGCCTTGCAGCAGCCAGGCATGCCCGCGCTGGCGCAACAGCTCGGCCAAGGGCTGGCGCAGCCACGGGGTCAGCGTGTTCACCGGCTCGCTCATCGCGCGGCTCCCTGCACCGGCGACAGCACACCACGCGCCACCAGCGCCGTGTCGATCTGTTGCCAGACCTGGTCGCGGGCCTGGCTCGCGTCGATGCGCACGAAGCGCGAGGCATCGGCGGCGGCGCGGGCCGCATAGCCCTGCGCCACGCGGCGGAAGAACTCGACGGGCTGGGCCTCGAACTTGTCGGGCACGCGCGCACCGGCCAGGCGCTGGGCGGCGATCTCGGGGGCGAGGTCGAACCACACGGTCACCTGGGGTTGCAGCAGTTGCGACGCAGGCAGACCTGCCTGGCCCGCCTGCACCCACTGTTCGAGGGTCGACAGCACAGCGGTGTCGAAGCCGCGTCCCGCGCCCTGGTAGGCGAAGGTGGCGTCGGTGAAGCGATCGCACAGCACGACCTCGCCGCGCGCCAGCGCCGGCTCGATGACCTGGGCGATGTGGTCGCAACGCGCCGCGAACACCAGCAGCGATTCGGTCAACGGGTTCATCGGCTGTTCGAGCACCAGCCCGCGCAGCGTCTCGGCCAGCGGCGTGCCGCCGGGTTCGCGCGTGCGCACCACGGTGCGGCCCTGTGCCTTGAAGCGGGCTTCCAGCGCGTCGAGGTGGCTCGACTTGCCCGCGCCGTCGATGCCTTCCAGCGTCAGAAACAGACCGGTGTCGCTCATTGGGTCGCCTTGGGTTGAGGGCTGCCGCCGCCTCGCTGATAGCGGTTGACCGCGCGGTTGTGGTCGTCGAGCGAGCTGCTGAACTGGCTCGTGCCGTCGCCGCGCGAGACGAAGTACAGCGACTTGCTCTGCGCCGGCTGCACGGCCGCCAGCAGCGCGGCCTTGCCGGGCATGGCGATCGGCGTGGGCGGCAGGCCGCCGCGGGTGTAGGTGTTCCAGGGCGTGTCGGTCTGCAGGTCGCGCTTGCGCAGGTTGCCGTCGAAGGCGGTGCCCATGCCGTAGATCACGGTCGGGTCGGTCTGCAGCGGCATGCCGATGCGAAGCCGGTTGGTGAAGACGGCGGCAATCTCCGCACGGTCGTTGGCCTTGCCTGTCTCTTTTTCGACAATGCTGGCCAAAATAAGCGCCTCATCGGCCGATTTGAGCGGTAAATCGGCCGCGCGTGCCGCCCAGGCGGCCTCGAGCTTCTTGTCCATGGCCCGCATGGCACGCTGCAGCAGCGCGATGTCGGTCGAGCCCTTCGAATAGGTGTAGGTGTCCGGGAAGAAGCGCCCTTCGGGGTGCAGGCCCGGCTTGCCCAGCGCGGCCATCAGCGCGTCTTCGCTCATGCCCACGCTTTCGGGTTTGAGCTGCTCGGCCTTGGCGAGCGCGGCGCGCACCTGGCGGATGTTCCAGCCTTCGACCAGCACCACACTGCGCGTGGCCTCCTCGCCGCGCACCAGGATGTTGAGCAGCAGCTTGGGCGTGACACCGCGTTCCAGTTCGTAACTGCCGGCGCGCATCTGGCGGTCTTGCCCCGACACGCGGAACCACAGGTACAGCAGCTGCGGCTGCACATCGACGCCGGTGTCGGCCACGGCCTGCGCGATGCCGCGCGGCGTGGTGCCGGGCTCCACCGACAGGTCGACGCTGGGCGTCGGCAACTTGAGCGGCTGGTGCACCCACCAGAGACCGGCGCCGCCGAGCGCCAGAACGGCCAGGGCCACGAGCAGGAAGAGCGTGAGGAAGAAGCTGCGCACGAATCCGAGGAAAAGACGGAGGAAGAAAAAGGGCTGGCAAGCAGATGGACACCGACCCGCGGGAACGGCCGGCCCCGTCGCTGCGACGGGGAATCCCTGCCGCCCCGAAGGAACAGGCACGGCCATGATAATTCAGCGATGACCACAGTCGTTCTCAACGGGGTGAGCACCCTGCCCCACCTCGGCGTGATCCGCGCCGAAGGCCCCGATGCCGCCAGCTTTCTGCACGGCCAGCTCACGCAGGATTTCTCGCTGCTCGGCGCCACCGAGGCCCGCCTGGCGGCGCTCTGCACGGCCAAGGGCCGCGTGATCGCCAGCTTCATCGGCATCCGGCCACAACCCGAACTCATCCTGCTGGTGTGCAGCCGCGACATCCTGGCAGCCACGCTCAAGCGCCTGTCGATGTACGTGCTGCGCGCCAAGGTCAAGCTGACCGATGCCACCGAGCAGTTCGCGCTGCACGGCGTGGCCGGCACGGCACTGACCGCCAACGGCCTGGACGCGGCCCTGCCGCCCGGTCGCCGCACGGCCATCGGCGAAGACATCAGCGTGGTGTCGCTGTACCCGGCCGACGGCGTGCCGCGCGCGCTGTGGATCGCTCCGACCGACCAGAAGGCGCCCGTGGGCCCCACGCTCGACGCCGCGCTGTGGCCCTGGAGCGAGGTGCGCAGCGGCATCGTCACGCTGACCACGCCGGTGATCGAGGCCTTCGTGCCGCAGATGATCAACTACGAGTCGGTGGGCGGCGTGAACTTCAAGAAGGGCTGCTACCCCGGCCAGGAAATCGTGGCCCGCAGCCAGTTCCGCGGCACGCTCAAGCGCCGCACCTACCTCGCGCAGACCGACGCGCCGCTGGCCGCGGGCCAGGAGGTGTTCGCGGCCAACGACGCCGAACAGCCCGTGGGCACCGTGGCGCAGGCCGCGCCCGCGCCCGATGGCGGCTGGTCGGCGCTCATCTCCATCCAGATCGCCGCGCTCGAGGCCGGCGGCCTGCACGCGGGTGCGCCCGGCGGACCGGCGCTGTCGGTCGAGCCGCTGCCCTATCCGCTGCTCGAAGACATCTGATTTCCCCTGCGTCCCTGCCTTCTTTCCGGGGGCGCTTGGCGCTGTCTCACCGACAGCGCCATTTTTTTTACGCGACGCTTAACCCCGTTCGCGAGGCCCCGCCGTAGAAGCCTGCATCGATCCACTCCTGGCAAGGAAGCCACCATGATGCAGCGCAGACTTCTCCTCACCACCGTCCTGGCCCTGACCGCGCTGTCGGCGGGGGCGGAAAGCCCGATGCGGCCGTACCCCTCCGGTGCCAGCCGCATCGGCGGCCTGATGAACATCAGCATCGTCGACCGCACGAGCGGCGCCGAGCTGCCGATCTACCGCCACCGCGGCGAGTACTGGGTGGCCGGCCGTCCTGGCGCGCGCTATGCGATCCGGGCGCGCAACGCGATGGGCGAACGCATCATGGCCGTGATGTCGGTGGACGGCGTCAACGTCGTCACCGGCGAAACCGCCGGCGTTGGCCAGAACGGCTACGTGTTCGGCCCGCGCGAGCGCAGCGACATCGCGGGCTGGCGCAAGAGCGATTCGCAGATCGCGGCGTTTGAATTCGCCGCCGCCGGCAATTCCTACGCGAGCCGCACCGGCCGACCCGACGACGTGGGCGTCATCGGCGTCGCGATGTTCCGCGAACGCCGGCCGGAACCGCCGCCGCCGGTCGTGACGCCCTATCCGTCGCGCGACGAGTACAGCGGCGGCAACAGCAGCCGTGAACGGCGCAGCGAGGCGCCGCCGGCACCGTCGTCGATGGGCGATGCGCGCGCCAAGGCGGCCCCACCCGCCGGCAGCGCCGGCAACGCCGACATGGCCGCCGAGTCGTCCGCCAGCGCCATGGCCCGCCAGTCGGCGCCCAGCCCGAGCCTGGGCACGGCCCACGGACGGCGCGAGACCTCGTACGTCGGCAAGACGACCTTCGAGCGCGCCAGCTCGCAGCCCGACGAGGTGATCCGCATCCGCTACGACAGCCGCGAGAACCTGGTCGCCGCGGGCGTCATCCCGGTGCCGCAGCGCTGGCCGCGCCCGTCGGGCCCGTCGCCCTTCCCCGGCTCGGACCCCGGCTACGTGCCGGACCCGCCGGCCCGCTATTGATTGAAGGCGCTGCGCTCAGCGCAGCGCGCGCCGCATCTCGATGTGCGCAATGCCGGCCTCCTCGAAAGGCTGGCCGTGCACCGCGTAGCCCAGCCGCGCATAGAAGCGCTCGGCGCTGCGCTGCGCATTGAGCGCCACCTCGCGGTCGCCGCGTGCGCGGGCCGCGTCTTCCAGCGCCTGCACCACGGCCGCGCCGTGGCCGCCGCTGCGCAAGGTGCGGTGCACCGCCATGCGGCCGATGTGCGAGACGCCGTCCTCGGCGGGCAGCAGCCGGCCGGTGCCGATGACCTGGCCGAGCCGGTTGCGCGCCACCGCGTGCAGCACGACGGCGTCGTGCGCGTCCCACTCCAGTTCCTTGGGAATGTTCTGTTCCTCGATGAACACGGCGCGGCGCAGCGCGCTCGCGCCTTCGCCGAGCGTGGCCCAGTCGCCGGTCTCCACGGTACGCATCGGCTCGCCGGCCTCGAAGGCCGTCAGCGTCTCGCGCAGGGCCGCGGGCACCGGCTTCGAGGTCTGCGTGGCCGGGTCGGCGAACACGTAGACCAGCTCGCAGCCCACCAGGAACTCGTCCTGGCGGAACAGACCGCCCTGGAAAATGATCGACGAGTTGCCGATGCGCGCGCACTTCATGCCCACGTCGATCACGTCGTCCATGCGGGCCGAGGCGCGGAAGTCGATGGTCGCCTTGCGCACGTACAGGTCGCCGCCCAGCGAATGCATGGCCTCTTCGTACGGCAGCGCCATCGCGCGCCAGTAGTCGGCGATGGCGGTGTCGAAGTACATCAGGTAGTGCGCGTTGAAGACGATCTTCTGCATGTCCACTTCGGCCCAGCGCACGCGCAGGCGGTGGAAGTAATGGAAGTCCTCGCGGCGGACCGGGGTGTTGTTGTTCTCGCTCATGGGTTCAATGCCTCTTTCAGTGCGCGGGCCGCGTCGTTCTGCGCCTGCAGCGCCTCGGGAATCGCGCGGCCCATCTTGATGAATTCGTGGATCACGCCACGGTAGATTTCCAGGTCGACCGCCACGCCCGCGGCGCGCAGCTTGTCGGCGTAGGCGATGCCTTCGTCCACCACCGGGTCGGCCTCGGCCAGCCCGATCCAGGCCGGCGCCACGTCGTCGACGTCGTCGGCCAGCAAGGGCGCGAAACGCCAGTCGTCGCGGTCGGCGGGCGTGTTCACGTACTGGGCGAAGAAGAAGTCGATCATGGCCTTGGTCAGCAGCGGGCCGTCGACATGGCGTCGGTGCGACTCGGTGTCCTGGTGCGCGGCCATGCCGGGGTAGATGAGCAGCTGCAGCGCCACCGGCAGGCCGGCATCGCGCGCCAGGATGGCGCACACGGCCGCCAGCGTGCCGCCCGCGCTGTCGCCGCCCACCGCCAGGCGCGTGCCGTCGAGGCCCAGGCTCGCGCCCTGCGTGGCGATGAACTGGAAGGCGTCCCAGGCGTCGTTCGACGCGGTCGGGAACTTGTGCGCGGGCGCGAGCCGGTAGTCGACCGACACCACCGCGCAGCCGCTCTTGAGACTGAGCACGCGGCACAGCGTGTCGTGCGTGCGGATGTTGCCGACCGTGAAGCCGCCGCCGTGGAAGTACACGAGCACCGGCAGCACCTCGGCCGACGGCGCATACAGCCGCGCGGGAATGGCGTGGCCGTCGCGCGCGGCGATGTGGAAGTCTTCGATGCGCGCCAGCTCGGGCTTGGGCACTTCGAGCACGCCCGCGCCCTTTTCGTACGAGGCCTTGGCTTCGTCGGGCGTGAGTTGGTCGAGCGGCGGATGGCCCGCGCGCGCCATGCGCTCGACCACGCCGGCCATCTTCGGGGTGAGTGCGGGTTGCGCGAGGCGGTTCGCTGTCGTGGTCGTGCTCACTTGAAAGACACCACCACCGGTTGCATGCGCGACAGCCCTTCGTAGCTCACCACCACCGTCTGTCCGGCCTTGGGCGGCAGCAGCGGCGAGAACGAGCCCAGGCTGATCAAGTCGCCCGGCTTCAGCGCGATGCCTTCCTTGGCCAGCGCGCCGGCCAGCCACACCACGGCATTGAGCGGGTGCTCGAGGATGTCGGAGCCCTTGCCGGTCGCCAGCTCCTTGCCCTGCCCGTCCTTCATGACCACGCGCATGTCGCGCAGGCTCTCGAGCATCCAGGACTGGCCGTCGGCCGTCGCCGGCACATCGACCGGCAGCCCGCGTACGCCGAGCCGCGCACCGACGTTGATGGCCGCCACGCCCGGGCCGTTGAGCTTCGAGGGCGTCTGCACCGCGAGGTCGGGCAGCTCGATGAAGGGAATGAGCTGGTCGATGTTGGCCAGCACCTCGGCCGGCGTCTTCGCCTTATGGATGTCGGCGCTCTTCACGCGCACCAGCATGTCGGCCTCGAACAGCGGCCGCGCGCCGAAGGCCGCATCGACCACCGCGCCGCTGTCCAGCAGCATGCGCTGGTAGAGCACGCCCCACACCGGCTGGTCGTAGTTGAAGCGCTTCTGCACCGCGGGGTTGGTGAGGCCCGCCTTGTAGCCGACCACCTCGCCCAGGTTGCGCGCGTGCAGCACGTTGAGCTTGGCGCGCGTGCAGGCGGCGTCGGCCTCGCTGAGGTTCTCGATGTCGGCGGCGGGCGTGCGCGCTGCCTGCGCGGCGGCGAAGTCGGCCACCTGGGTGTCGCTGAGGCAGGCGGCCTGGACCGAGGCGGCCAGCAGCGCTGAGCCCAGTGCGACAGACGCAAGGGTTTTGTTGGTGGGCAAGAATGTCCCCTCTTGTTAGATTCGAACGGTCAGCAATCGTACTGCCCTCGGGCGTTCCCCCTCATGGCCCTCATCCAATACCTCACCCAGATCCAGTTCGAATTCGGCGCCATCAAGCTCCTGTCGAGCGAGTGCGCGCGCATCGGCATCAACCGCCCCCTGATCGTCACCGACGCCGGCGTGCGCGCGGCCGGCGTGCTGCAGAAGGCGCTCGACGCCATCGCCGATCTCGAGGTCTCGGTGTTCGACCAGACGCCCTCCAACCCGACCGAGGCCGCGGTTCGCGCCGCCGTCGAGCTGTACCGCAGCGGCCGCTGCGACGGCCTCATCGCCGTGGGCGGCGGCTCGGCCATCGACTGCGCCAAGGGCGTGGCCATCGCGGCCACGCACGACGGCCCGCTCAAGACCTACGCCACCATCGAAGGCGGCTCGCCCAAGATCACCGAGCGCGCGGTGCCGCTCATTGCCGTGCCCACCACCAGCGGCACCGGCAGCGAGGTGGCACGCGGCGCCATCGTCATCGTCGAAGACCACCGCAAGCTGGGCTTCCACAGCTGGTTCCTGATGCCCAAGGCCGCCATCTGCGACCCCGAGCTCACGCTCGGCCTGCCGCCGCGGCTCACGGCCGCCACCGGCATGGACGCCATCGCGCACTGCATGGAAACCTTCATGTCGGCCGCCTTCAACCCGCCGGCCGACGGCATCGGCCTCGACGGCCTGGAGCGCGCGTGGGGCCACATCGAACGTGCCACCAAAGACGGCAGCGACCGTGAGGCGCGCCTGAACCTCATGAGCGCGTCGATGCAGGGCGCCATGGCCTTCCAGAAGGGCCTGGGCTGCGTGCACTCGCTGAGCCACAGCCTGGGCGGCGTCGATCCGCGCCTGCACCACGGCACGCTCAACGCCCTCTTCCTGCCGGCGGTGATCCACTTCAATTCGGGCGCCGAGTCGGTGCAGAAGGAACAGCGCCTGCAGCGCATGGCGCAGGCCATGCACCTGGACTCGGCCGGCGACCTCGGCCACGCGATCCGCGACATGAACGCGCGCCTGGGCCTGCCCAAGGGCCTGGCCGAAGTGGGCGTGACGCCCGCGATGTTCGAACAGATCATCGACGGCGCCATGGCCGACCATTGCCACAAGACCAACCCGCGGCTGGCCACGCGCGACGACTACAAGGCGATGCTCGAAGCGTCGATGTAAAACCTTTGCGTCACTCCTGCTGCGCAGGCGTGCATTCGCTTTCACAAAAGGCCGTTTCGACGGCCTTTTGCATGTGGCGCGTCATGGATGTGACACGCGGCGTTTTCATACTGGCTTGGCCCCATCTGCAGAGGCTTCGCATCCGTGAAAGCCCGAGGGGTCAGGGAAGTGTCGAATGCCGCGTACCGTCCAAGTCCATACCGTCCTGAGCGCCGAGCAGCTCAAGTTCCGCGCGATGCGGGGGCACGAAGGACTCTCGCAACTCTTCGAGTTCGAGGTCGACATGGTCAGCACCAGCTTCAACCTCGACCTGAAGCGCCTGCTCGGCACCTCGCTCACACTGGCCATTGCCGACGACGGCACAACGCGCTACCTCAACGGCACCGTCGTGCGCTTCGAGCTGGTTGGCCGCGCCAACGAGACCGGCCGCCACTACATCTACCGCGCGCTCGTGCAGCCGTGGCTGTGGTACCTCACGCGCACCACCGACTGCCGCATCTTCCAGAACCAGAGCGTGCCCGAGGTGCTCGATGCGGTGCTGGGCAAGTACGGCTTCCAGTTCGAGAAGCGCCTCACCGGCAGCTACCGCCCCTGGGAATACTGCGTGCAGTACCAGGAGAGCGACTTCGCCTTCGTGAGCCGCCTCATGGAGCACGAAGGCATCGCCTACCACTTCGAACACGGCAACGGCTCGCACCTGCTGGTGCTGGCCGACGACACGGGCGGCTACCACCAGTTGCCGGGCCACGCGCGCATTCCCTACCGCCCGCGCGACCGCGTGGTGAATGCGCTGGAGCCCTGCATCGACCGCTGGCGCGTGGCCGAGCAGATCACCTCGGGCCGCGTGATGCTCGATGACTTCGACTTCAGGAAGTCGCGCGCCTCGCTGCAGAGCGTGCAGCAGGACCCCAAGGGCCACGACCACGCGACCTACGAAGTCTATGAATGGCTCGGTGGCTACAGCGAGCACCAGCAAGGCGACGCCTACGCGAAGATCCGCCTGCAGGAGCTGCAGTGCGCGCACGAGCTGGCCTCGGGCCACACCAACGTGGTCGGCATGGCGCCAGGCCATCTGTTCGAGATGACGCACTGCCCGCGCGAGGCCGACAACCGCGAGTACCTCGTCACCGGAACGCGCTACGACCTGCGCGAGCCCGAATACTCGACCGGCGGCAGCAGCGAATCGGTGTGCGAGTTCGACTTCACCGTGCTGCCTTCGGCCGTGCCCTACCGCCCCGCGCGCACCACGCCGCGCCCGCGCACCAACGGCCCGCAGACCGCCACCGTGGTCGGCCCCGAAGAGATCTGGACCGACCGTTTCGGCCGCGTGAAGCTGCAGTTCCGCTGGGACCGCTACGGCCAGTCGGACGAGAACAGCTCGTGCTGGGTGCGCGTGTCCAGCAACTGGGCCGGCGCCAACTACGGCACCATGCACATGCCGCGCGTGGGCCAGGAAGTGATCGTCGATTTCATCGGCGGCCAGCCCGACCGCCCCATCATCACCGGCCGCGTCTACAACAGCGACCAGATGCCGCCGTGGGAGCTGCCCGCCAACGCCACGGCAAGCGGCATCCTCACGCGCTCCAGCACCGGCGGCGCGGCCAACCAGGCCAACATGCTGCGCTTCGAGGATCGCTCGGGCGCCGAGCAGATCCTGCTGCACGCCGAACGCAACCTCGACGTGGAAGTGGAAGCCGACGAGACCCACACCACCGACGGCACCCGCACCACCCTCATCAAGGGCCACGAGTCGGCCACCTACCAGGACGGCGAGACGCGCGACATCACGGCCGGCGCGACGGAAACCATCACCGGCGGCGACACGCGCGACGTGACGGGCGGTTTCAGCGAAACCGTGAGCGGCGGCGTGACGCAACGCATCACGGGCGGCAAGACGCGCACGCTCAGCGGCGGGCTGAACGACACCATTTCCGGCGGCGTGACGCTCGCCATCACCGGCGGCTTCAACGGCACCATCGACGGCCAGGAAATCCGCTTCGTGAGCGCGGGCCGCAACGACACCATCAACACGTCGAACACCGTGCATGTGAACGGTCCGTCGAACACCACGGTGACCGGCCCCACGGTCCACACCTCGCCGGACGTGACCTTCAACACCACGAACCACATCCACAACACGACGCAGCACGTGATCAACACGAACGTCTACAACACGACGTCGAACACCTACAAGAACATCACGAACGACTACACGAACAACTCGAAGACCTACATCAACAACTACGCCAAGAGCAACGACTGGCGCTGGTACCGCGCGGGCGGCGTGGGGGCGCGTTTCTCGGCGGTCGGGCTGGCGCTCGACCTGTGGGGGCTGCGCCAGCAGAACTACATCCTCAACTCGCAGTTCTCGGGCATCCGGCTCGACGTGGCGGTGTTCCGCTCGCAGAACTCGGCCACCGAGATCGAGGGGAAGATGCTCAAGGTCGCAAACATCGGCATGAAGATCGCCAGCGGCGGCCTGGCCTTCGCCGCCAAGGCGATGACCGTCAAGGTCTGAGCCGCCGATCGATCGCATCGCCAATGCCCATCTGGGAACAGGTTCTCTGGAGCGTCTTCGCCGTGATGATGGGCGGGGCGCTGCTGGCCGGCGTCGCGGTGGTCGTCACGGCCACGCGCGAGCAGCGCAGGTACACGCAGGAGCGGCGCATCGGCGAGCGCCTGGGCGGGGCCGGCGTGGCCACGCACGGCGTGGTGGCGCAGGTGCGGCGCTCCGAACACCAGCTCACCAGCCCGGGCAGCCACGGCCAGTGCATGGTCGCGCTCGAATTCACGCTGCAGATGCCGCCGTCGTCCCCGGTGCCGAGCGTGGTGCTGCGCACGCTGGTCGACGAACTGCTGCTGCCCCGCCTCGCGGTGCCGGGCGCGACCCTGCACCTGGTCCAGGACCCGGCGCATCCCGATGTGGTGTCGGTCGACCGGCAGCGCACGCCGCTCGAAGTGGCACCCGCACGGAGCTGACCCCCTTGAAAACCGTCAAGCCGCTGCGGCTGAGCGTCATCACGCGCCCCTTCCTGCGGGGCCGCCAGCAACGCCTGGGCGTCACGCTGATGGGCATGGTGTCGATGGACGCCGCGCCCGTGCTGCTGCCCGAGCCGGAGTTCTGGAAGATCGCCGCCGAAGAGCTCGGCCCCACGGGCGCCATCGACCTGGGCATTCCCAAACCCCACGCCGAGTTCTTGGCCACCGGCCACGCTTACACGCACCATCAGGCCGACAAGACCGCCTGCGCCGTTGCGATGCGCGTGGGCGAGCTTTCTCGACAGCTGCTGGTGTTCGGCGACCGCTTCTGGCTCGACGGCCGCGCCACCGCGCCGCAGCCCTTCGAGTCGATGCGGCTCGACGCCCCGCGCGCCTACGGCGGCCCCGGCTTTGCCGAGAACCCGCAGGGCATCGGCCACGCGCTCGAGACCGTCAACGGCCTGCAGGTGCAGCGCCTGCCGAACATCGAAGACCCGCAGCAGCGCATCGACCGGTCCGATCGCGAGACCGAGCCGGCCGGCTTCGGCCCGATCGAGCTGACCCGGCCCAGCCGCATGCGCCTGATCGGCCGGCAGTACGACGGCCACTGGCGCGAGCACCTGTTCCCCGGTTTTTCGGAGGACATGGACTGGCGCTTCTTCAACGCCGCGCCGCCGCAGCAACGCTGGCCCGCGCGCGACCACATCTCCGGCGGCACGCCCTACGAGATCTGGCACATGCACCCCACGCAGCCGGCGCAGCGCGGGCGCCTGCCCGACTGGCGTGCACGCGCCTTCATCGCGCGCCGAAGCGGGCCCGGCCGCGAGCCAGAGCAGTTCGACGAGGTGCCCATGCGCCTCACCACGGCCTGGTTCTTTCCGCACCGCGGACAGGTGGCGCTGATCCACCACGGCGAGATCGACATCGTGGAAGACGACGCCGACGACGTGACCCACGTGATGCCCGCCATCGAAGACGCGGGCGATGCACCGCGCCCGCTGGCGCACTACTTCGCCCTCCTCCAGCGCCGTTGCGATCCCGAGACCGGCGCGCTGCATGCCGCCCGCGACGATGAGCTGCTGCCCGCGCAGGCCATCGGCCCGTGGCTTGACACGCTGGACGACGGCGAGGAATCCGCGCGGGTGCGCAACATGCGCGAGCGCGGCGACCGGCTGCGCGCGGACCTGATGCAGCAGGCGCGCGAGGCCGGCCACGATCCGCGCCTGCTGCGCGAACGGCCGCTGCCCGCGCCCTTTCGCAAGGCACCGACGCTCGCCGAGCTGCCCGAGTTCATCGAGCGCACGCGGCGCTTCACGCAGGACCAGCGCCAGGCGCTCGAAGACGGGCGGCGCGAGCTCGAGCGCGCGGGACAACGCAATGCGGCCGAGTCGCGCCAGGTCGGATTCGACTCGGCAGAGCTGGTCTCGAACATCGACCGCACCACGACCAAGGGCCCGCCCGCCTTCGATGCGCAGACCGTGCTGCAGGGCATGTTCGGCATCGCCGCTGCCACGGGCACGTCCGCGCTGCCGCCCGCGCAGCAGCAGGCCTTCGCGGAGGTGGTCGAGAAAGGCCAGCGCGGGCTGATCGACATGTACCGAATGGGCGCGCAGCACCAGTCGCCGGCCGACGTGCTCGAAGGCGAACGCGCCACCGAGGCGCGCCAGCGCGTGCAGGACGTGATGGCCACCACGCGCGATCTCTCGGAGATGGACCTCACGGGCGCCGACCTGTCGGGCATGGACCTGCGCGGCGCGCGCCTGCACCGCACGCTGCTCGAACACGCGAACCTCGAAGGCGCCCGGCTCAATGGCGCGGATGCCACCGAGGCCGTGCTCGTGCGTGCGCGCCTCACGCGGGCCTCGCTCGCGGGCTGTGTGCTGCACCGCGCGAACCTCAGCCTGGCCCATTGCGTCCACACCGTGTTCACCGGCGCGCAGCTGCACCACACCACGCTCGAGCAGACGCACTTCGACCATTGCGATTTCTCGCAAGCCTCGCTGGAGCACCTGACCGTGCTCGGCCTGCAGGTCGAACACTGCCGTTTCGATGCAGCGCGCCTTTCCTACGTGACCTTCCTCGAACAGACCCGCCTGCAGGACTGCAGCTTTCGCAGCGCCGTGCTCCACAAGGTCGGCCTGATCTCGTGCATCGCCGAGCGGCTCGATCTCAGCGGCGCCCGGCTCGAAGCCTGCGCCTGGGCCCACACGCCGGGCGACACCGGCATCGTCTTTCGCGGCGCCACCCTGCACACCACCTGCTTCGTCGGCACCAGCAGCCTGCGCACCATGGACTTCGAAGATGCGACGCTGGTGCAATGCGGCCTGCGCGAGATGCCGCTGGACGGCGCGCGCTTCGTGCGTGCCACGCTCGACACCTGCGACCTGTCGGCCTGCAGCCTCACCGGCGCCGACCTCAGCGGCTGCGATGCGCCCGAAAGCCTGTTCATCCGCGCCGACTTCACGCAGGCCTCGCTGCGCGGCGCCAACCTCATGCATGCCAGCCTGCAGAAAGCCCGCCTGGTGCGCACCGACCTGCGCGAGGCCAACCTGTTCCGCGCCGACGTCTCGCAGACGCTGATCGACAGCGTGACCGACACGCACGGCGCGCACCTCGAACAGGCCAAGACCCTCCCGCGCCGCGCCGCGGACCCGGCCCGATGACGCCGGCCGAGCTGGCAGCGAAGATCCGCGGCGGCGACCACATCCAGGACCAGGACTTCCAGGGCATGGACTTCGACGGCATGGACCTGCGCGGCGGCAGCTTCGGCGCCTGCGATTTCCGCCGGGCGAACCTGCGCGGCACGCGGCTGGGCGAATCGGTGTTCGACAGCTGCCGCTTCGACGACGCGGTGCTCGACAGCGCCGACCTGCAGCACGCCGCCTTCCACCGCTGCGCCCTGCCCCGCGCGCGCCTGCGGTCTGCGGCGATGGCCCACGCCGTCTTCTCCGAGGCCGACCTGAGCGGCGTCGACATGAGCGCGGCGCAGGCGGGCCAGGCCACCTTTCACCAGAGCACGCTCGACGGCGCGGGCTTCGAGCGCGCGGACCTCACGAAGGCGGTGTTCGGCGAATGCCGCCTCGACGGCACGCGCTTCGACGACACGGCGCTGAACACCACCGTCTTCTACCGCGCGGCGTTGCGCGGCACGCGCTTCAAAGGTGCGAGCTTCCACAACGTGATCTTCGGCGAGGCCGACCTCGCGGGGCAGGACTTCTCAGCGCAGTCGTTCCATCTGTGCCAGTTCATCGATGCCGACCTCACGGGTTGCAACTTCGCCGGCGCGCGCTTGAGCCAGTGCAACTTCAAGGGCGCGAAGCTCGAAGGCGCGGTGCTGTCGGGCGTGCAGGCGCCGCAGTGCCTGTTCCCCGAAGCCGACCTGCGCCGGGTGGATGCGCGCGGCGGGCACTTCGACCAGAGCCTGTGGGTCGGCGCACGGCTCGACGACGCCGACCTGTCGGACGCGCGGCTCGAACAGTGCGTGTTCCACCGCGCGAGCTGCCGCCGCACCACGTTCGCCCGCAGCCACCTCGTGTACGCGGATTTCTCCTACGCCGACCTCGGCGATGCCGACCTGCGCGGCGCCACCTTCCACCGCACCCAGATGCACCGGGCAATCGAGACCGGCGTGCGCTGGAGTGACCGCCTCGGCGTGCTCGACAGCGACCCGGCGCAGTTCGAAGCCGAGCGCTTTTCCGCGGCCCGTGCGAGCCGCCCGCAACGCGCCGGCCGCGACACCTTCGGCCGGCCGCTGCCGCCCGATCCACAGGACACCCCGCCATGAATCACCGAGTCCTTCGCGAACCTGCTTCGCCGCCATCGCTTACGTCAGAGACCGAGATGCACGCGCTGCTGCGCAAGCCGCTGCCCGCGGTCGCTGCGCCGGCCTGGACCGGCAGCGCGCTCGGCACCGTCGTGCAATCGCTGCCCGACGGCCGCTTCGTCGTCGAACCACAGCCGGGCGGCGCGCCCTGGCATTGCCCGCGCGCCGCGAGCTGCCTGCTGCAACCCGCCGTGGGCGACGTCGTGCTCGTGGCCGGGCCGCAGCGCGAGCAGCTGTTCCTGATCGCCGTCATCACGCAGGCAGACCCCAGCCAGTCGCAGCTCGTGGCCGAGGGCGACCTCACGATCCGCTCGCGGCGCGGCGGCATCGCGCTGCAGGCCTCCGCATTCGCACTTCAGGCCGACAAGGCGACCGTCGACATCACCGACATGGCCTACCGCGGCGCCGAAGTGCGCGTGACCACACTGGTCGCCCGCTTCGTGGGCCGCACGCTCGAGACCGTGCTCGAGCGCCTGAGCCTGCTCACGCGCTCGAGCTTTCGCCTCACCGAAGAGGTCGAGCAGGTGCGCGCGGGCCAGATCGACATGCAGGCGGCGCAAAGCCTGCGCCTGCACGCCAAGAACACTTTCGTCACCAGCCAGGCGCTGGTGAAGGTCGACGCCGAACAGATCCACATGGGTTGATACCGACAAGGAGCCAGAACCATGTTCGCCAACGCACAGATGATGGGAATGGACCTCGCGTTTCCCGATGTCTGCAAGACACCGCCCGCGCTGCCCGTGCCCTACCCCAACATCGCGCTCGGGCCCACGGCCCTGCCCAACGCCTGGAACATCCTGTACGGCGGCACGCCCGTGCACAACATGGCGACCACCACGCCGATCACCAACGGCGACAACGCCGGCGTGCTGATGGGCGTGGTGTCGCAGACGGTGATGGGGCCGTCGCGCCACGTCACCGGCGCGTTCACGGTGCTGCTCAAGGGCACGCCCTGCACGCGCATGACCAGCCTGGCGGTGCAGAACCGCTGCAACATCGTGGGCATGCGCATCGTGCCCAGCCAGTTCAAGGTGCTGGTGCTGGCCCCCTGAAACAGCGCTGGAGGCTCAGTCGAGCTTGACGCCCGCCGTGCGGATCACCTTGCCCCACTTGGTGGTCTCGGAGGCGATGAAGGCGTCGAACTCCTCGGGCGTGCTGCCCGCCGGGAAGGTGCCCATGGCATCGAGCTTGGTGCGCGTCTCGTCGCTCTTGATGATGCGCGCCACCTCCTCCGACATGCGCTTGACGATCTCGCGCGGCGTGCCCGCCGGCGCCAGCATGCCGGCCCAGGTGCTGCCGGTGAAGCCCGCGAAGCCCTGCTCGATGAAGGTGGGCACGTCGGGCACGGCCGGCAGGCGCTTGTCGCCGGCCACGCCGATCAGCCGCACCTTGCCGGCCTTGCCCTGGTTGATGAGGCCCGTGGGCGCATCGAAGAACAGCTGGATCTGCCCGCCCATCAGGTCGGTCAGCGCAGGCACCGCGCCGCGGTATGGGATGTGGATCATGTAGGTCTGCGTGAGCGACTTCCACAGCTCGCTCGTGAGGTGCGCGGCCGAGCCGTTGCCCGAGGAGCCGAAGCTCACCTTGCCGGGGTGCTTGCGGGCGTAGTCGATGAGCTCGCGCGCGGTCTTGAACGGCGCGTCGTTGTTGACCGCCGCCAGCAGCGGCGACACGCCCATCAGCGACACGCCCACGAGGTCCTTGCGCGGGTCGTAGGGCAGCTTGGGGTACAGCGTGGTGTTGGCCGTGTAGGCCGCGATGACGACGCCGAAGGTGGTGCCGTCGGGCGCGGCCTTGGCCACGGCATCGACGCCGATCAGGCTGTTGGCGCCGGGCTTGTTGTCGATCACCACCGGCTGGCCGAGGCGCGTCTGCAGGCCCGCCTGCACCAGCCGCGCCATCTGGTCGGTGAAGCCGCCCGGCGTGTAGGGCACGACGATGCGGATCGGCTTGCTCGGCCAGGCGCTCTGCGCGAAAGACGGCGCGGCGAGGCTGGCTGCGGCGGCGGCCGTGGCAAGAGAAAAACGGCGGCGGGAGAGCGTGGCGTGCGGCATGGTCGGGAACCCTTCGGATGGCATGGATCGGACCATTCTCGAAGCGCCCTCATGCGCGGGCGCTCAGGGTTTGTCCCCGACGGGACAAGCTGGGTTCAGAGCGGCAGGATGTCGCGCGAACGCCCGTCGTCGCCGAGCCAGGCCTCGAACTCGTCCGACAGCCGCGTCGCCTCGCGCGTGGCCTGGCCCCAGGCCGCGATGCGGGCCTGCGCGTCGTTCGCGAAGCGGATGAAGTCCTTGCGGTCGGGCAGCTTGCCGTGCGGCAGCGTCTTCACCCAGTCGGGATTCGGCGCGAGCACCACCATGCGGTCGAGAAAGCGCGTCGACTTGTGGCGCCAGCGCAGCCCCTTGTCGAGCCAGCCCGGCACCACCGCCTGCTGGAAGTGCGGGTACAGCACGATGCCTTCGTCTGCGGGCTGGTAGTCCAGGTGCAGGTGGTAGTCGGTGATGCCGCCGTCCCAGTAGGCGCCGCGCGGCGCGCCCGGAATGTCGTGCACCGCCGCCAGCAGGAACGGAATGGAGCACGAGGCCTGCAGCACGCGATTGAAGTTGGCCTCACTCAGCGCATGCTGGCGCGTGCGGAAGTCGGTCGTGCCGAAGGGCAAGGCCGCGCCGGGCGTGGAGAACACGCAGCGTTCCAGCCAGGCGCCCAGGCTCTTGCGGTGCAGGCTGTTGCTCGCGAAGGCGCCCAGGTAGCCGACCGGCGTGCGCGCCCTGCCCTCGCGCCCCAGGATGTGGCGCCCGCGTGAGGTCACCACATGCAGCCGGTAGCGCGCATGGCCCAGCACCTCGCCGATGCGTCCGCCATAGAAGGTGTCGAGGCTCTCCGCGAAACGTTCGCTGAGCTGGTGCGGGCTGAGCCGCTTCTGGCCCGGCGGCACTTCGAACTGCTGGCGCACGTAGTCGTGCTCGAAGCGCCCGAAGGCCGCCTCCGGGTCCGACAGGCAGGCCGTGGCCAGCCGCCACGCGCCGATCGACGCACCCACCAGGTCCACCGGCTGGCTCGACTGCGTGAGCCAGCGCCCGAAGATGAAGCGATCGAGCGGCCCGAGGATCAGCCCCTTGGGCCCGCCCGCCGCGCCGGGGACGGTGCGCACGTCCTGCGGGCGCAGGCCGTGCTGCTCGATGTGCTGGCGGGCCGCGGGGCCGGCGTAGATGCGCAGGGCTTTCATGCGGCACCCGTTTCGAAGGGATTGAAGACCTCGACACCGAAGCCGGCAAAGTCGCTGACGTTGCGCGTGACGACGGTCAGCCCGTGTTGTTTCGCCGTGGCGGCGATCATGGCGTCTTCGTACAGCGTGACGGAGCTGCGGTGCATCAGCCGGGCCCACAGCCTGAAGGTTTTTGCATCCATCGGCAGGACGTTGTACGACGCAGCGACCAGCTCGACCCACTGCTCGATCTCGTCCGCCTTCGCGGCATCCTGTTCGCGCGTGAGTTCGATGCCGGCCTGGATCTCGCCCAGTGTCACGGCCGACAGGTGAAGTTCGCTGTCGGGAATGGGCGCCAGCCACGCCAGGACGGCGCCATGAGGCCGAAGCCGGCGCAGTTCGGAAATGACGTTCGTGTCCAGAAGGTACATGCTGCGCGCGCCTTCAACGGGCCGGGGTGACGCGTCGCCTGCGCGCGGCGCCGCGCTCGGGCACGAGGAACTCGGTGCGCGCCTCGTCGGTGCACAGCAGCTCCTTGAGCGAGGGCTTGGCGATGGCATGCAGCCGCCGCCATTCCGCGGCCGGCACCAGCACGGCCGCCTCGGCACCGCGACGGGTGACCATTTGCGGCCCGTCGTTCAGACAGGCCTCCAGGAATTCGCTGAAACGCGCTTTCGCGTCTTGTACCGGCCAGGTTTTCATTGGCGCCACCCCATCAGACTAGTTAGATGACTAGTTTAACGGGATGGCCTTCGATCTGCTGGCGGTTACTTGCGCAACCCCTGCAACTTGGCAAACGCGCTCGCCATCTGCCCCGCGGGCTGCGGCGAGTTGTCGCGCCGGCCTTGCTGCTGCTGGCCGCGCCCTGCCCCCTCGAAACGGTTGTCGCGCGGGCCATCGCGGCGTGCGGGGGCGGCGTCGAGCTTCATCGACAGGCCGATGCGCTTGCGGGCCACGTCGACCTCCATCACCTTGACCTTGACGATGTCGCCGGTCTTGACGACTTCGCGTGCATCGTTGACGAACTTGTGGCTCAGCTGGCTCACGTGGACCAGGCCGTCCTGGTGCACGCCGAGGTCGACAAAGGCGCCGAACTGGGCCACGTTGCTCACGGTGCCTTCGAGGATCATGCCCTCGGTGAGGTCGGAGATGTCGTCCACGCCGTCGTTGAAGCGCGCCACCTTGAAGTCGGGGCGCGGGTCGCGACCGGGCTTCTCGAGTTCGCCCAGGATGTCCTTGACCGTGATGACGCCGAACTTCTCGTTGGCGAACAGCTCGGGCTTCAGCGTCTTGAGCATGTCGGCGCGGCCCATCAGCTCGGCGATGGGCTTGCCGGTCTTGACGATGATCTGCTCGACCAGCGGGTACGTTTCGGGGTGCACGCCGGTGATGTCCAGCGGGTCGGCGCCGTCGCGGATGCGCAGGAAGCCGGCGCTCTGCTCGAAGGCCTTGGGGCCGAAGCCGGTCACGTCGAGCAGCTGCTTGCGGGTGGAGAACGCACCGTTGGCCTCGCGCCAGCGCACCACGGCCTTGGCCACGCTGGCCGACAGGCCGGACACGCGGCTGAGCAGCGGCACGCTGGCGGTGTTCAGGTCGACGCCCACCGAGTTCACGCAGTCTTCGACCACGGCCTGCAGGGTGCGCGCGAGTTCGCTCTGGTTCACGTCGTGCTGGTACTGGCCCACGCCGATGCTCTTGGGGTCGATCTTCACGAGTTCGGCCAGCGGGTCCTGCAGGCGGCGCGCAATGGAGGCGGCGCCGCGCAGGCTCACGTCGACGTCGGGCATTTCCTGCGAGGCGAATTCGCTGGCGGAATAGACGGACGCGCCGGCTTCGCTCACCACGACCTTGTCGACCGTCATTTCGGGCGCGCCGGCCTGCGCGGCCATCTTGGCCAGCAGCTTGATGAGGTCGCCGGCCAGCTTGTCGGTTTCGCGGCTGGCGGTGCCGTTGCCGATGGCGATCAGGTTCACGCCGTGCTTGGCGCACAGCTTGCCCAGGGTGTGCAGCGAGCCTTCCCAGTCCTTGCGCGGTTCGTGCGGGAACACGGTGGCGGTCTCGACCAGCTTGCCGGTCGAATCGACCACGGCCACCTTCACGCCGGTGCGGATGCCGGGGTCCAGGCCCATCACGACGCGGCGGCCGGCGGGGGCCGCCAGCAGCAGGTCGCGCAGGTTGTCGGCGAACACCTTGATGGCGACCTTTTCGGCGTCTTCGCGCAGGCGGGTGAACAGGTCACGCTCGGTGGACAGCGCCAGCTTCACGCGCCAGGTCCAGGCCACGCACTTGCGCAGCAGGTCGTCGGCCGGGCGGGCCGCGTGGCTCCAGCCCAGGTGCAGCGCGATCTTGCCTTCGGCGATGCTGGGCTTGCCCGGCTCGGGTTCGACGGGCAGCACGAGCTTGGCGTCGAGCACCTCGAGTGCGCGGCCGCGGAACACGGCCAGGGCGCGGTGCGAAGGCACGCGGCCGATGGGCTCGTCGTAGTCGAAGTAGTCGCGGAACTTGGCGATGTCGGCGTTGTTCTCGTCCTTGCCGGCCATCAGGGTGGACTTGAGCAGGCCTTCGTTCCAGAGCCATTCGCGCAGGCGCTGCACCAGCACGGCGTCTTCGGCCCAGCGCTCGGACAGGATGTCGCGCACGCCGTCGAGCACGAGGGGCACGGTGGAGAAATCGGGGCCCGGCTTGCCGTCGTCCAGCGTGGTGGCGGGTTGCAGGAAGGCCTTGGCTTCGACGGCCGGGTCGAGCGTGGGGTCGGCCAGCAGCTTGTCGGCCAGCGGCTCGATGCCGAATTCGCGGGCGATCTGACCCTTGGTGCGGCGCTTCTGCTTGAACGGCAGGTACAGGTCTTCGAGTTCCTGCTTGGTGGGCGCGAATTCGATCGCGGCGCGCAGTTCGGGGGTCAGCTTGCCCTGCTCGTCGATGGCCTTGAGCACCGCCACGCGGCGGTCTTCGAGTTCGCGCAGGTAAGACAGCCGGGCTTCCAGTTCGCGCAGCTGGATGTCGTCGAGGCCGCCCGTGACTTCCTTGCGATAGCGGGCAATGAACGGAACCGTGGCGCCTTCGTCGAGCAGTTCGACGGCGGCCTTCACCTGGTGCTCGCCGACCTTGATTTCAACGGCGAGCTGGCGAATGATTTTCTGCATGTCTTGAGCGCGTCCCTGGCAAAGCGCGGAAGTTTGCCATAGGCGACGAGGCCCCCCGCCGGGCACCGCAGCGGGATGGTTACAACGTGCTCTCGGCCGGCGCCGCGACCGCCGACTGCGGCAGCACTTCGCCGGGCATCACGAGCCGGATGCGCAGCCCGTGCGGCGCTGCGTCCATGACGGCCAGCTCGCCATGCAGCGCGTCGGCGCGCTCGCGCATGCTGCGCAGGCCCTTGCCGCCGGCCTCGCCGGCCGACGCATCCAGGCCGCGGCCGTCGTCGAGCACTTCGAGCACCAGCCCGTGCGAGCGCTCGCGCGGGCCGAAGCGCACTTCCACACGGGTCGCCTGCGAATGGCGCAGCACGTTCGACAAGGCCTCCTGCGCGATGCGGCACAGCTGCATCGCGGCCTCGGGCGACAGCGGCGGCGCCAGCACCACGTCCTGCACGTTCCACACGAGCGTGATGCCGAGCCGGTCGAACGCCGGTTGCAGTCGGTAACGCAGGTGGCCCAGGCGCTCGCCGATGCTGGTGTCGGCCTGGTCGTCGAGGGAGTCGACCGTCAGCTGCAGCTCCAGCAGGCAGGCCTGCAGGGCCATCGACAGCTCGCGGGCGTCGGCGGAGCGCGGGTCGTAGCTGGCCATGAGGGCCACCAGCCGCGAACCGACGCCGTCATGCAGGTCGCTGGCGATGCGGCGGCGCTCAGCGAGCACGGCCTGCGCCTGGCGGTAGCGCACGAGGCGGCGCCGCGTGAAATACCAGGTGGCCACGATCATGCAGAGCACGGCGACGTTCACCCCCTGCAGGGCCCAGAAGGCGGCCGGCACCTCGGTACCCAGTGTGGTGATCGCCGAGGTCGCGCGAATCACCTGCCCGACCACCGGCGTCAGGTGCAGCGCAAATGCGAGCCCCACCCACAGCAGCATCCGCTGGCGCGAGGCACGCGGCCACAGCCAGATCAGGAGCACACACCAGGCGGCGATCGAAAGCCACACGAACTGGTCCTCCAGGAAATACGGCGGGAGCGGGGGCGCGGGCGCGCGCATGGGTGGCTCCGCTGCGAACGCGGCGCGCCCGAAGCGCGCCCTAGAGCAGCCCCCGGTGCGAGGCGAAACTCACGGCCTGCGCGCGGGTGTGGGCGTGCAGCTTGCGGTAGATGTTCTTGACGTGCGCGTTAACCGTCTGGGCACTGATGGTGAGCTGCAGGGCGATCTCTTCCGTCACATATCCCGTGGCTACAAGTCGCAACACTTCGCGCTCCCGTGCCGACAGGGTCGCCTTGCTGTCCGGCGGGCGCACCGGGCTCGGATTGGCGCGCTGGTGGTCCAGGTGAACGAGCAGCCGCCGCGCCAGCCGGGGGGTGATGGCAGCCCCGCCATTCACCACCTGCAACACGGCCTGGGCATAGCTCTGGAACCAGGCGTTCTTCACCAGGTAACCCGAGGCGCCGAGCTCGAAGGCGTGCAGCACCTGGGGCTCGTCTTCCAGCGCGGAAATGACGATGATCTCGGCCGCGCTGCGGTGCTTCTTGGCCTCTTCGATGAGCTCGAATCCGCTGCCGTCTCCGAGGCGGATGTCGACCATGAGCACATCGAATTCATGCTGCATCAAGAGGCGCCTTCCCTCGCGCAGGGAGCCGGCCTGGCCTTCGAGCTGGATGCGCAGATCGCCCAGCAGTTCCTGGGCGATGACACGGCGGACAAAGGGGTCGTCGTCGACCAGCAGGACACGAACGGGCTTGGTTTCCTGGCCCGTGAGGTAGTCCGGCCACGGCAGGGTATCCGCCGAGGGAGCCAGCAGCCCACCGAACTGGCCGGGATTGGAGAATTTCCTAGCGCCACCACCGACATCGGTCAATGAAATGTCGAGATCGTTTTCCATTTAAGCCCCCTTGTCACAGATAAAAGTCGCGACTTCGTGAACAAAAGTTAATCGATTTCTACTCTTTTTCCGGCTATCGGCTTTTTTGATTACCTTGGTTTCTTTCGGTTGCAATATTGCCAGATTGTGAACCAAAGTGATAGTTCCCACGAGGGGAACAGGGCCTAGAACCGGCTCTCTGCCAACGCCCAAAACGCCCTCGGACATTGCTTTCGCCATAGCCTTGCACTACCCAGCCTGAGGCATTTTTCGATCCCTTCCCCCCGCTGAAACTGCATCCCGGTCGCAACGGAATCCATTCAATCCGTGCTCGCTGACCGTCGCTGATGGCCGGATTCCCCGGCGATCGGGTTCGTTTCAACACTATCGAGGAAGCATCATGAAGAAGACTCTTATCGCCATGGCAGTGGTTCTCGTGGCTGGCATCGGGACCGCAACCGGCAGCAGCGTGGCGCTCGCCGTCACCAACACCACGACCGGCTCCTCCAGCTCGGCAGGCTCGGTCGCCGCCAGCTCCGGAACGGGCAGCGCACTGAGCTACAACGCAGCCAGTTCCACCTCGTCGGCCACGGCCAACGCGGCGGGCGGCGCAGCAGGCAATGCCTTCCTGCGCGTCGGCGGCGCCACCGCCAGCGGCTCGGCCACCACGCAAGGACGCGTGACCAGCGTGGCAGCAACGACCGGCAACGGCGTGGCTGCAGGCGGTGCGAACGCACAGGCCAATGCGACCTCGAGCGCCAATGCGAACTACGCCGGCGGCGGCGCCAACCCCGTGAGCGGCTCTGCAGGCGGCGCAGCCGGCTCCACCACCAACAACACCGCAGCCACCGCTGCAGGTCCTGGCGGCGGCCTGGCCGTGGTGACGCGCACCTCGGGCACGACGGCCGGCTTCAGCGCCAATTCGGGCGCGGTCAACGGCATCGTCAACGGCACGACGACCTCGGCCACGTCGGGCTCGACCGGCGGTTCCACGGGCGTCATCAACTTCGCCGTGGGCAACGCAGCGGGCTTCAGCAACGGTGGCGGCACCGCCGGTGGCGCGATCTCCGGCGCAACGGCCAACGCTCCCTGAGCGATCCGGACCATCGGTTGTTGGACCAGAAACGGGGAGGGGCACGCCCCTCCCCTGCTTCCCAAAGGAGTCGAAAAAATGAAAACATTGATTGCCCTGACCTTGCTGGGCCTGTCCGCCGGCGCCTTGGCGCAGACCACGGCGGGTGGCGCCAACAACCAGTCGCAGAGTTCAGCCACCACCAACGCCCAGGGCAACACCCAGGCGGTGAATTTCAACAGCTCCGCCCCCTCGGAAGTCACCTCCCGGGCCACGGTGGACAGCAACAGCACACAGAACATCAACAACACGGGCGCGACGACCAGCACCGTCGACTACCGTGGCAGCTACACCGTCAAGAACGTGCCCTCCGTGAGCGGCCCGAACCTGACGACCAGCAATGACACCTGCATGGGCAGCACCAGCGCCAGCGCCAACGGCGCAGGGGTCGGGCTGAGCTTCGGCACCACCTGGACGGACGAACACTGCAAGCGCCTGAAGATGAGCCGCGAGCTCTGGAACAAGGGCATGAAGGCAGCGTCGCTGGCCATGGACTGCATGGACCCGGCGGCCCAGGCGGCCCTGGAGATGACCGGCTCGAAGTGCCCGCAGTCGATGACCGCCGAAGAACGCGTGAGCGCGTTCGGACCGCAGGCCTCGTCGGCCGGCGCGCCCGTGGCGGCACGTCCGGCGGCGCCGGTAGCGCCCGTGGCCGCGGCTCCAGCACCTGCGCCGGCCCCCGTGGCGGTGGCCGTGCCGCAGCCGGTGGCGCCCGTGGCACCTGCGGCGCCTGTCGCGTTGGCGCCCGCGCCGGTCGTGGCGGTGCAGCAGCCCGCCGCACCGGCCACGCTGGTCGAGGCGATGCCCATGGCAGCCCCGGCGCAGGAACAGCCGGCGCCGCAACCCGCGCCGGCCGCGACCGCCGTCCCGGTGTCCGCGCCGGAAGTGGCACCGGCCCCCGTGGCCGCAGCGCCCGCCGAGGAAGCCGCGGCACCTGCGGCGGAGCCGGCCCCGGTCATGGCGAGCGCCGTGGCCCCGCAGCCGGACATCCTGGAAGCGCGCATCACGCGCCGCCTGCCGGCTGACGAGGTGGCTTCGGCACCGGCCGACGCGCAATGAGGCCGGCTCTGGAGTCCATCACCATGAACACCAGGACCGTTCCTCTCTGGCTGGCCGCCTGTTGCGTGGCGACGGCGTCGGTCGCCGCCACGCCGATCATCCGCATCGAGCGGATGCCCATGGGCAGCGGCCTGCAGAACGCCAGCGGCACGGAGAACGCCGAGCCGGTGGGCGACTACGGCGTCTGGCACGTGCCGCAGTACATGCCGGGGTTCCCGACCTCGGCCACCATCTGGCCGCGCGTCGTGATCATCCAGTGCAACGTCACGCGGTGCAGCGGCTACGAAGTGACGCCCGAACTGGGCCGGGGCGAGTACCTGTTCTTCCGGCCCGCCGAAGACAGCAGCGTCGGCCGCAAATAGACAGGCGCGCAGACCCCGCTTTTTCGAACGATGCGCCGCCGGGTCCGCAAGGTCCCGGCGGCGCGCGGCCATGTGCGTATACCCTTCGCGCATGCACAACCCCCTCGTGCGCGCCTTGCGCGCCCTGTTTCGCGCCGTTGCCACCACGATCCTCGTGCCGGTGCTGCTGTTCGAGGAGTGGGGCTGGGCCCCGCTCGCGGCGCTGGTCGCGCGGCTGGCGCGCCTGCCCTTCTGGGCGCGGCTCGAGAACCTGCTGCGCGCGCTGCCGCCCTGGGGCGCGCTGCTGGCGTTCTTCGTGCCGATGCTGCTGCTCTTTCCGGTGAAGCTGCTGGCGCTGTTCCTGTTCGGCCGCGGCCACGCGTTCAGCGGCATGGCCGTGCTGCTGCTGGCCAAGCTCGCGGGCACGGCCGTGGTCGCGCGGATCTTCCAGCTGGTCGAGGGCTCGCTGATGCGGCTGGCCTGGTTCGCCCGCTGGTACCCGCGCTGGAAAGCATGGAAAGACAGCGTGCTGACACGGGTGCGCGAAAGCCGTCCCTGGCGGATCGTGCGTGCGGTGCACCGGCGGGTGCTGCGCGGCTGGCATCGGCTGCGCGCCGAGTAAATCTATTTTTACCCGGGTGTATTGTGTTTTATATTTTGCCCGGGTAATATTTGGAGATGAATCCATCTCCTTCCACCCGACGTACCCTCGTCAAGCAATACAAGGACAGCGTGCGCCCCGCCGGCGTCTTCGTGATCCGCAACCTGATGGACGGCCGCGTCTACGTGGCCGGCAGCCTCGACGTCGAAGGCGCCATGAACCGCGCCCGCTTCGAGTTGAATCTGCGCTCGCACCGCAACAAGGCATTGCAGCGCGACTGGGTGGCGCAGGGCGCGACGCACTTCGGCTTCGAGGTGATCGACCGGGTGAAGGAGCGCGACGACCCCGCCTTCGACCGCGCGGCGGAGCTGGAAAAGCTGCTGGAACTCTGGCGCGAGGAACTCCAGTGCACCACTGACAAGGGCTACAACACGCCATGAGCACCGACGCACTGGGCTTTTGCCTCGACCTCGGCCGCGCCCACGCCAGCCTGAGCCTCAAACTCAACGAAGACCTGGGCGCCTTCCATGGGCTGGACTACGACGACTTCACCCTGCTCCACCTGTTGCTGCGCGCCGGCAACGGCGCCATGCCGATGGCCGAGCTTGCGCACACGCTGGGGTTGCCAATGTCGGCGCTCATCCGCAAGATGGTGCTGCTCGAAAAGACCGGCCTGGCAGAGCGCACGACGGGAACCGATGGCGACCCCCGGCGCCATGCGAATATTCGCAGCGGCGGAAAGAAGTTGATGCAAGCCGCCATCACCACCGTCGAAGCGATCTGCGTCGATGCCGTGAAATCGCTGGACCCGCAACGCCTGCCAGACCTGCATGCCGCGCTGCGGGTGCTGTGCGATCACGACACGCCGCACGCCTGAACCGTCCTGCGGGTAGATTACGAACCTCGTTTCGTTCCGCCCGGATCGACAACCCAAAAAGAATTTGCATGTCACCCGACGAACTACCGACCACATTCACTGCGTTTGCCGGCTTCCAGCGCGTCGCCGCCGGCACCAAGGCCCAGGTGCTCACGCAACTGCGCGAGCGCGGCGACGCCGCCACCTGCCTCGTGTTCGACGATCAGACCGGCGAGCAGCTCGATGTCGACCTGCGCGACCCGAAAGCCATCGAAACCTCCGCGCTCGAAGCCGAGAAACACGAAGACGCACCGCGCGGCGTCGGCCGTCCGCGCCTGGGCGTGGTGGCGCGCGAAGTCACGCTGCTGCCGCGTCACTGGGACTGGCTCGGCCGCCAGCCGGGTGGCGCCTCGGTGGCGCTGCGCAAGCTGGTCGACGACGCACGCCACGTGCACGCCGACCGCGACACGGTGCGCGCCGCGCGCGAAGCCACCTACCGCTTCATGACCGCCATCGCAGGCAACCTGCCCGGCTTCGAGGAAGCCACGCGCGCGTTGTTCGCGGGCGAGCATCAGCGCTTCAGCGACCTCGTGGAACCCTGGCCCACCGACCTGCGCGTGCACCTGCACAAGCTGTCGGCCGGTGGCTGGGGTGCTGCATGAGCGCGGCGCCCGACAGCAGCAGCACCACCTCCACCAGCCCCGGCAACCCGAGCGGACTGCGCGGCGTGCCCGTGGCGCCGGTGGGTGCGCCGCGTCCGCTGTGGAAGGTGTTCCTGTTCTTCCTGGCGCCGATGTTGCTCAGCAACATCCTGCAGTCGCTCTCCGGCACCATCAACAACGTCTACGTCGGGCAGATGCTAGGCGTGAGCGCGCTGGCGGCGGTGTCGAGCTTCTTCCCGGTGATGTTCTTCTTCATCGCCTTCATCATCGGCCTGGGCGCGGGCGCCTCCGTGCTCATCGGCCAGGCCTGGGGCGCGCGCGACGCGGCCAAGGCCAAGGCGGTGGCGGGCACCACGCTCACGGTGGGCCTGCTGCTGGGCCTGGCGATTGCGGTGTTCGGGGGCCTGTTCACCACGCCGATGCTGGCCATGCTGGGCACGCCGCCCGACGTGCTGGCCGACTCCACGCGCTACGCCCGCATCATGCTGATCGCGATGCCCGGCGTGTTCCTGTTCCTGCTGGCCACGGCCATGCTGCGCGGCGTGGGCGACACCATCACGCCGCTGCTGACGCTGCTGATTTCCACGGCCATCGGCCTGGTGGTCACGCCCGCGCTCATCCGCGGCTGGGGCGGGTTGCCGCAACTGGGCGTGGCGGCCGGCGCGTGGGCCTCGGTGCTGTCGTTCGCGGTCGCGACCACGTGGCTGGGCTTCCGGCTGCGCCAGAAAAAGAGCCCGCTCGCCCCCGACGCGGAGTTCGTGCGCTGCCTGCGCATCCAGCCGCAGCTGCTGAAGGCGGTGCTGAAGATCGGCGTGCCCACCGGCGTGCAGATGATCGTGGTGGCGCTGGCCGAAGTGGTGCTGCTGTCGATGGTCAACAGCTACGGCTCCAACGCCACGGCCGCCTACGGCGCGGTGAACCAGGTGGTGGCCTACGTGCAGTTCCCGGCCATCTCGATCGCCATCACCACGTCGATCCTCGGCGCGCAGGCCATCGGCGCGGGCCGCGCCAACCGGCTTGGCGCGATCGTGCAGACCGCGCTGGGCATGAACCTCGTGCTGACGGGCGGGCTGGTGCTGCTGGGCTACCTGTTCTCGCGTCCGCTGATGGGCTTCTTCATCACCAGCGCGCCGGTGATCGAGATCGCGCAGAACCTGCTGCACATCATGCTGTGGAGCCTGGTGCTGTTCGGCATGGCCTCGGCGATCTCGGGGATCATGCGCGCCAGCGGCTCGGTGCTGGTGCCGACGCTGATCTCGATCGTCTGCATCCTGGGCGTCGAAGTGCCGGTGGCCTGGCTCATGAGCCGTCATTTCGGCATGGGCCTGGACGGGATCTGGGTCGCCTACCCGGTGACCTTCGGCGCGATGCTGCTGCTGCAGACCGCGTACTACCGCCTGGTGTGGCGCAAGAAGCCGATCGGCCGGCTGGTCTGATCAGTGCCTCGGCGGGGGTCACTCCCCGTCGAAGGCCTTCTTCACCGTGGCGATGTCGAGCTTGATCATCTTCATCATGGCCGCCATCGCGCGGGCCGCCTTGGCCGCATCCTTGTCCTGGAACATGCGAATGAGCGGCATCGGCGTGACCTGCCACGACACGCCGAAGCGGTCGGTGAGCCAGCCGCACTGCACGGGCTGGCCGCCGCCCTCGAGCAGCTTGTCCCAGTAGTGGTCGACCTCCTCCTGCGTCTCGCAGGTCACGATGAGCGAGATGGCCGGCGTGATCTTGTACTCGGGCCCGCCGTTGAGCACCATGAACGACTGCCCGTCGAGCTCGAAGGTCGCGGTGAGCAGCTGGCCCTTCTTGGCTGGATTCACATCGCCCCAGAGCAGCGTGTCGGTGAGGCGCGACTTCGGAAAGATGGCGGTGTAGAAATTGACCGCCTCCTCGCCGTTGCCGTCGAACCAGAGGCAGGGAATGATCTTCTGCATGGAATCTCCTTGGGTTGAATGATGAACTGAAGGGTTCAGTATCAAAGCCGAAGCGGCGCCCTGTCAACCTGCGCCGCGGCTGTCAGTGAGAAGTTCGCAGGCGGGGCCGAGGGCCACAATGGGCCGGTCCTTCGCTTCGGAACTGCCATGTTCGCCCCTTCCAGAACCCGCCTTGGCGCCCAGGCTTTGCTGAGCGCCGCGCTCGCCGCCCTGGCGGTGTCGGCCGGCGCGGCCGATGCCACCTACCCCGACGCCGCCGCCAGCGACCCCGCCCGCCTCGGCTGGATGACCGGTTCGCCGCCGCCACCCGACCGCACGCTGCGCTTCGACGACGGCAGCTATTTCCAGTTTCCGGCACTGCGCTGGAGCGTGTCGAATTTCCGCCAGCTGATGCCGACCGTGAACGTGTCGCGCGGGCTCGGTGCGCCCACCGCCCTGCCCCAGTCCTTGCGCAAGGACATCGACACGCTGCGCTTCACGCCGCTCGATGCGAAGACGCCCATGACCTGGGACGCATCGCTCGCCGCCACCTACACCGACGGCATCCTCGTGCTGCACCGCGGACGCGTGGTCTACGAGCGCTACTTCGGCGTGCTGAGAAACGACGGCCAGCACGGCGCCATGTCGGTCACCAAGTCGGTGGTCGGCACGCTGGGCGCGATGCTGGTGGCCGAAGGCACGCTCGACGCCAACAAGCCGGTGGCCCACTACGTGCCCGAACTGGCGACATCGGCCTTCGGCAACGCCACCGTGCGCCAGGTGCTCGACATGACCACGGGCCTGAAGTTCAGCGAGGACTACGCCGACCCGAAGGCCGAGGTCTGGGCCCATGCGCAGGCCGGCAACCCGTTGCCCAAGCCGAAGGACTACACCGGCCCGCGCAGCTATTACGAGTTCCTGCAGACCGTGCAGCCCGAGGGCAAACATGGCGAGGGCTTCGGCTACAAGACCGTCAACTCCGACGTGCTGGGCTGGGTGATCGCGCGCGCCACCGGCCGCACCGTGGCGCAGCTGCTGTCGGAGCGCATCTGGCGCCACCTGGGCGCCGAGCAGGACGCCTACTTCACCGTCGATTCCATCGGCACGCCCTTCGCGGGCGGCGGCCTGAACACCGGCCTGCGCGACCTCGCGCGCTTCGGCGAGATGCTGCGCAACGACGGCCGCGTGAAAGGCCGGCAGGTCGTGCCCAAGGCGGCCGTCGAAGACATCCGCCGCGGCGGCGACAAGGCCGCCTTCGTCAAGGGCGGCTACCCGCTGCTGCAGGGCTGGAGCTACCGCGACATGTGGTGGGTGACGCACAACGACCACGGCGCCTACATGGCGCGCGGCGTGCACGGCCAGCGCATCTACATCGACCCGAAGGCCGGGATGGTGATCGTGCGCTACGCCTCGCACCCGATCGCGGGCAATGCCGCGAACGACCCGGTGACGCTGCCGGCCTTCGAGGCGCTGGGGCGGCATTTGCTGCGCGCACCGCGCTGAAAGCAGTTACCAGCGGTAGGTCGCCGTGGCCGTCGCCGTGCGCGGGTAGCCGTAGTAGCAGTTGCGGTAACCGCAGTTCGCGAAGTACGTCTTGTTGGTCAGGTTGCGCAGGTTCAGCGCCAGGCTCCAGCGGTCGATGTCGTAGCCGAGCATGGCGTCGAACACCGTCGACGCAGGCACCTTGCTCGGCCACGCGGCTTCGCCGTCGCCATAGTTCGAGCCCGTGTAGCGCGCGCCCAGGCCCACCTTCACGCCGCCGGCGAAGCGGTAGTCCGCCCACACCGACAGCCGGTGGCGCGGCACGGCCGTGGCCTGCTTGCCGATCTCGCTCGTGTTGCTGCTGGCCGTGACGATGGCCCGCGGCGTGTAGCTGTACGACGCCGTGAGGTTCAGGCGCGAAGCGATCTCGGCCGTGGCCTCGAGCTCCAGGCCGCGCACCGAAATTTCGCCCGTCTGCTTGGGCATGAACTCGCCGTCGTAGCTGATGTAGTTCTTGCGCCGCAGGTCGAAGATGGCGGCGCTGTACATCGCCTTGCTGCCCGTGGGCTGGTAGCGCACGCCCGCCTCGTACTGCTTGCCGCTTTCGGGCTTGAACGGGTCGCCCGACGCCGGGTCGATGGTGGCCGTGGGCGCGAACGACTCCGAGTAGCTCAGGTACGGTGCCCAGCCGCTCGGGTGCAGGTAGACCAGGCCGGCCCGGCTGGTGAACTTGTGGTCGCGCATGCGCTGGCGCGAGCCGTCGAGGCGGCTGTCCACGGTGCTGTCGGCGGTGTCGTAGCGCCCGCCCAGCGTCAGCGTCCAGCGCTCGCCCCACTTGATCTGGTCCTGCAGGTAGACACCGGTCTGCGCGAGCCGGGTGATGCCGTCGAAGTACGGCGCGGGCCGCTCGATTGGCCCGCCGTACACCGGCGCGTAGATGTTCAGCGGCGAGGCGCTGCCGCCGCTGAAGGTGACCTGGTCGATGCGCGTGCGCTGGTAGTCCAGCCCGACCAGCACCTTGTGCTGCGTCTCGCCCAGGCGGAAATCCGCCTGCAGCTGGTTGTCGAGTGCCAGGGCGCCGATGTTCTCGCGGCTGCCGAACACGCTGCGCGACATCTGCTGGAAGTTGAGCGGGTCGTTCGGCACGTCGGGGTTCAGCGCCATGAAGCCCTTCAGCTGCGTGCCCGTGTAGTCGAGCTTCTGGTGCGCGTAGCGCGCGTTCTGCCGCACCGTGAAGGTGTCGTTGATGCGGTGCTCGAACTGGTAGCCGACCATCTGCTGGTCCTGGTCGAAGCGGTCGAAGCCGGGCTCGCCGACGAACAGTTTCGAGGGAATGGTGGTGCCGATGGCGGTCGGATCGAGCGAGCCGACCTGCGGCCGTGCGCGCGTATAGACGCCGCCGCGCGTGCGCGAGAACTGCGACAGCAAGGTGAGCGTGGTGTCGCCCGACGGCTTCCAGGTGAGCGCAGGCGCGATGTACATGCGGTCGTCGGCCTCCTTGCCTGCCGGCAGTTGCGCGTCGCGCACGAGGCCGGTGATGCGGTACAGCAGCTTGCCGTCGGCGTCGAGTGCGCCCGAGAAATCGCCCGCCACCTGCTTGCGGGCGTGGTCGCCCACCTGCAGCTGCAGCTCGCGCACGGGCTCCGCCGTGGGGCGCTTGCTGACCACGTTCACCACCCCGCCAGGGCCGCTCATGCCGTACAGCACCGACGACGGGCCGCGCAGCAACTCGATGCGTTCGGCGCCGTAGTTCTCGGTGCGCCACACGCCCCAGGTGCTGTTGTTGCGCAGCGGCAGGCCATCGAGATAGAAGCCCGGCGAATAGGCGTCGAAACCGCGCAGCGAGATCCAGTCGTAGCGCGAGTCGGCGCCGTAGGTGGTGGTCGACACGCCCGGCGTGTAGCCCAGCGCGTCCTTGAGGTTGGTGGCGCCGATGGCCTCGATGCGGTCGGCCGTGATCACCGAGATCGACTGCGGCGTCTCGATGATCGGCGTGTCGGTCTTGGTGGCGGTGGCGCTGCGCTTGGCGACATAGCCCTGCACCCGGCCAGTGGCGCTTTCTTCACTGTCGGCGATGACCGTCACGGCCGGCAGCGTGGAGGTGCCGCCCGTGGCAGGCGCGGTCTTGATGACCGCCGCATTGCCTTCCATCGTGGCCGCCAGGCCGCTGCCGGCCAGCAGCCGGTCGAGCGCCTGCCGGGCCGTGAGGCTGCCCGAGATGGCGGGCGCGGTCTTGCCCGCGACCAGGCTCTGCTGCACGACCAGCTGGATGCGGGTCTGCCGCGCCCAGTCGTTCAGCGCCTCGGCCAGCGGCTGGGCCGCGATGTGGATCGGCTGGGGCGCGCCCTGCGCCCGGGCCATCAGGGGCGCGTTCGCCAGGGCCAGTGCAACGGCCAGGGCCAGCGGCGCGGGTGTCATCTTTGTTCTCAAGCGCTTCGTCATCGAACGTCTTCCAGGTAGTGAATGCAAATGGTTCCTATCTGGGCTGACGCACGAGCCGGCGGAATCCCCGTAGTGCCGGCGAGAAATTCTTGATTCTTTTGTTTCAGGGGGCCGGCAGGATTTCCGCGACCGGGCCGGTGTCCTTCAGCCGCACCGGCAAGGCGCTGGCCAGGGCGCGCCGCAGCGTGCGCGCGTCCCGCGGGTCGAAGGTGCCGCTCAGGCGCAGGGCCGCCACAGCCGGGTCGTTCACCACCAGGCCGGTGCTGCCGTAGCGCTCCAGCTCGGCCAGCGCGCGGGCCAGCGGCGTGTCGACGAAGCTCAGGCGGTGCTCGCGCCAGGGCGCGATGCCGTCGCGCGGCACGGCCGAGACGGCGGAGAACCGGCCCTGCGCATCGCTTTCCACCTGGCGCCCAGCGGTCAGGAAGACTTCGCTCGTCGCATCCGGCGCCCGGCGCACCACGCGCACCTTGCCCTCTTCCACCGACACCCGCGTGCCGTCGGCGCCCGGCATGCCAGGGGTGTGGCGCACGGCGAAACGCGTGCCGACCACCCGCACGCGCAGCGGCCCGGCCAGCACGTCGAAGGGGCGTTTCGCATCGGACTGCACGGCGAACACCGCCTGCCCGTCGATCAGCGTCACCTCGCGGCGGTCGCGGAACAGGCGCACTTCGAGGCGGGTGGCGGTGTCCAGCCGCAGCCGGGAGCCGTCGGGCAGCGGCGCTTCGAGCTGCTGCCCGCGCCGGGTGGCGAAAGCCTGTTCGAACACGGGCTGGGCCTGCACATGGCGCCAGCCGAGGTAGCCGGCGCCGACCGCCATGCCGGAGGCTGCCAGTACGAAAGCCGGTTTCAGGAAGCCGCGGCGCGTGGGTGCGGCGGGCGCGCGGCCTTCGAAGCCGCTGCGCCAGCCCGCGACCGTCTCGGGCGCGATCGCGTCGAAGGCGCGCCAGCGCGACTCCCATTCGCGAAACGCCTCGCCATGGCGCGCATCGGCGCCGAGCCAGGCCTGGAACGCGCGCTCGTCGGACGCGCTCCAGTGCGTGCGCTGGCGGCGGACGAACCAGTCCAGCACGTCCTGTCGCAGGCGCAGGGCTTCTTCGGACGGTGGCGACGTGAGGGTCATGACGTGGGGATCGTTCTTATGGGGGTAGACGCACGAGCGGGGTCAAACCCTGTACTGGGGCGTGTTCTGCGTTCTCTCATCTCACTGCGGCCCCCGCGTGCGCTCCAGGCACGCCCAGCACGCCTCCATCGCAATGCGCAACTGCATCTCGACCGTCCGCACCGAAATGCCCATGCGCGCAGCCACCTCGGCATACGAAAGCCCGTCGAACTTGTAGAGCACGAAGGCTTCGCGGCAGCGCGGAGGCAGCCGATCGATGGTCTCGACCATGGCCGCCATGCCCTGGCTGGACGACAGGATGGCGTCGGGCTCGAAGGTGGGCGGGCCGATGCAGTCGTCGGCGTCGGGCGGCGCGTCATTGGGCGCTGCCGTGTCGCCGCCCGCGCGCACGCGGGTGCGGCGGTGGTGGTCGGTGACGAGGTTGCGGGCCGTGCGGTACAGCAGCGCGCGCGGGTCGCGCACCACGCTGCCGGTGCGCTGCGCCTCGTACACCCGCACGTAGCTCTCCTGCGCCAGGTCGGCCGCGGTGGCGCGGTCGGGTACCTTGCGGGACAGAAAGCTCAGCAGCTCGCGGTAATAGCGTTCGAACACGGGCGCACCACAGCCGGGAAGGGTTGGTCGAAGTCCAGGGGCAGGTTGGCTTCGACACGGCGTGGCTACCTGAGAGATTCAGAACAAAAGAAAACGCGAGATTATGTGCGGGTTCAACCCGCCGATCGCCGAAGGGTAGGCATTTCGCTTGCCATGGACGGCATGCGCGCGGGCTACCCTCCCCTTCGGCCCCGTCCGGACTCGCCTGCCCTCAGTTCCCGCACGCCGGGTGCTTCTGCCCTTCGGTGGTGTTCGGCAGGCCCAGAAAGTCCAGGATGTGCGGCGTCGTGCCGTCCACCTGCGTCAATGCGGTACCCCCGAGGTTGCCCAGGCAGTAGCTGGGCTTGAGCGGGTTCTGGTGGTTGTTGTTCAGGATCAGCAGCGTGTCGCGTTCGGCCGCCGTCTGCCCGCCGTGGCTGCTGCCGGTGCCGCCGTGGTCGGAGGTGACGACGATCAGCCATTCCTCGTTCGCGTAGTTCGGTCGCGACGTGAGCGCCGTGAGCACCTGCTGGATCTGCTGGTCTTCGCCGGCGATCTTGCCCTGGTAGTAGGCATTGAGCGGGTCGTAGCTCGGCGCGTGGACGTCCACGTTGTGCAGGTAGTAGAAGATGGCCGTCGGCGGGTGCTTCCAGCTCAGCCAGCCTTTCACCGCATCGGTGGCCTGCTGCGAGTTCTTGGCTGCGTTGGCGACCACGAAGTCGGCCAGCGCCGGGCGCAGGTTGTGGGTGATGTTGAACCAGTCGCCCACCACCGCCGTCGTGGCCGTCGGCCAGGCCGCCTTGATCTGGTCGAACACGTGCGTCTTCTTCAGCGGCAAGGTGGTGGTGTTCGAGGTCACGCCGTGCTTGTCGGCCCAGAAGCCGGTGAACACCGACGACCAGCCGGGCCCGCTCACGGTCGCCTGCTTGGTGCCGCCCGCCAGCACGTTGCCGTGGAAGGCACCGCCGGCGATCAGCGCCGACATCGCCGGCGTCTGCACGCAGCCCGCGCACTGGATGGCGTCGCCGCGCAGGCCGTCGATGCCGATCAGCAGGATGTGCTTGTTGCCGGGCACGGGGTTGGGAACGCCCTCGCCCGCGATCAGCGAGTAGTGGTCGTAGGGGTTGCCGACGTAGTCGGTCTTCAGGCCGCCGATGTCGCTGGCGCGCTTGTCGCTCAGGTCGCAGCGCTGGTTGGTCTTGTGGTAATCGAAGGACTTGCACCACGACGAGCGGCTCGCGTCGGTGCAGGCGTTGGCGCAGTCGGCGGGCGTCACGGCCTGCAGGGCCTCGGTGTTGTAGCCGCTGATGGCCGCATTGGGCGTGCGCGCGAAAGGCTTCAGCGGATCGGGCTTGAGGCTGTAGTGGTCGTAGGGGTTGCCGGGGTAGTCGGTCTTCAGTCCGCCCACGTCGGCGGCGCGCTTGTCGCTCAGGTCGCAGCTCTGGCCCGCCTTGTTGTAGTCGAACGAGACGCACCAGGCGCCGCGTGGCGCGCCCAGGCAGGCCGACGCGCACATCTCGGGCGTCGACTGCGTCAGGTTCTCGATGTTGTTGCCGGAGATGGCCGCATTCGGCGTGGCCGCGAAAGCGTCCAGCGAGGCTGCGCTTGCATGTCCTGCCAGCGCTGCGAACAGCAGGCCCGCCAGGGATGCACGGATCGATGACTTCATGAGGTCTCCTCATCACAGGGTCGTGGGGTGATTCCCGGGCACCGCCTCGCCGTTTTTTCAGTGCGAGTGCAGCGCCGGGCGGAGTAAATCACCGCCGCCTGCCATCGATCCAATTCAAAAATCTTCGATGTTGTATTGAGCAGAGCTATACATCGCCGCGTCACGCAGCGCGGTCAGGCCGCGATCAAACCGCGCGGTTCGAGAACGCCATCACCCCGTCGTCCACGCGCCCGAGGCGCAGCAGGAGGATGTCGCGCAGGTAGTTCTGGTGCAGCTTCCACGGCGTGTGCGCGCCCTGCTTGGGAAACCTGTCGAGCGAGCGCTGCACATAGCCCGAGCTGAAATCGATCCACGGTTCGGGCGACAGGTCGGGGCCCGCGTTGTGCGGCGTGCATTGCCGCCAGCCGTGCTTGTGCATGTGGTTCAGCAGCCGGCAGACGTAGGCGCAGGTCAGGTCGCACTTGAGCGTCCACGAGGCGTTGGTGTAGCCGAAGGACGAGGCCAGGTTGGGCACGTCGCTGTACATCATGCCCTTGTAGTTGAAGGTCGCTGCGGGGTCGACGCGGCGGCCGTCCACGCTCAGTTCGATGCCGCCGAGCACCTGCAGTTCGAGACCGGTGGCGGTGACGATGATGTCGGCCTTGAGTTCGCGGCCCGACTTCAGCCGCAGGCCCTCGGGCGTGAAGGTGTCGATGTGGTCCGTGACCATCGAGGCGCGGCCCGCGTTGAGCGCTGCGAACAGGTCGCCGTCGGGCACGAGGCACAGGCGCTGGTCCCACGGGTTGTAGCGCGGCGTGAAGTGCGTGGCGACGTCGTAGCCGGGCCCGAGCGCGTGGCGCACACCGCCCAACAGCATGCGCCTGACGCGCGCCGGTTTGCGCCGCGCGAGCCGGAAGAACAGCATGCCGAGCGTCACGTTCTTCCAGCGCGTGAGGCGGTACGCGGCCATCGCCGGCAGCAGGCGCCGCAGGCGGTTGGCAATCGGGTCTTCGGCCGGGCGCGCCACCACGTAGGTCGGCGAGCGCTGCAGCAGCGTGACGTGCGCGGCGGTCTTCGCCATCGCGGGCACCAGCGTCATCGCGGTGGCACCGCTGCCGATCACGACCACGCGCCGGCCGCCGTGGTCCAGGTCGGCGGGCCAGTGCTGCGGATGGACGATGCGGCCTTTGAAGTCGGCCATGCCGGCGAAGTCGGGCGTGTAGCCTGCTTCGTAGCGGTAGTAGCCGCTGCACAGGAAGAGGAAGTTGCAGCGCCACTGCACGAGCCGTTGGTCGGGCCCCTGCTCCACGTCGACCGTCCAGCAGGCGTCGGCGCTCGACCAGGCGGCGCGCACCACGCGGTGCTGGTAGTGGATCTTGTCCTCGACGCCGTGCTGGCGCGCGGTGTCGCGCACGTACTGCAGGATCGACGGGCCGTCGGCGATCGCCTTGGCCTGCGTCCACGGGCGGAACACGTAGCCCAGCGTGTACATGTCGGAGTCGGAACGCACGCCCGGGTAGCGGAACAAGTCCCAGGTGCCGCCGCTGCGTTCGCGCCCTTCGAGGATCGCGTAGCTGCGACCCGGGCACTGCGCCTGCAGGTGGCAGGCGGCGCCGATGCCGGACAGGCCGGCACCGACGATCAGGACATCGACGTGCGGCGGCGCGACGGCCGGTTGTGCTGCTTCCATCGGTGGTTTGTCTCCTGTCTCATGGCTTGTTGTTGTCTGGCTTTTCCACGGGCGTGCGCCGGATCATCAGCCAGGCGCTGACCGCACTCAGCACGGCCAGGCCGGCGCTCAGCAGCATCACCCAGCGAAAGCCCGCGACGAAGGATTCGGCCACCGCGCGCTTCACGGCGGCGACGGTGGCCGCGTCGGCCCCCGGCGGCGCACCGGCCGCCGCCAGCCGGTCGCGCTCGGCCGCAAGAAAAGCCCGCACCTCGTCCGACGCGCCCATCGCCTGCAGCCGCTCGGCCAGCGCCGCGTCGAAGGCCCAGGCCATGATGGCGCCGAACACGGCAATCGCCAGCACCGCCGCCGCGCGCGACACCGCGTTGTTCACGCCCGAAGCCACGCCCGCGAGGTCGGGCCCCACGGCATTCATGACCGTGGTGGTGAGCGGCGCAACCGTCACCGTCATGCCGAAGCCCAGCACCACCACGGCGGGCAGGAAGCCGCTCCAGTAGCTCGCGCCCACGCCCGGCAACGCGAACAGCGCAAAGCCCACGGCCGCGATGGCCGGCCCGATGACCAGCGGCAGGCGCGGCCCGAAGCGGTCGACCAGCTGCCCGGCCCAGCCCGAGAGCGCGAACATCAGGAAGATGAACGGCAGCAGCGCCGCGCCCGCCACCGTGGCCGAGTAGCCCTGCACCTGGATCAGGTTGAGCGGAAAGAAATACAGCCCGCCGCCCAGCGCCGCATACAGCAGCAGCGTCAGCAGGTTGGCGCCACTGAAGTTGCCGATGCGCAGCAGCGACAGCGGCAGCATCGGCGTGCGCGCCCGGCGTTCGGCAATGACGAAGCCGACGCTGCCCGCGACACCGATCGCCAGCGCCGCGAGCACGGCCGGCGAACGCCAGCCTTGCGTCGGTGCCTCGATGAACGCGTAGACGATGCCGCCCAGCCCGGCGGTCGCCAGCAGCGCGCCCCACAGGTCGAGCCCGCCGCGCGCCGCGGCGCCTTTGCTCTCGGGCACGTGGCGGCGCACGATCCACAGCACCAGCAGCGCCATCGGCACGTTGATGAGAAAAGCCCAGATCCACGAGAAGTGATCGACCAGGAAGCCGCCCAGTACCGGCCCCACCGCCGCCGTGATGCCGCTGAAGCCCGACCAGGTGCCGATGGCCTTGCCGCGTTCCTTCTCGGGAAACGAGGCGCTGATGAGCGCCAGGCTGCCCGGTACCAGCAGCGCGCCTCCGACGCCTTGAATCGCGCGTGCGGCGATGAGCTGCTGCACGTCGGCCGCGAGCGCACAGCCCACTGACGACACGGCGAACACGACCACGCCGATGGCAAAGATGCGCCGCCGTCCGTAGTGGTCGCCGAGCGCGCCGCCCACCAGCAGCAGTGCCGCGAGCAACAAGGCGTAGGACTCGACCACCCATTGCGCCTGGAAGGCCGTGGCGTGCAGATCGGCCTGGATGGCAGGCAAGGCAACGTTGACCACCGTGCCGTCGATGAAGGCCATGCTCGAGCCGACGATGGCCGCGGCCAGCACCCAGGGCTTGGAGGCTTCAGGGCAGGCGCCCTCTTCTGTGGGGGGCGGAGACCCATGCAGGATCAGCGTGTCGTCGCAGGGCGCCTTGCCGATCTGTGCCATGGGGCCTCCGTTCTAGCGGATGGTGGCGTGGAGCCTTCCCCCGTCGGGGAAAGGTGAAAGCCTCAGGTCGCGCACGCCGTCGCGCCCGGGTTCGTCCGCGCCGCATTCACGCTGCGCGCCATGGCCGCCGCCGCCGCGGCCGTCACGCGCTGCGCGCCCTGCGCCAGCGCGTCCATGCCGCCGCCGGTGGCTTCGCCCGCGTCGAGGCGGCACACCAGCGTGCGCGCCTCGTCGGAGCGGCGCAGGGTCCAGGTGAAGCCGGCGTCCACGCGCCCGCCGTCCACCATCTCGAACTGGCGCACCTGCACCGCCACGCGCCACACGGGCTGCGAGGTCTGGCGGCCGCCCTGCGTGACGTCGAGCGCGCCGAGCCGGCTGGCGATGCCGCTGCCGAGTGCGTCGCGCAGTTCGTTCTCGAAGGACGAGGCCCAGCGGTGCTGTTCGAGCACGTCGACCTGCACACCGCCGGTCGGGCGGCGCACCACCATCTGCGGGCGCGCCAGCCGCTCGGGCACGGCCACGGGCGCGAGCTCGATGTACAGCGGCGCGGCGGCATCAGGAGTGCGCGGCGCCGCGTCGGTGAGCGCGGGCGGGCTGGCCAGCGTGTAGTAGCTGTCGGGCTTGCTCGCGCAGCCTGCCAGCACCAGCAACGCGGCGGCGCCCGCGAGCGCGAAGGTCGTCGTCTTCATTTCTTGTCGTCCGGTTTGCCGCGCAGCAGCGATTCGGGATGGCGTTCGAGGTAGTCGGTCAGCACGCGCACCGAACCGGCGGCGCGCGTCAGCTCGCGCAGGGTCTGGCGCATGTCCTGCTGCAGCGGCGAGTCGTCGGCCAGCGTGCGTTCGGCCGAGTTGACGGTCTTGCGCACGTCCTTCATGGCGGCGGCCAGCTCGGGCGTCACGTCGCTGTTGATGCGGCTGACGGTCTGCTCAGTGCTGGTGAGCGTCTTGTTGAGCGTGGCCAGCGTGGTGCGCAGGTCGGTGGCGATCTGCTCGTAGGGCACCTTGTTGAGCTTGGTGGCGATTTCCTGCACCTGCGACTGGATCTCGTCCAGGCCGTTGGCGATGGTCGGCAGCTCGATCGGGCTCTTCGACAGGTCGATCTTCGCGGGCGGCGCCTTCGGGAAGAAGTCGAGCGCCACGTAGACCTGGCCGGTCAGCAGGTTGCCGTTGCGCAGCTGCGCGCGCAGGCCCTTCTCGGCCAGGAAGCGCAGCCGCTCCTGCTGCGTCGCGCGCGACTCCGTGGCCTGCGCACCGGCACCGCTCTCGCGGCGGCGCAGGCGGTCGGGGTAGATCTGCACCAGCACCGGCATGCGGAACTCGCGCTCGGCGCGGTCGAACTCGACGCCGATGGATTTCACCTCGCCCAGCACCACGCCGCGGAAGTCGACCGGTGCGCCCGGCGTGAGGCCGCGCAGCGACTGGTTGAAGTACATCAGCAGCGTCTGCGAGGGACCGTCGGGCTCCTTCATGGCGGCGCTTTCGTCCTGCGCCAGCACGAAGGCCGTGTTCTCCTTGGCCAGCGGGCCCATGGCATCGTCGGGCGCCTGGAAGGCGATGCCGCCGAGCAGGATGGTGGCCAGCGACTGCGTGCGCAGCGTGAAGCCGCTGGCGCTGAGCTGCGCGTCGATGCCGCTGGCCTGCCAGAAGCGCGTGTTCATGCCGACGAACTTGTCGTACGGCGCGTTCACGAACACCCGCAGCGTGACGCCGCGGCCGTCGCCGTCGAGCTCGTAGGCTGCGACCTGCCCGACCTTGATGCGCCGGAAGTACACGGGCGAGCCGACATCGAGCGAGCCCACGTCGCGCGCGCGCAGCAGGAACTGCTGGCCCGAGTCGCCGCGCGTGACGATGGGCGGGGCTTCGAGGCCGGTGAACTCGCCCGCGGTTTCCTTCTCGACGCCCGCATCGGCGCCGATGTAGGCGCCCGACAGCAGCGTGCCCAGGCCCGAGATGCCCGAGGTGTCCAGCCGCGGCCGCACCACCCAGAAGCGCGAGTCGGCCGAGGTGAAGCCCTCGGCGTCCTTGTTGAGCTGCACCAGCACGCGCACGTGCGAGCGGTCGCGCGCCAGCCGCAGGCTCTGCACCAGGCCGATCTGCACGTCCTTGTATTTCACGGCGGTCTTGCCGGCTTCGAGGCCCTCGGCCGTCTTGAAGGTGAGCACGATTTCGGGGCCGCGCTCCATGAGGATGCGGGCCACCAGCGTCACGCCGACCAGCGCGGCGACGATGGGAATCAGCCAGATCAGCGAGGGCAGCCATTCGCGGCGGCGCGCCACTTTCGGCTTCGGCAGCGCGGGCGGGGCCGACGCTGCCGGACGGTCTTGCGGTTGCGTGTCTTCTTCACTCATGCGATTTTTTCTTCCCTGCTTTCAATGTGTCGTTCGTCCGTGTCTGCTTGCGGCACCGGGCCGTCCCACGTCAGGCGCGGGTCGAAGCTCAGCGAGGCCAGCATGGTCAGCACCACCACCGCGCCGAAGGCCGCAATGCCCACGCCCGCGGTGATGACCGCGAAGCCCTGGATCTGCACCAGCCCGGTCAGCAGCGACACCACGAACACGTCGAGCATCGACCAGCGTCCGATGATCTCGATGATGTGATACAGCTTGGCCCGCTCGCGCCGGCGCCAGTTGCTGCGTCGCTGCGCCAGCACCACAAGCAAGAGCAGTACCGCCAGCTTGAACAACGGCACCAGGAAGCTCGCGATGAACACGATGGCCGCCAGCCCCCAGGCGCCCGACACCCAGAAGTAGATGACGCCGCTCAGGATGGTGTCGTACTGCGCGCCGAACAGCGTGCGCGTGATCATCACCGGCAGCAGATTGGCCGGGATGTACATGATGCAGGCCGCGATCAGGAAGGCCCAGGTGCGGTTCAGGCTCTGCGGCTTGCGCGTGTGCAGGTGCGTGCCGCAGCGGGCGCAGGCGTCGCCATCTTCGGCATCGCGCCAGACGGCCGTGCAGTGCGTGCAGACGTGCAGGCCGAGCGCGGCGGCCGTCGGCACCGGGTTCTCGTAGTCGTGCTCGTCGTCGACCTGCGCCTCCCACGGACGTGCCGAGGCCAGGCGGGCGGGCAGCCCGCGCATGTTCATGCGCGCACCTCCGGCGCGGCTGCATCCTCTTCATCGGCTTTGCGGAAGGTCATCTCCCAGAACGCGCCGGGGTTGAACGACAGCACGGCCGTGAGCGTCACGGTGAGCGCCACGAAGGCCCACAGCGCGGGCCCCGGCACCACCGTCGCCATGCTCGACAGCTTGACGATCGCGACCAGCACGCCGAGCAGGAAGACCTCGATCATTCCCCAGGGCCGCAGCGACTGCATCATGCGCACCAGCACCGCGAAGCCCCAGGGCCGGTGCGCGCGGGCCAGCGGCACCAGCAGATAGGCCAGGATGCACAGCTGCAGCAGCGGAAACAGGATGGTCGTGGCCAGCACCAGCAGCGCCACCGGCGACATGCCCTCGGCGCTCAGCACCACCACCGCGCCGGCCAGCGTGGTCTGGCTGCGCAGGCCCTGCAGCTCGATCTCGACGATGGGAAACAGGTTGGCGATGGCGAACATGATCAGGCTCGCGACCGTCAGCGGCAGGATGCGCCGCTGCTGCGCGCCCGGGTGCCGGTCGAGCTCGGTGCCGCAGCGCGGGCACTCGGCCACGTCGCGCGGCGCCAGCGGCGTGCGGGCGTAGACCGCGTCGCAGCCCGGGCAGACCACGGTGTCAGGTACTTCCTTCATGAGGCCGTACCCTACCTTATTCAGGCATGCGGACTTGTCGTCTTCAGCCGCAGACTGCTGAAAACCGCCGCCACCGCCGCGCAGCCCGCCGCCAGCACCAGCGCCACCACCGGGCCGTGCCCGCCGTGCGGGCTCCAGACGCTGAACACCGCCGCCAGCACCACGGCCCCCAGCGTCTGCCCCGTGAGCCGCGCCGTGCCCAGCATGCCGCTGGCCGCACCACTTCGGTGCGCGGGCGGCGAACTCACGATGGTGTGGTTGTTGGGCGACTGGAACAGGCCGAAGCCCAGGCCGCACAGCGCCATGCGCCAGGCGATGTCGGCATTGCCCGGGTGCGCCGGCAGCGCCGCCAGCAGTGCCAGGCCCGTGGCCAGCAGGCCCAGGCCGATGCCGCCCAGCAGCCCGTCGGGGTAGCGCCCGATGAGCCGCCCGGCGATGGGCGCCATCACCACGATGGCCAGCGGCCACGCCGTGATCAGCAGGCCGGCCTCGATGTGGCTGCGGCCGTACACGTCGAGCAGCAGGAACGGCAGCGCGATGTAGGCCAGCATCTGCGCGCAGAACGCCGCCACCGAGGTGCCCATCGACAGCGCGAACACCGGGATGCGCAGCAGGTCGATGGGAAAGAGCGGCACCGCCTGCGTGCGCTGGCGCCGCAGGTAGACGAAGCCCACTGCCAGCCCGGCCCCCAGCGTGGCCCAGGCCGACCACGGCGTGCCCGTGGCCTGCACCCCGCCCTCGCGCACGCCCAAATGGTCCACGCCGAGGAAGACCAGCGAGAACATCAGCACGTTGAGCGTCACGTCGATCGGCGAGAAGCGCGCGCCCGCGGCCGGCGCCGCGCGGTTGAACGGCAGCGCCCGCAGGCCCAGCGCAAAGGTGACGATGCCCAGTGGCACGTTGATGGCGAAGAGCCACGGCCACGACGCCACCGACAAGATCGCTGCCGCCACCGAAGGCCCTGCCACCGACGAGGTAGCGACCACCAGCGAATTGATGGCCATGCCCCGCCCCAGCTGCGCCGAGGGGAACGTGAGCCGCACCAGCGCCGCGTTGACGCTCATGATCCCTGCCGCGCCCAGCCCCTGCAGCGCACGCGACGCGATCAGCGTGGCGAGCGAGTTGGCGAAGGTCGCGGCCAGCGACGACACGGTGAACACCGCCATGCCCACCAGGTACACGCGCCGGTAGCCCACGAGGTCGCCCAGCGAGGCCAGCGGCAGCAGCATCACCAGCGTGGCGATCTGGTAGGCGTTGACCACCCAGATGGCCTGTGCCGGCGTGGCCTGCAGCTCGCGCGCGATGCCGGGCAGCGCGAGGTTGACGATGGTGCCGTCGAGCACCGACACCGTGAGCCCGAGGATGATGACCAGCATCGCCCAGCCGCGCGCGGGCGCGGCCAGGCCGTCGAGGGGAAGCGGCTTGGCGTCGCTTGCTGCGGCGGCCGTCATGTCAGGCCTCCTGCGCCCTGCCCCCGGTCGGCTCCGAGCGCACACCGCCCAGCGTGAGCCAGGTCAGCACCAGCGCGATGAGCGCGCCGGCGGCCATGCCCGCCACCATCGGCAGCGGCCGGCCGTTGGAGAACAGGCCCACCACCGCCATCGCCAGCGCGCCGGTCAGCATCTGCAGCGTGCCCAGCAGCGCCGAGGCCGTGCCGGCGATGGCGCCATGCATCTCGAGCGCCAGCACGCCGGTGGTCGGGATCACGAGGCCCATGAAGCCCGAGGCGATGAAGTACAGGACGATCAGCACCCACAGGTTGTCGCCGCCCATCGCGAAGTACACGAACATGGCGACCATCGCCACGCCGCAGCAGGCCACGCCGAACTTGACGAGGTTGACCAGCCCGTAGCGCTCGCCCAGCGAGCCCGTGAACTGCGAGGCCGCGATGAAGGCCGCCGCGTTCACGCCGAAGGCCACGCTGTACATCGCCGGCGACAGGCCGTAGTGGTCGATCATCACGAACGACGAATTGGCCAGGTAGGTGAAGAAGCCCGCCATCGCGAAGCTGCCGATGAACACCAGCCCGAGGTAGTGCCAGTCGCGCAGCAGCAGCCAGTAGGCCGACAGCGCGCTGCCCAGGCTGCTTTCGACACGCTCCGAGGCCGGGCGTGTTTCGTCGAGCAGCTTGACCATCATGGCCAGGCCCGCCACCGCAGCGATGGTGACGGCCCAGAACACGCCGCGCCAGCCGGTGAAGGCGATGACCAGGCTGCCCGCGAGCGGCGCAAGAATCGGCGACACGCTGAACACCAGCATCAGCAGCGACATCAGCCGCGCGGCGTCGGTGCCGGTGTGCAGGTCGCGCACCACGGCGCGCGGAATCGCCATGCCGGCGGCCGCGCCCAGGCCCTGCACGAAGCGCAGCGCGATCAGGGTCTGGATGTCGGTCGCCAGCGCACAGCCCACGCTGGCCAGCGCGAACAGCACCAGCCCGGCATACAGCGGCGGCTTGCGCCCCACCATGTCGGAGATCGGACCGTAGAGCAGCTGGCCCGCGCCGAGCGACAGGAAGAAGGCGGTGAGGCTCATCTGCACCGCGCCGATGTCCGCATGCAGGCTCTGTCCGATGGCGGGCAAGGCCGGGAGGTACATGTCGATCGCGAAAGGCCCGATGGCGGAGAGCAGGCCCAGCAGCAGGGCCATTTTGAAGAACGGAGAAGAACGCATCGGGTCGATTGTGGCGAAGGCGCGCAATCGGTGCAGGCGTGGGGTCGCCGGCTTTCGCCGCTAGTGCATTCGTTCTACCGGGCGGTACGCCGCGTCCCTTCAGTACAGCGTGGCCTGCTGGCGCGCCGGCAGTTCGCGGTCGTAGGTGGCGCCGTCGAAGGCCGCATCGGTCAGCGCGGAAAGGATGGCGCCTGGCGTCGGCACGGTGCGCGGCGCGTCTTCTGGCACCGGCGCCCAGAGCTTCGAACGCTGGATGGCGCGGGCGCATTGGAAGAACACGGTCTCGACGCTGATCTCGATCACGCACTGCGGCGCACGCCCTTCCACCGCGAAGCGCGCCAGCAGCTCGGGCGCCACGCTGATGCGTGCGCGCCCGTTCACGCGCAGCGTCTCGCCCACGCCCGGAATCAGGAACAGCAAGGCCACGCGCGGGTCGGCCACGATGTTGCGCAGGCTGTCGATGCGGTTGTTGCCGCGCCGCTCGGGCAGCAGCAAGGTGGTCTCGTCCTGCACCGCGACGAAGCCCGGGGCGTCGCCGCGCGGCGAGGCGTCGAGCCCGCCGGGCCCGGTGGTCGCGAGCACCGCGAACGGCGATGCGGCGATCAGCGCCTGGTAGCTCGGGTGCAGGTACGGCACCTCTTTCTTGAGCGAGGCCTCGCCCGGCTGGCCGAACAGGGCTTCGAGTTGGGCGACGGTGTCGATGGTGGTCATGGGGCGATGTTCTCCTGGATCGGGGTGGGTGGCGATGCGCGCCGGACACAGGCCAGCGCCGCCACCGCCAGCAACAGCGCGGCACTGCCGTAGATCCACGGCGGCGAAGCAATGGGCAGCAGCACGCCGGCCAGCAAGGGCCCGGCACCCGCGCCGATGTCGCGCCAGACGGCGCGGGCGGCCAGCGCCTGCACCCGTTCGGGTCCGGGCGTGCGCCGCGCCACGATGGGTGGCAGGAGCGGCAGCTGCAGCGCGCGCAGCACCACGATCAGCGCCGCGCAGCTCCACAGCCAGCCCAGGCCGAAGCCCACGAGCGCGAGCGACGTCACCAAAGACAGGCTCACGAGCAGGCGCTCGGCGCCGAAGTGCTCCGCCATGCGCCCGCCCACCGGTCCGAGGAAGATTTCGGCGAGGTAGCGCAGCGCCATCAGCACGCCGGCCACGATCACCGCGCCGCCGGGCAGCAGGTCCTTGCCGAGGTACGACAGGCCCACGATGAACAGGCCGTCGAGCGCCAGCCCTTCCATGAACGACCAGCCGTCCAGCGCGTTCGGCCGCTGGAAGCGCCGTGTCGGCGCGGCGCTGTGGTGCGGCTTCGACGGCAGCCGCCGCGTGACGAACAGCGCGAGCAACGACACCACCGCCAGCACGCCGAAGATCGCGCGCGGCCCGACCGTGTACGCCAGCAGCGCACCGAGCGGCAGCGCGAGCACCGGTCCGGTCGCGATGAAGGCGCGCGAACGCCCGCTGCGCCGCGCGGCACCGATCGGGTCGGCCGTGGCCAGGGCCTGCGTCGACAGGTTGAGCGCCGCGAAGCACAGGCCCCAGGTCAGCCGCAGCGGCAGCAGCGCCCAGAACCCCGAGAGCGTGGCGTAGCCCAGCCCGCAACACGCGGCGGCCACCACGGCCAGCGTGCAACTGGCCCGGTCGCCGTGGCGCGCATAGAAACGCGCCACCCAGCCGTAGCCCGCGATGCGCACCAGCCGGTTGGCCGCCAGCAGCAGGCCGACCTCGGCCAGCGAGACGCCGAACTGCGACGCGTACATGGGCAGCAGCAGGTACAGCACCACGTCGGCCGGCAGCGAGAGGCCGAGCGCCATCGCGGCGTGGCGGGAATCCAGGTCGGTGGAACGGACGGGAACAGCGGGAGAAAGCGGTGGTGCAGCGGACATCGAGCCCATATCGTGCCCGCTCGCAACGCCCGCCGACAAACGACATTCCCGCGCGGCATGCGTGAGAAAATCGCACGCATGCCGCTTCGCGAACCGCCCCTCCATGCCGTGCGCGCCTTCGTGGCGGCGGCCCGCCACCTGAGCTTCACGCGTGCCGCGGTCGAACTGCATGTGACGCACAGCGCGGTGAGCCGGCAGATCAAGAGCCTCGAGGCCTGCCTGGGCGTGGCGCTGTTCGAGCGCCGCATCCGGCAGGTCACGCTGACGCCCGAGGGCCAGCAGTTCTTCGCGGAGACCGAACCCGCGCTCTCGCAGATCCACGCGGCAGCCCGCGCGCTGCAACTGCAGGGACCGGCGCGCGCGGTGCGCATCAACGTGCGGCCCTCGTTCGCGGTGCGCTGGCTCATTCCCCGGTTGCCGTCGTTCGTGGAACGCCATCCCGATATCGAGCCGCAGGTCGTCACCAGCACCGTCATGCCCGAACAGGCCACGGACAGCTTCGACATCGCCGTGCGCCGCGGCCTCGAAGGCTGGCCGTCCTCGATCCAGGTGCGGCCTTTCCTCGAAGACGAGGTGCTGGTGGTCGGCGCGCCCGCATTGTTCAAGGCGCAGCCGCTGCCCGACCTGCGCGCCCTCGCCTCGCACGTGCTGCTGTCGGCGCGCACGCGCAAGGACGATTGGGACGACTGGAAGAAGCAGGTCGGCGCACCGCGCGCCCGGCCGGCCGGTCGGCTGCAGTTCGATCACCTGCACTTCGTGCTGCAGGCCGCGGTCGACGGCCTGGGCATCGCGCTGGCGCCGACCTCGCTGGTGGCGCACGACCTGGCCTCGGGGCGGCTGCAATCGCCGTTGCCTGAATTGCGGATGACGCTGGAGCGCTACTACTACGGCCTTGCGCCCGATGCGGCGCCCGAGGCGGCGTGCGTGGCCGAGTGGTTCGAACAGATGAACGCGGGCTGAGGCTTCCACGTCCGTAAACGGCCAGCGGCAGACGGGCGCGGCCCCGAGGATGCGGTCTTTCTCTTCGTGCCACGCCCCATGCCCTCGCCTCTTCCCCGTTCCTTCTCCCACCTCGCCTGGGCCAATCTGGCGGCGCAGTCCGCCGAACAACTGAGCCTCGCGGCCGTGCCGCTGGTGGCCGTGCTCGCGCTCGGCGCCGGGCCGGGCGAGATCGGCTTTCTCGCGGCGGTGCAAACGCTGCCCTTTCTGCTGGTCTCGCTGCCGATGGGCCTGCTCGCGGACCGCATGTCGCGCCGTCGCTTGATGGTGTGGGCCGAGGGCCTGCGCGCGGTGTCGTTGCTGGCCTTGCTCGGCATGGTGCTGTCGTCGACGCTGGGCATCGGCGGGCTGGCCGTGCTTGGCTTCCTCGGCGCGGTCGGCACCGTGGGCTTCAGCGTCGCGGCGCCCGCGCTGGTGCCGGCGCTCGTGCCGCGGGACGCGCTGGCGCGTGCCAACGGGCGGCTGGAGCTGGCGCGCAGTGCCGCCTTCACGGCCGGGCCCGCGCTCGCGGGCGCGCTCGTCGCGTGGGCCGGCGCGTCGTCGGCCTTCGTGCTGGCGGCGGTGCTGTCGGTGGCGGCCGTGGGCCTCTTGCTGCGGTTGCACGAAGCACCCCGCCCCACGGCCCCGTCGCGCCATCCGCTGCGCGATGTGCACGATGGCGCGCGCTTCGTCTGGCAGCACGCGTTCCTGCGGCCGATGCTGATGACCGGTGCGGTCTTCAACATCTCGTGGTTCGTGCTGCAGGCGGGCTATGTGCCGTATGCCGTGCGCGTGCTGGGCCTCGGCGCGCAGGCCGTGGGCTTCACGCTCGCGATGTACGGTGCGGGCATGGTCGTCGGCGCGCTGCTGACCTCGCGCGTGACGGCGCGCCTGCCTTTCGGGCGCGCAATCCAGGTCGGGCCGGCGGTGGCGGTCGCTGCCGCCGCGACGATGGCGGCCACGCTCGTCGTGCCGACCGCCTCGCTGGCCGCGCTCTCGTTCTTCCTGTTCGGCGCGGGGCCGATGGTCTGGGTCATCACCTCGACCACGCTGCGCCAGAGCGTGACGGCCTCGGCGATGCTGGGCCGGGTGTCGGCCGTCTTCCTGACGGTGAATGCAGGCGCACGCCCGGTCGGCGCAGCGCTCGGCGGCCTGGTGGGCGCCTTGTGGGGCGAGCCGGCCTGCCTGCTGCTGGCGCTCGCGGGCTTCGTGCTGCAGGCCGCGATCATCTTCGGCTCGCGCATCGCAGGACTGCAGCGGCTGCCCGTGCCGGCGGCCTGACCGTTCAAGCTCAGAACAGCGAGCGCGTCCCGTTCGGCGTGGCGCCTTCGATGTCGAGCATGCGCAGCTTGGTCAATGCGCCACCGCCCGCAGAGAAGCCGCCGGGCTTGTTGCCCGCGGCCAGCACCCGGTGGCACGGCACGACCGGCGCGAAGGGGTTGTGGCCCATGGCCTGGCCGACCGCGCGCGACAGGCCCTTGTCGCCGAGTTCTTCGGCCATCTCGCCGTAGGTGCGCGTCTGCCCCGGCGGAATGCGCCGCGCGATCGCATAGACGCGCTGATGGAACTCGGACACGCCGCGCATGTCGAGCTCGATGTCGCACAGGTCGTCGGTCGCGCCTTCGAGCAGCGCCTGCACGCCCGCGATGGCGTGCTGCGCGCGCGGCGACGGCGGGGCTTCTTCCAGATCAGGAAAGCGCCGACGCATGCGCGCACGCGTCGCGGCCTCGCCCCGCTCTTCGGGCAGCTGCACACCGACCAGCCCCTGCGGTCCCCAGGCCAGCGCGCAGACGCCGATGGCGGTCGGGAACAAGGCAAAGCCGGATTCGGAAGGGGATGCGGCAGTCATCGGAGCATTGTGATTCAAGGTTGAAAAACGACGCGCGGGCGTGGGCGCGAAGCCCACTTCCGCAGAAGAGAAAAAGTACCAGCCAAACACCCCGAAATACCAGACTTTCACTCGGCGTTTCGATGCATTTCCGCTCATCCTTTCGAACGCACCGAACGTCGGCAAGCCGTTGTCGGACATGTGCATCGCCCCCTAGTCTCGCGCCCAGAAGTTGTCGGCTGAAATTCCAAAACAACAGGGAGAGACATGCACATGAGGCCACGCGATTCTTCGCGGCCCGCGCGGCTGCGCGACCAGCGCGGACTGACGGCCATCGAACTGATGGTCACGCTGGCGATCCTCGCGATCCTGATCGGCATCGCGGCGCCTTCGATGTCGCGCTTCGTCGTGCAATGGCGGCTGTCCAACGCCGTCAATGCCGTGACCGGTTCGCTGCGCATCGCGCGCACTGAAGCCATCGCCCGCGCAAGAGCCGTCGTCGTCTGCCAGTTGCGCGCTGGCACCGCGGTCGACTGCGAAACCGGTTCGGATGGCAACGATTTCGCGGCCGGCTGGATCGTCTTCGTCAACAACGACCGCGACGGCGACTTCTCCTATTCCGAATCGACAGACGAGGTGCTGCTGCGGCAGGACGCACTGCCCGGCATCGCGAAGATCGCCCTCGGCAAAGCAGGCCGCTTCGTCTTCCTACCCAACGGTCTGGTGAGCTCGGGGAGCAACAGCATCACCGTCGAGGCCCCCGGCTTCGAAACGGCCAGCACCACCCCGTGGGCACGCAAGACGCTGTGCATCAGCAAGCCCGGGCGCATCCGCTACGCCGCAGATGGCGAAGACTGTTCGGGCAACGACGAATGAAGCGCCCCACACAACAACGCGGTGCCACCCTCCTCGAGGTGCTGGTCGCCATCGTCATCCTGGCCATCGGCCTGTTCGGCATGGCGGGGCTCACGTCGGCGGCCCTCAAGTACAACCAGTTCTCGCGCATGCGCGCCACCGGCCTGAGCCTGGTGAACGACTACGCGGAACGTGCCCGCGCCAACCTTGCGGGCTTTGCCGGCTACACCCACGCCAAGGCCTACAACGCCAGCGCGCGCGAGGCGGCCTCCACGGACCCCACGCCGCCGCCAGCCGCCTGCGAGGTCGACACCTCCGTTCCCGACAGACCGGTCAACACCTGCGGCGCGACCATTGCTGCCTACGACCTCGCGCAGTGGCTCACCAATGTCGGGAACCGGTTGCCCGGCGGCACGGCCTACGTCACGACGGAACTGGTCGACGCGGCCTCCGGCGTGAACGGCCTGCCGGCCACGCGCGTGCTGAACATCTGGCTGATCTGGCGCGCCATCGCGGAGGACACGGGCTTCGGGCTGCGCCAGGCCTGCCCCATCGCCGGCGCCAACATCGCGGCCCCGACAGAGGTGAACTGCATGTACTTCCGGGTCACGCTGTGAGCGCCGTCTTCGCTGCTCCCCCGCGAAGGCGCAACCCGGCCCGCGGCTTCACGCTGATCGAGCTGATGATCTCGCTGACGATCGGGCTGGTGATCCTGGCCGCCGCTCTGTCCACGTTCTCGACCTCCAGCCGCAGCAGCCAGTTGTCGCAGGCCGAGACGCAGTTGAACGAGGACGGCATCCTCGCGCTCAACCTGATCCAGCAGCAGCTCAAGCAGGCCGGCTATTCGCAGCAGCTCATCCCGAGCAACGGCGCCACGGTGATGGGCAACTACGCCGGCCCCGCCGTGCGCGGTTGCACCGGCGGATTCACCGACGCCGCAGCCGCCTTCGACAAGCTGTCGTGCACGGGCAAAGGCAGCGACGCCATCGCCATCCGCTACGAAGCCACCACCGACAACACCATGCCCACGGGCACCGACGCCAAGCTGGCAACGAACTGTCTGGGCAACGGCATCAACGCGCTCACGCCATCGCAGGTGAGCCCGCCTCCCACGCCTGCCCCCGGCGCGCCCCCACCCGCCAACTACGCACTGGCTGACAACCGCTATCTGGTGACAGACGCGAGCACGGCGCCGATGCTGTCGTGCCGCGGCATGGAAAAGCGCGACGCCGTCAACGCCATCGGTGCCTCGCAACCGCTGCTCGCCAACGTCGAGAGCATGCGCATTCTGTACGGCGTGGCCAACCGTCCCAGCATCGAACTGGCGGCCACCTACGACCCGCTGCGACACCAGATCGTCAAGTACCTGGATGCCGCGGGTGTCGATGCCCTGCCCGGCAGCGGCGTTCTTGCCGATCTCGCCGAAGACCGCTGGAGCCGCGTGCTGAGCGTGCGCGTGTGCCTGCAGATGCGCAGCGACCGGCCGGTGCGCGACGTGCCCGACGGTGGCCTTGCCTACAAGCGATGCGACAACACCGACCGCACCGGCACCGACGGCTACCTGCGCAGGACCTTCACCACCACGGTGCTGCTGCGCAACCGCCTGATCACCCCATGAACACGAAGCCATCCCCTCTTCCGCGCCGCATCGCCGGCCGTGCGTACGAACGCGGCGTCGTACTGATCGTCACGCTGATCCTGGTCGTGATCCTGTCGCTGGTCGGCACCTTCGCGATCCGCAATGCCACGCAGAGCGAGCGCAGCGTGAACGGCATCCGTTCAACCGAGGTCGCGCGCGAGGCCGCCGAGACCGCGCTGCGTTTTTGCGAACAGGTGGCCATCTTCGACGGTGACGACAAGGACTACACCGAGTACGCCTCCGTCGGCATGCGCGCCCGGATCATCACGACCCCCATCGGCTCGGAGTTCGACGAAGACGCGGCATGGCGCAAGAAGGCCAGCTGGGTCGGCAACAGCGCGATCGCCGTTCCGAAGGCGTATGTCAACAAGAAGCCCACCGGCACCACGGTCGACGCCACGCCCCTGGAGATCGAACCGCGCTGCCTCATCCAGAAGATCGCCACCACCTCGACGCCCAAGCTGACCGGCTACCTGATCACCGCCCGGGGCTTTGCCAACAACGCCCGGTTCGAGACGTCGACCGGCGTCGCCACCCAGGGCGCCGAAGCGTGGCTGCAGTCCGTGCTGACGCGCGACAAATGACTTCATGACCCTCATCGCCATGACATACCTGCCTTCCGCTTCCTCGCGCTCCCGCCGCGGCTTCACACTGATCGAGGTCATGGTCGTCGTCGCGATCGTCGCCATCCTCGCCGCCATCGCGCTGCCGAACTACCAGGAGCACGTGCGCCGTTCCAAGCGCGCGGAAGCCCAGGGCATCCTGATGGAAGCCGCACAGTTCATGCAGCGCTACTACTCGGCCAACGACCGCTACACCGCTGTCGCAGGGGATGCCGGCGACGAGACCGAGCAGAAGAAAGGCGCGGAGAGCCTGCTGCCCAAGGCTTTGCAGCAGTCGCCGAAATCCGGCACCGCCAACTACACCATCGCCGTCTTCGCGCGCGACAACCCACCCAGCTACATGCTCAAGGCCACCCGCACCGGCAGCATGGCCGGCGACCGGTGCGGCACGCTGACCTTGAGCGGCCTAGGGGTGAAGGACATGGACGACGAAGTCACGGGACTGCTGACGAAGGAGTGCTGGCGATGAATCTCGCACGCCTCCTCAGCGCCCCACTTTCAACCGCAAGGAAAACCGCATGACCGCCACGCGCCAACTTCTTGTTCCGGCGGCCGCCAAGGCCGAACGCACGCTGCGAACGTTCATCAGTCTCGCTGCCGCTTGGGGCGCGGCGCTTGTTCCCATTGGCGATGCGCTGGCTGCCACGACGCCGAGCCAGGCCCCGCTCTACAACGCCGTGCCGGGCGCCAAGCCCAACCTGATGTTCGTGCTGGACAACTCCGGGTCGATGGACGAGGAGTCGCAGGAAGGCTATCCGGTCCGGGACAACTGCAAGGATGGCAGCAGCGAAGGCGGAAGGGACGGCGGCAGGGACGGTGGCCGAGATGGCGGCCACAACTGCGAAGACAAGTTCGGCTGGTATGCCATGCGATCGAGCAACGTCAATACGCAGTACTACAACCCGTCCATCACCTATGCAGCCAGGGTGGACTCGAAGGGCACGCCGAAGACGAACCCCACCTTCTTCGTGGACAACCAGTCGTCGAACGACACGAGTCCGAATCACCAATCCGGAACCACGGCGGGTTCCAGGAAGTTCACCTACGTGCAATGCAAGGACGCCAATTGCGCCATGGCCACCAACAGGTCCGTGACCACCATCAGCGCGCCATCCACCACGGACACCGTCGAACTGCCCGGCGGACACAGGCGAACCGACTGCGGGCCGAACGCCACCCGGTGCACCACGGAGCAAGAACGCAAGAACATCGCGAACTGGTATGAGTGGTACCGCTCGCGCACGCTGGCGGTCAGCACGGCCCTGGGCCTGGCGATGCAAAGCTACGACAACAAGTTCCGGGTGGGCTACGTCCAGTACAACAACAACGGAGACGATGCGCTGGGCATCGTGAGTGGCGTCAACTACTTCAGGGACGAAGCGGCCGCGAACGGAAAGAAGTGGAAGACCAGCTTCTACGACTGGATCTACGGCATCAACCCCAAGGGAGGAACACCCAGCCACAACGCCCTGGTGCTCGCAGCCAGCTACTACGCCGGCACCGCAACGAAGTCCATCACCTCCTCCCCCCTGAGCAGCCCCTGGAAGAACGACCCCAACGACCCGAAGAGCGGTGAGCTGAGTTGCCGGCGCGCCTACAGCATCGTGTTGTCCGACGGCGCCTGGAACGCGAAGACCGCGCAAGGCATCGACACGCGCTATACCGCCAGCAGCGCAAGCATCAACTTCGACGGCAAGCCGTCTGCAAGTGCCACTGCATTCAGCTACGACCCGAAGGGTGCGCCCGGCTACGACAACACGGATGCGATCAAGAAGCTGAACGCCAGAAACACGTACATCCCCTACGGCGACGGCGGCACCAGCAGCAACGGGTTTGCCGACCTCACGGCCCGCTACTTCTGGCATACGGATTTCTCCAAGACGCTCCCCAACGACGTTCCCCCCATGGGCGGCCAGCACAACCCCACGTTCTGGCAGAACATGACCACCTTCACCATCGGCTGGGGCCTGACGCCCTCGGGCGACGCAGGCAAGACCGGGGGGCTGACCTGGGCGCAGATCGAGAGCTACAACAACGATTGGCTCGCCGGCAACACGGCGAAGAAACCCAACTGGCCCACCGGTGACCTGAACGACGGCAGCAAGACGACAGATGCACAGCGCGTGGACGACTTCATCCGCGCCGGCTTCACCGGCGGCGGCCGTGCCTACAGCGTGTACTCGGGCGACGACGTGCGCCGGGCACTCGACAACGCACTGAGCAGCATGGTCGGATCCGGCAACGACGCCGGCGTGGCCGTGTCGGGCAACAGCAACGAGTTCCAGACGCTGCAAGGCCAATACAAGTACACGACCGAATACCAGACCGCGGACAACAGCGGCGACATCAAGGCCTTCGAACTGAATGCCGACGGCGACTACAACGCGGTCGACAAAGCCGGCAAGCCGATCCCGGCCTGGTCCGCCAATGCCAGGATGCCGGCCGCCGACAAGCGAACGATCTTCGCGTTGTCGAACTACGATCCCACGATGCCCGCCACGGCCCTGCGCATGGCACTGACCTACGGCACCAGACTGGACAAACTGCCAGATGATTTCCGCGCCTTGCTCAATGTCGACAAGCAACAGGCCCCCGACGAGAGCTTTGTCCGCTACCTGCTGGGCAGTGACCCGCAGAAGGACGCCGACGGCACGGTCTACCGGTTGCGCAAGCAGCCCATCGGCGCCTCGGTCAACTCGCCGCCGGTGTTCGTGGGCGGGCGTTTCGACATGGGCTATGGTCCCTTGAGCGCGGTGGACGGCAGGGGCACCGCATATGCCGACTACAAGGCGCTCAAGAGCTCAGCCCCTCCCACTATCTTTGCCGCCACCAACAACGGCAAGGTCCACGTGCTGAACGCCGCCAGGAACGACGCAGGGGGCATCGAGCTGGCTGCCTTCATGCCCAAGGGCGCCATGGCGTCGCAGGTCGACCTGGCCAATCCGAACTTCCGCTTCCGCTACACACTCGACGGCCCACTGGTCGAGCAGGACGTGTACGACAAGAACGGCGTGGCGCCGGCAGGCGGAAAGAACACATGGCGCCAGGTGGTGCTGGGCACCGGGGGGCGCGCGGGCCCGTTCATGTACGGCCTGGAATCGCCTTTGGGTGCCACCAGCCGCACGCCGACCCAGAACCACTTTCTCTGGGAGGTGAACAACAAGCACAAGGACTACGCCGACCTGGCCCACGTGACCAACAACCCCGCCGCGGGCCAGCTGGACGACGGCACCTGGGTCATGCTCACAGGCAGCGGTCACTACCCCGAAGCCGGCAAGCAGGTCGGGCTGTACATGGTGGAGGCGCTCACCGGCAAGCTCAAGAAATTCATCGGGCTCCCCACGGAATATGGCAACACCGCCACTGGCGGCAACCGCGGCCTGGGCGGCGTGGTCGCCGTGCGGGACACCACCCGCCGCATCGTCGCCGCCTACGCCGGCGACGCGAACGGCAACCTGTGGCGTTTCGACTTGCGCAGCGCAAAGCTCGGGCCTTCCGCCAAGGGCCAGCTGCTGTTCACCACACCGGGCGGCAAGACGCAGCCGATCTACGCCGCACCGGCATGGCAGGTCCACCCCGGCGACGGAAGCACCTGCACGTACAGCGCGTCCGCGCAGTGCGGCGCCATCGTGGTCGTGGGCACGGGCATCCTGCTCGACGAGGAAGACCTCGCGACGCCCGCCAGGAAGCAGGCGATCTACGGCATCTGGGACCCGACGCCCATCGGCGGCGACGCCAAGGCCGACGCACGCAAGGTCGAACTCGCCGACCTCGTGGAGCAAACCATCGACAAGGCCTCGGCGAAGGTCGGCTTGCTCAACGAGCGCGACAAGAATTTCTACCAGGTCAGCAGCAACGCCGTGGACTGGAAAGCCAAGAAGGGATGGCTGCTGAGCCTCGGCATGATTCCCTACCCCGGGGCGATGGAGAACGGCGAGCGCGTGGTGGGCGACCTGGCCAACCTGGGCAGCAGCGTGATCGTCACGTCCTTCCTGCCGGAGGACAAGAACCTGGGCATCGAGTCCTGCACGGCCACCGGCAGCCTGCCGAACAACACCTACGTGCTGGACGCGCTGACGGGCAAAAACAAGTATTCGTTCGACGTCGATGGCAACGGCAGCTTCGACTTCTATTCGATCGTCTCGAACCCTGCCGGCGGGTTCACGCGCGGCAACGTGACTTCGCGCAACATGGTCGGCCAGACCAACGAAGGCCGCCCCGATGGCAAGCCCGAAGTCAATTGCACCAATGAAACGGGCTTCCTGACCGGCGTGGGCGACACGCAGAAAATCGGCGACGGCTGCGGGGTGTCCCGCACCTGGCGCCGCAGCTGGCGCCAGGTGGTCTCGCCCCCCTTCTGAGTTCCGAAAGAGAAAACCGCAGCCGCCTCAGAGCATCATGTGCCGCGCCAGGAGCACGGCCACATGCACCGCCTCGCGCTGCGCACCGTCGCCGATCTGGTGCCTGCAGCTCGTGCCGTCCGCCACCACGACCGCATCGGGCCTCGCGCGGATGGCCGGCAGCAGACTCGCCTCGGCCATCTGCATCGACACCTCGAAGTGGCTCGCCTCGTAGCCGAAGCTGCCGGCCATGCCGCAGCATGAGCTCTCGATCAGCTCGGGCTCGGCGCCCGGAATCAGCTTCAGCACGTCCATGATCGGGCTCACCGCGCCGAAGGCCTTCTGGTGGCAGTGGCCGTGCAGCAGGATCGGCGCCGTGGCCGGCTTCAGCGCGAGTTCGAAGCGGCCGGCCTTGCGTTCGCGGGCGATGAACTCCTCGAACAGCAATGCCTGCTTCGCGACGGCCTGCGCCTTGTCGCCGAAGCCCATCACCAGCGTTTCGTCGCGCAGCGTGAGCAGGCACGAGGGCTCGAGACCGACGATGGGAACACCGGCCTGCGCCAGTGGCAGCAATGCATCGATCAGCGCTCCGGCGCGCACCTTGGCCTCGTCCACCATGCCGCTGGCCAGGAAGGTCCGGCCGCAGCAGTGGTGCCCGCCGCCCTTCTCCACCGTGTGCAACGCATAGCCCGCGGCGTGCAGCACGCGCGCCGCCGCAAAGACGTTCTCGCTTTCGAAGGTGCCGTTGAAGGTGTCGACGAACAGCACGGCGACCTTCTCGCCGCGCGCCGCAGCGGCCAGCACCGAGGCCTGATCGGAAAAGAGGCCGGCCGCCACCGCGTCCTTCGCACGCCAGAAGGTGTCGGTGCGCCATTCGGGCAATGAGCGCTTCGCCGAAAAGCCCAGCATCTTCTCGCCCAGCCACGCCGCCCCCGGCACGCGGTTGCGCAGGTTCAGCAGCCAGGGCATGCGGCTGGCGCGGTGCGCGTAGTCGGGCATGTAGGCGACCAGCTTGTCTTTCAGCGTATGGCCGTGCCGCTTCTTGTAGTGGTCGAGAAACTCGACCTTCATCTTCGCCATGTCGACACCCGTCGGGCAATCGCGTTTGCAGCCCTTGCAGCCCACGCACAGGTCCATGGTCTCGTGCATGGCCTCGCTGGTGAAGGCGTCGGCACCGAGCTGGCCCGACAGCGCCAGGCGCAGCGTGTTGGCGCGCCCGCGCGTCAGGTGCTGCTCGTCGCGCGTCACGCGGTAGCTGGGGCACATGGTGCCGGCGTCGAACTTGCGGCAGTGGCCGTTGTTGTTGCACATCTCGACGGCCTTGGCGAGGCCGCCGGTGCTGTCGCCGCCGGTGCCGGGCGCGGTGGTCACCTCGGTCACGGGGTCGGCGTTGACGTTCCAGCCCGACCAGTCGAGCACGGGCTTCAATTCGATGCGGCGGTACGGCTTGGGCGCCGTGGGCGGCGCGAAGCGGAACAGCGCGCCGTCGTCCATGCGCGGCGGGTCGATGATCTTGCCGGGGTTGAACAGGCCGATCGGGTCGAGCTGCTGCTTGATCGCGCGGAAAGCCTCGTTGATCGCCGGCCCGAACTGCCATTCGATCCATTCGCCGCGGCACAGGCCGTCGCCGTGCTCGCCGCTGAAGGCGCCCTTGTACTTGCGCACCAGCGCGCTGGCCTCTTCGGCGATGGCGCGCATCTTGGCCGCGCCGTCGGCGCGCATGTCGAGAATGGGCCGCACGTGCAGCGTGCCGACCGAGGCATGCGCGTACCAGGTGCCACGGCTGCCGTACTTCGCGAACACCTCCGTCAGCGCATCGGTGTATTCGGCCAGGTGTTCGAGCGGCACCGCGCAGTCCTCGATGAAGCTCACGGGCTTGCCGTCGCCCTTGAGGCTCATCATGATGTTGAGGCCGGCCTTGCGCACCTCCCACAGGTTCTTCTGCCGCGCGTCGTCGGCCATCTCGACCACGCTGCCGGGCAGGCCCAGGTCGCCCATCAGCTCGACCAGCCGCTTCAGCTGCGGCAGCAACGCGGCCTTGTCGGCCCCCGAGAACTCGACCAGCAGGATGGCGGCGGGCTTGCCGATCAGCGCCGTTTCCACAGTCGGCTTGAACGCGGGGTTGGCCAGGCTCAGCTCGATCATCGTGCGGTCGACCAGCTCCACCGCCGTCGGCCCGAGCTTCACGATGTGCTGCGCCGCGTCCATGGCCGCATGGAAGGTCGGAAAGTTCACGATGCCCAGCACCTTGGCGCGCGGCAGCGGCGCCAGCTTGAGCTTCAGGCTGCGCGTGTAGGCCAGCGTGCCTTCGGCGCCGATGAGCAGGTGCGCCAGGTTCACGCTGCCGTCGGCCGTGTACGGCTTCTCGCTCTGGTTGTCGAAGATGTCGAGGTTGTAGCCCGCCACGCGGCGCATCACCTTGGGCCAGTGCTGCGCCATGGCGTCGCGGTGCGCTTGCGCCAGCCCGTGCACGAACTGCGCAATGCCCGCCGCGCGCGCGCCCAGCTGGCCCAGCGGACCGAACTCGACCAGCTCGCCGCTCGACAGCCACGCGCTCGCACCCAGCACGTTGTGCACCATGTTCCCGTAGGCGATAGAGCGCGAGCCGCAGGAGTTGTTGCCCGCCATGCCGCCCAGCGTGGCCTGCGCGCTGGTCGACACGTCGACCGGGTACCAGAGCCCGTGCGGCTTGAGCTGAGCGTTCAGGTGGTCGAGCACCAGGCCGGGCTCGACCGTGGCGGTGCCCTCTTCCACGTTCACCTCGAGCACCTTGCGAAAGTGCTTGCTGTTGTCGATCACCAGCGCCGCGCCCGTGGTCTGGCCGCACTGGCTGGTGCCGCCGCCGCGCGCCAGCACCGGCACTTTCAGGTCGCGCGCGATGTCGATGGCGGTGGCGATGTCGCGCTCGTTCGTGGGCACGAAGGCGCCGACCGGCGTGATCTGGTAGATCGACGCGTCGGTGGCGTAGCGCCCGCGCGAACCGTCGTCGAACAGCACCTCGCCCTGCGTGTCGGTGCGCAGCCGGCGCGCCAGCAGTTCGCAGGTGTCGTTGGGCGGAAGAACGGTTCCGGCTGGCTGCATGTGGCTGGCGGGATCAATGCGCATGGTGGGATGTCAGCTCGCTTTGTTGGTTGTGCTCTTGCTCTTGGCTTGCGGATAGATCTGCCCGGCGCGCAGCAGCTCCAGCACGGTGTCGCGCTTGCGCAGCACGTGCGCCGTGAGCACCTTGCGCATGGCCTGCGCGTCGCGCGCGGCCAGCGCCTGCACCATCTGCTCGTGCTCCTCGACCGCGTGCTTCCACTTGGTCTCGTCCTGGTTGGTGCGAAAGCGCAGCGACTGCACGCGGGCGTTGATCGAGCGGTAGGTGTTCGACAGCACCGGGTTCGCCGCCGCGTCGTTGATGGCCGTGTGGATGCGCGCGTTCAGGCGGTAGTAGCCCGACAGGTCGCGCCGTGCGAAGCAGGCCATCATTTCGTAGTGCAGCGCGCGCACCTCGGCAAGTTCCTCGTCGGTGATGCGCTTGGCCGCCAGCTCGCCCGACATGCCCTCGAGCATCGCCAGCACCTCGAAGGTGTTGAGCACGTCGGCCTCGGTGAGCTTCACCGCCACCGCGCCGCGGTTGGGCAGCAGGTCGACCAGCCCCTCGGCCGCCAGCAACTTGATGGCCTCGCGCAGCGGCGTGCGCGACACGTTCAGCTGCAGGCACAGCTCGCGTTCGTTGAGCTTGGCGCCGGGTGCGATGCGCCCCTCCACCAGCATGGTGCGCAGGCGCGCCACCACCTGGTCATGCAAGGCCAGCCTGGAGATTTCGATGATTTCAGCGGTCATATGGGGTTCCCTTGTCTGCATTTTGAATGCAAAAAATAGCCTCTACAACCGAGGTTGATAGGTGTAAACCAGCATACATAAATGCATTTTGAATGCAAAACTGAGCGCACAAGGAGAGCCCATGCTGCAACTCGACATCCACCCCACCGGCCGTCACTTCCTCCAGATTCCCGGCCCCAGCCCGGTCCCCGACCGCATCCTGCGGGCCATGAGCCTGCCCACCATCGACCACCGCGGGCCCGAGTTCGGCACGCTGGGCCTGAAGGTGCTCGGCGGCATCAAGGAGATCTTCAAGACGAAGCACCCGGTCGCCATCTATCCCGCGTCGGGCACCGGTGCATGGGAAGCCGCACTCGCCAACACGCTCAGCCCCGGCGACCACGTGCTCATGTACGAGACCGGTCACTTCGCGTCGCTGTGGCAGAAGATGGCCACGCGCCTGGGCCTGTCGACCGAGTTCCTGGCCTACACCGGCACCGACGCCCACCTGCCGAATGCGCCCAGCTGGCGCCGCGGCGTGCAGGCCGAGCTCATCGAGGCGCGCCTGCGCAAGGACACCGAGAAGAAGATCAAGGCCGTGTGCGTGGTGCACAACGAGACCTCCACCGGCGTCACCTCCGACATCGCCTCGGTGCGCAAGGCCATCGACGCGGCGGGCCACCCCGCGCTGCTCATGGTCGACAGCATCTCGGGCCTGGCCAGCGCCGACTACCGTCATGACGAATGGGGTGTCGACGTGTGCGTGAGCGGCTCGCAGAAGGGCCTGATGCTGCCGCCCGGCATCAGCTTCAACGCGCTGTCGCCGCGCGCCCTCGAAACGGCCAAGCACGCGAAGTTGCCCAAGGCCTTCTGGGCCTGGGACGAGATCGTCGAGATGAACAAGGATGGCTACTGGCCCTACACGCCGAACACCAACCTGCTGTACGGCCTCTCGGAGTCGCTCGACATGATCCTCGGCGAAGGCCTGGACAACGTGTTCGCGCGCCACCAGCGCTGGGCCGCCGGCGTGCGCGCCGCGGTCAACACCTGGGGCCTGCCGATCCAGTGCGCCGACCCGTCCGTGTACTCGCCCGTGCTCACCGGCGTGATCACGCCCGAGGGTGTCGATGCCGACGCCGTGCGCCGCCTCATCCACCAGCGCTTCGACCTGTCATTGGGCACCGGCCTGGGCAAGCTCAAGGGCCGCATGTTCCGCATGGGCCACCTGGGCGACAGCAACGACCTCACGCTCGTGGCCATGGTCGCGGGTGTCGAGATGGGCATGAAGCTCAGCGGCATCAAGCTCGCGGGCAGCGGCGTGCAGGCGGCGATGGACTATTTCGCGAGCCACCAGGCCGCACCGGTCGGCCTGCAAAAAGCAGCCTGAACCCGGCGCACGCCAACCCACACCGGCCGCAGCGCATCGCTCGAACGATGCGGCGGTCCACCACCCTGCCGGGCCCGCGCAAGCGGCTCCCGGCACGCATCGGATTCCCCAACCGACGGAGACAAAGAAGATGCAACGACGTTCCCTGATCCAGGCCGCCGCCGGCGCGGCCGCCACGCTGGGCGTGCCCCGGCTGTTCGCGCAGGAGTGGCCCACGGGCCCCGTGCGCATCGTGGTGGGCTTTCCACCCGGCGGCGGCACCGATGCACTCGCGCGCGTGGTCGCGCAGAAACTCACGACGATGTGGGGCCAGCAGGTCATCGTCGAGAACAAGGCCGGCGTCGCCGGCGTGCTCGCGGCCGACTACGTGGCGCAGCAGCCCAGCGACGGCAGCACCCTGCTCATGGCCCACATCAACAGCCACGCGCTCGCGCCCAGCCTGCAGCCCAAGCTGCGCTACAACGTCGAGCGCGACTTCGTGCCGATCGTGCTCGTGGGCGTCACGCCCAACCTGCTCATCGCCAACCCGGGCCAGAAGGCCCTCAGCGTGAAAGACATCGTCGCCGCCTGCAAGGCCGCACCCGGCACCGTGAGCTTCGGCTCCGCCGGCGCGGGCTCGGCCCAGCACCTGGCGCTGGAGATGTTCAAGCTGCAGGGCGGCGTCGATGCGCTGCATGTGCCCTACAAGGGCAGCGGCCCGCTGCTGGCCGACCTGATGGGCGGGCAGATCCAGTACAGCTTCGAGACCATGACCGCCGCCACGCCGCACGTGAAGAACGGCCGCGTGCTCGCCGTGGCGCAGACGCGCACCAAGCGCGCCAAGGGCCATCCGAACGTGCCGACGATGCAGGAGCAAGGCTTCGCCGGCTTCGAAGCGACCACCTGGTACGGCCTGGCCGGCCCCGGCAAGCTGCCACCCGCCATCGCGCAGAAGGTGAACCGCGACGTCAACACCGTGCTCGCGATGCCCGATGTGCAGGAGCGGCTCGACACCTACGGCGCGGAAGACGGCGGTGGTTCGCAGGACAAGTTCAAGCAGTTCATCAGCACCGAGATCGCCAAGTGGGCGAAAGTCGTCAAGGACGGCAAGGTACAGGTCGAGACTTGAGGCTTTTGTTCAGGGCGACGCTCACGCCGACGGGGCACCTTGCTCCGCGAATGTCCCCCGGGCTTCGCCCTCCTCCTTGATTTCGCTGCGCAAGGCGCCCCATCGGCGTGAGCGAGTTCAGAGCGGTTGTTGATCGGCCGCACACCAACAGCGCGTCCATGTGCCCAGGACACTGGGTGCTTCCCGCAGCGAAATCAAGGAGGAGGCCGCAGGCCGGGGGACATTCGCGGAGGGAAGTACCCGGTGGCCTGGGCACGCGCCCTGAACAAACGAACCCCAAAGAAACTGAGAAGATCCCAAAAATGACGCCCGACCAAAAAGCCCTCACCGAAGCCCTCATCGCCGCACGCCAGGCCAATCGCACGCTCGACGCCACGCCCTGGATCGATGCCCTGCCAGACGCACCTCAAGCGTATGAAGTGCAAGACGCCGTAGCCGCGGCCCTCGGCTGGTTCGACGGTGTTCCAAAGACCTGGAAGTCCGGCGGCGGCTCCCGCAGCGCCACCCTCACGCATGCCCCGCTGCCCCCACATGGCGTGCGCCAAAGCCCCGCCAACTTCAGCGACCTCACATTCCACACCCCCGGCATCGAGGCAGAAATTGCATTGAGACTCGGCCAGGACGTCACCCCCGCCCAAGCCGCCGCACTCGACCACGAGAACTCGGCAGCCCTCATCGACGCCATGGCCGTCTCCGTCGAAATCGTCGATGCCCGCTGGCAAGACCTGGCCGCCACGCCCGCCCTGCTGCGCCTCGCCGATTCGCAGGTCCACGGCGCACTCGTGCTCGGCGACTGGCAACCGTACGCCGCCGTCGACTGGGCCTCGCAGCGCTGCGAAACGAAGATCGGCGATGCCGAAACGGTGGTGCGCGAAGGCACGCATCCGCTGGCCGACCCGGCCTGGCTGCTGCCGATCTGGCTGCGCCACCTCACACGCCACGGCCAGACCGTGCCCGCCGGCACCGTCGTCACCACCGGCTCGTGGGTCGGCGTGCTGCCCTGCCGCCGCGGCGATCAGGTGACGGCCGAGTTCCCCGGCATCGGCGCCGTGCGCTTGAGCGTGTAACGCCCGCCGCTCACCCCCGAGCACGCCACCAGAAAGTCGAGCACCGCCCGCACCCGCGCGGGCAGCGTGCCGGCCTTGCCGATGTACACCGCGTGGATCGGCTCGATCTCGCCCGGGTTGAACTCTTCGAGCAGCGGCATCAGCCGGCCGGCATCGATGTCGTGCTGGATGTGATACAGCGACAAGCGCGCCACACCCGCCCCCGCAATTGCCAGCTGCCGCAGCGTCTCGCCGTCGCCCGCGCGCACCGGCCCCGCCACCGGCAGCATCACCATGCGTCCATCGACACGCAACGGCCAGTCGGGCGTGTTGCGCCGGTAACTCCAGCCCAGCCGGTTGTGCGCCGCCAGCTCCTGCGGCGTGCGCGGCGTGCCGTATTTCGCCAGGTAGTCCGGCGCGGCCACGATGGCCTGGCTGGTTTCGCCCAGGCGCCGCGCCACCAGGTCGGATGACGGCAACTGGCCCCAACGGATCGCGATGTCGGCGCGCTCGTCCATCAGATCGACGATGCGGTCGGTCAGCGCAATGTCGAGCGTGATCTGCGGATGCATCTCGAGCAGGCGCGGCACCAGCGGCACCAGCTTGTGGTGCCCGAAAGACACGCTGGCGTTGATGCTCACCCGCCCGCGCGGCGCCGCACCGGCCGCGGCGCACCGCTCGGCCTCGTCCATGTCGGCCAGCACGCGCGTGCTGCGCTCGTAGAAATGCAGCCCCTCGGGCGTGAGCTGCAGCTTGCGCGTGGAGCGGTGCACCAGCTGGATGCCCAGGCGCAGCTCGAGCCGCGCCACCAGCTTGCTGACGGCCGAGGGCGTCATGTCCAGCAGCCGCGCCGCCGCCGAGAAACCGCCCGCCTCCACCACCTGCACGAAGGCCTCCATTTCACCGGAGCGGTTGACATCGATGCGCGGCATGGGCTTCCTTAGCTGTGACTTGAATTCACAAGTGCATGTACTGGCGGCATTCTAGTCATCGAGGCCGATCATCCGCACAGTACAGGCATCATGCCCATCGCTCTTCTTGCCCTCACCGCCGGTGCCTTCGGAATAGGCACCACCGAATTCGTCATCATGGGCCTGCTCATGCAGGTATCGACGGATCTGCACGTCTCCATCACGGCCGCCGGCCTGCTGATCTCGGGCTACGCGCTCGGGGTCGCGGTCGGCGCGCCCGTGCTCACCATCGCCACCCGCAAGCTGCCGCGCAAGACCGTGCTGCTCGCGCTGATGGCGATCTTCACGCTCGGCAACCTCGCCTGTGCGCTCGCGCCCAACTACGAAATGCTGATGACCGCGCGCGTCATCACCTCGCTGGCGCACGGCACTTTCTTCGGCGTCGGCTCGGTGGTCGCCACCGGCCTCGTGGCGCCCGAGCGCCGCGCCTCGGCCATCGCGATCATGTTCACCGGCCTCACCGCCGCCACGCTGCTGGGCGTGCCGGCCGGCGCATGGCTGGGCCTGCAGCTGGGCTGGCGCTCGACCTTCTGGGCGGTGACGCTGATCGGCGTGCTGGCCTTCGTGGTGCTCGCGGCCTTCGTTCCCCGCATGAAGGGCGAGGCCAAGCCGGCACCGCTGCGCGAAGAGCTGGCCGTGCTCGCCCGCCCGCAGGTGCTGCTGGGCCTGGCGATGACGGTGCTCGGCTTTGCCGGCGTGTTCGTGGTCTACACCTACATCCAGCCGCTGCTGACGCAGGTCACCGGCCTGTCGGAATCGGCCGTGTCGCCGATCCTGCTGGTGTTCGGCGGCGGCCTGGCCGTCGGCAACATCCTGGGCGGCAAGCTGGCCGACCGCGCACCGATGGCCGCCGTGCTCGGCACGCTGGTGGCGCTGGCCGTGGTGCTCGGTGCGATGCAGTTCACCATCGGCACGCCGTTCACCGCCGTGGTCTTCGTCGGCCTGCTCGGCGTGGCCTCGTTCGCCACCGTGGCGCCGATGCAGCTGCGCGTGCTCGAAAAGGCTTCGGGCGCGGGCCAGAACCTCGCGTCGAGCCTGAACATCGCAGCCTTCAACCTCGGCAACGCGCTGGGTGCCTGGGTCGGCGGCGTGACCATCGACCACGGCCCGGGGCTGCGCGCGCTGGGCTGGGTGGCCGCGCTGCTCACGCTCGTGGGCCTGGCGATCGCGCTATGGAGCCGCGCGCTCGACCGCCGCGCACAGAAGACCGGTCAGCTGCCGGCCGACGGCGCCTCGGCACGGGCCTGATCCTGCACCCCCAGGCGGCGCGCGAAGAACGAAAGGATCTCGTCGCGCGCCGCAATGGTCGGCTGACCGGCCTCGTCGATCAGGTGCGCTGTCACCACGCTGTGCGGGCTCGCCACCACCTGCGAAAAGAACGACGGCAGGTCGCGCGTGTTGGCCGCGCTGTCGGGCAGCACGCGGGCCACGAAGCGGTCGCCCAATGCGTCCGCATACGCCGCGAAACGCTGGGCCCGGCAGAAGCGGTCGCCCTCGAAGCGGTAGGCCATCACCGTCAGGTCCTCGCGCTCCAGGCGCTGGCGCACCTGGGCGATCTCTTCCTGAGAGATTTCGATGCCGCCGGGGTTGTCCAGCGGCAACGACGGCTGCGACAGCACGGGTGCCAGCACCGCTGGCTCCAGCATCATGGTGAGCGCGAAGTTGCCGGTGAAGCACATGCCGATGGCGCCCACGCCCGGCCCGCCGCATTCCGCATGCGCCAGCCTCGCCAGCGCGCGCAGCCACTGCGTCACCGGGCTCGAGGCGTTGCCCGCGAAGGCGCGGAACTCGGCGCTCACGCAGGCGCGCTGGAACACGGCCTTGCCCTCTTCCGCATCCGGCACCGCGCCATCGCGGCCGAACATCGACGGCATGTAGACCGTGAAGCCGGCATCGCGCACCCAGCGGGCGAAACGCGCCACGTGGGGGCTGATGCCCGGCATCTCGGTCATCACGATCACGGCCGGGCCAGTGCCGGCGACGTAGACCGCCTTGGTGGCGCCGTCGAGCGTGATCTCGCGGCGGGTGAAGTCGTCGAGCGGGTCGGTCATGGCAAGGCCTCCCGGGCGTGCAGGTGGGCGCCGTGAGGAGCAAGGGCAAGGATGTGGGACACGAAGGCACTTTCGGTGTTGCGACGATGCCCATTGCACCCGAGCACGCACTAGACTGCCAGTGTCCATTCAGACGCCTATCGGGCGTTTTCTGCCATGCGCGATTTCACCGTTCTCGTTCTTCCTGGCAGCTTCGCCACCAGCACCGCCGTCACGCTCGACGTGCTGGCGGCCGCCGCCACGCTCGCGCCGCGCCACCGGATGCCTCGCCCCACCTGGCGCGTGGTGTCGCCCGATGGCGGCAGCGTGCCGCTGAGCAACGGCCTACGGATCGACACCCTCGCCATGCCCCGCCGCGCGCGCGCCGACGGCTCAACGTGGATCGTGCCCGGCCTCGGCGTCGACAAGCCGGCCGACCTCGCACTGCGCCTGACCGACGACCACGCCCGCGCCGCCATCGATGCGGTGCGACGCCATGCCGCACGCGGCGGCGCGGTCGCGGCCTCGTGCTCAGCCGTGTTCCTGCTGCAGGCGGCCGGCCTGCTGGCGCAGCGCCGCGTCACCACCTCGTGGTGGCTGGCGCCCGAGCTGCGCCGCCTCGAACCGGCCTGCCACGTCGATGCCGACCGCATGGTCTGCGCCGACGGGCCGGTGAGCACCGCGGGCGCGGCCTTTGCGCAGTCGGACCTCATGCTGCACCTGCTGCGCACGCGCTTCGGCCCCGCGCTGGCCGAGGCCGTGAGCAAGGTGCTGCTGATCGACGGCCGCCAGGCGCAGGCCCCGTTCGTCGTGCCGTCGATGCTGTCCAACGGCAACGAGCTGGTCGCGCGCCTCACGCGGCGCATCGAGGCCGCACTGCCCACGCCGCCCAGCGTGGCCGCGCTGGCCGAAGAGTTCGCGATGTCGCAGCGCACGCTGGCCCGGCGCGTGCGCGCCGCCACCGGCCTGGGGGCGCTGGCGCTGGTGCAGAGCGTGCGGCTGAACCGCGCACGCCTGCTCATCGAAAGCAGCCGCATGACCATTGAGCAGGTCGCGGCGCAGGTCGGCTACGAAGACGCCACGGCGCTGCGGCGGCTGATGCGCAAGTCGGCCGGTGCACCGCCGAGCCGGTTCCGCTCGGCGCTGCAGGCGGCGTGACGCGCTTGTCGCAGAATGCGCCGCACCATGAACCGTCCGCCTGTCACCCTTCGCCCCGCCACCGCAGCCGACGCGCACACGCTTGCCGCGCTCGCGATCCAGGTCTGGCTCGACACCTACGCCACCGACGGCGTGAACGACGTGCTCGGGCGCTACGTGCTCTCGACCTTCACGCCGGCAGCGTTCGCCGCGTGGTCGGAATCGCCCCATGTCGCGCTGCGCGTGGCGCAGGTCGGCGACCAGCTCGTGGGCTATGCGCTGCTGCAGTTCGGCGCCGCGCAGCCGCTGGTGTCGGGCTGCGACACCGAGCTGCGCACGCTCTATGTGCAGTCACCCTTCCAGCGCAGCGGTGTCGGGTCGATGCTGCTGCGCGAAGCCCGCAGCGCCGCCCACGCACGCACGGGCAGCGACGGCCTGTGGCTCGCGGTGTACGCGAAGAACCCGCGCGCCGTCGCGTTCTACGAAAAGCAGGGCTTGGTCGCGATGGGGCTCACGCAGTTCATGCTCGGCGGTAAGCCGCACGACAACCACGTGATGGCGACACCGCGCCGCTGATCAACCCAGCGGCAGCTCGATGCAGGCGGCCAGCGGCACCTCCGTGACGCGCTCGCTGCTCGCCACAACCACCGCCCGCCCCGGCTGCGCCATGCGCCGTTCGATGGCCCGCCACAGGCCGTGGATCGAACGCGCATCGAGCGCACCGACCGGGTCGTCCAGCAGCACCACGGGCCGTCCCGATGCGAGCGCGGCGGCCAGCCCGACCTTGCGGCGCGAGCCGGTCGACAGCATGAACATCTGCTTTTCCAGGTGCGGCACCAGAGAGAAGGCCTCGACCAAGCGCTGCCATTCGGCCTTGTCGAACCCCGCATCGCCCTCGCCCAGCAAGGCCGTGCAGGCCTGCACGCTGAGCGCGTCGAAGGCTTCCGACGCGGGTTCGCAGAAGAACACCTGGCGCCGGTAGGCCGCGGGTTCGGCGTCGAGCGCCACGCCGGCCGCGCGCAGTTGCCCGGCCGATGCGGGCTGCTGACCCGCCAGCACGCGCAGCAAGGTCGACTTGCCGCTGCCGGTGTCGCCGTACAGCAGCGTGACGCCCTCGCCGATGGCGGCGGACCAGCGGTCGGCCAACGCAGGCTGGTCGGGGTACGCGAAGCGCAGGTTCTGGATCTCGAGGAGAGAGGGAGCTATGGAAAGCCTCATGCGGAATATGTATCTGTAACGCTAGACTGAACGCCATTTGTAACCGCACCCGCCGCGAGTCGGGCAGGACAGGACACAACGCCGTGAGTCTCTCCGATCTTCTAGGCAGCGCCTGGCAGGGCCTGCACTCCGCATCGAACCCCGACGAGACGCCCGCCGCCGAAGGCCTCGAGGACTGCCTCGTCTTCTTCGCCTGGAGCGACGGCACGACGCAGGCACGGGTGATGTCGGCCCGCGGCAAGAACCTCGAAGCGGCTTGGGCGCAAGGCACGCAGGCGCTCGAAGCGCAAGCCACGGGCGCACTGCGCGACCTGCGCGTGGACTGGGTCCGGCGCGTGCGTCCGCTGCACTGGGGCGCGTTCAAGGCGGCCCTGACCTCCCCCGCCGCCGAAGGACTGGCCTTCGACGCGCGATGCGATACCGCCCTGCTCGCTCCGCAGATCGACAACCAGCGCCTGCGCCTTCTGGACGCCCCCACCGACGACGACACGGCCGTCTGGGCCTTCCAGACCCGCGCGGTGCACGTGGACGCCAGCGGCGTGCACACCATCGCTACCGACGGCCACCGCGAACGGCAATCCATCGACGCACCCTTGCTGCGCCGCCTGATCGCCGCCAGCGCCGACCATCTCGCCGCACGCGTGCAAGCAGACGGCGCGCTCGCGCCGAGCACGCCCGATGCCGACGCCCCCCGCGGCGCCGACCATGCCCACGCCGTGCACGCGTTGCTCGGCGCCTGGGACCCGGCGCAGGCCGAAACCCGCCAGGCCGCGATCCACCGCGCGCTCATGCGGCTGACGCGCACACTGATCCGGCCCGCCGCACTGCCCAACGGCACGCACGTCGCCTGCCTCGTGGAGCCCGGCAGCAGCGACACCTCGCTGGGCGCCAACGCCGCTTGCATCGGCGCGCTGGTGCGCTACACCGAACTCAGCCGCGACCGGCGCTACCTGCCCCTGCTCGACCAGCTCGCGCGCGCCGTGCTGCACATGCAGGACCCGGTGTCCGGGCGCTTCGCCCACGCATTGCACCACCCGTCGATGGCGGTGAAGACCGAAGCCTCCGGCGACGCCCGCGAGGACGACGAAGCCATCGTCGCGCTGTTGCGGCTGTACGCGCTGACCGGCAATCGCCGCTGGTTCGGCGCGGTCGAAAAGGCCTTCGAGCACTTCGCTGCCGTCGGCTACGCTAACGCCCAAGACCACGCGCTGTGCCGCGCCACCACCGCACTCACGCGCTACCGGCCCGAACCGCGCTACGTCCAGTTCGGTCTGCAGAACCTCCATGCCTCGCTCGACTTCGCGCTCATGCAGAGCGCCGCCGTGGCGGCGCTGCCGGCCCAGCTGGCGGCCGGTGCCGAACTGGTCGCGCGGCTCGACGCAAACCCCGCCCAGCAGCCGCTGCTCGACGGGCTCGATCGCAGCGCCATGCACCGCGCGCTGGTGCACAGCATGCAGCGCCTCGCTGACAGCCACGTGGGGCCCGAGCGTGCGATGTTCTTTGCGCAGCCGGCCGCGATCGAAGGCAGCTTCTTCGGCGACACGGCACAGGCGCTCGCCGACGCCATGGCTGTTCTGAAACTGCTGCAGTCGCCCGCCGGTGCGCCGTTGCGCGACGAGGCCCTGGCCGAGGCGGTCCGCACCGCCGCACGCCAGCCGCCGGCCGACGCGGTGCTCGATGCCGTGCCGCGCGACGTCCGCTTCACCCACCCGCTCACGCTGGGCCCGTTGCGCCTGCTCGGCGCCCGCGTGCGCCCGCGCGAGATGACCGGCCCCGGCCCGCTCACCGTCGAGACCTGGTGGCAGGCCGACGCGCCCGTCGACACCGACTGGCTCCTGGACATCGGCACGCGCCCCGCCACTTGCGTCACCGCGCCGGCCTGGGGCCTGTCGAGCGGCCACGCGCCCTGCCAGGGCCGTCACCCCGTCAGCCGCTGGACGCCGGGCAAGGTCTACCGCGACGTCCACGTGCTGCGCCCGCCGCTGGCCACGCGGCTGTACGACGTCGACATGCAGATGGAAGCCGGCCTGATCGGCCCCGATGGTCGTCGTGTGGAGCGCCTGCGCATGCCGCGCTTCTTCGACCTCGTCGTGCAGGAAGGCAAGGCATCGCCCGCGCCGATGTGGCGCTATCCGCCGGTGCCGCGCTACCGCGTCGTCGCGCCCGCGTCGCTGCCGCCCGACCAGCCGGGCGAGCCGCGGCAGACCTGGAACGCCGCGCAGATCGAAGCCGTGACGGGCGGCAGATGGCACGTGGCCCCGCCGCCGGGTTGGTTCATTCGCTCGCTCACGCGCGGCGAAGGCCACACGCCGCTGGTGCCGTCGCCCACGATGTTCGTCGCCTCCGACTACTGGACCCTGGCGACCCACGAGCGCTTCGGCGACAACGAGGGCGAGCGCAACTGGGACTGGTCGGAGTCGGTCGCGCGCATGCAGCCCACGCTGGCCGGCGCGGTGCTGCGCAAGCCCGTGCCGGGCCTGGCGCCCGACTTCCCGGTGCTGCTGGTCGACGACCCGATCCAGGCGCTGGTCGAGCTGGGCATTGCCGCGCGGGAGCGGCTGCAGGGCAAGGTCATCGGCATCACGGGCAGCGCAGGCAAGACCTCGGTGTGCCACATGCTCGACCACGCCTTCGCGCCCACGCACACCCGCTTCGCGACCATCGACAACTACAACTCGCGCGTGGGCATGCTGTCGATGCTGGCCAACACGCCCGCGCAGACCGACCTGGTGATCCTGGAGGTGGCCGTGAGCGCGATCAACGCGGTCGACTACCAGAACATCAAGCGCGTGCGGCCCGACCTGGCCGTGGTCACGAACATCACGGCCTCGCACCTGGGCGAAGGCGAGACCGTGATGGACGTCGCGCGGCGCAAGGCCAACATCTTCGAGGGCATGCAGCCCGGTGCCTGGGCCGTGATCTGCACCGACACCGACCACTTCGACTACCTCGTGGAGCGTGCGCGGGCGCGCGAGCTGCGCGTGCTGACCTACGGCAGCGCCGCATCGGCCGACTTCCGGCTCGACGCGCACGACCCGGCCACCGGCCACGTCCGCGCCAGCCGCCCCCACAGCGACGGCCAGCGCTTCGAATACACGCTCGGCGCCAAGGGCCGCCACATGGCCGTCAACAGCCTCGTGTGCTTCGCCGTGGCGCATGCGCTGTCGCTCGACAGCCGGCGCGTGCCCGAGCAGCTGGCCTCGTTCGCCGCCGTGAAGGGGCGCGGCCAGGAGCTGTCGTTCACGCTCGGCCACAGGCGCTTTCGCGTCATCGACGAGTCGTACAACGCGAACCCGCTGTCGATGACCGCGGCGCTCGCCTCGCTGGCCGATCAGCCCGGCGAACAGGGCCGCAAGCTGCTCGTGCTCGGCGACATGAAGGAGCTGGGCGACGACACGCAGCGCCACCACGATGCGCTGGTCGAGCCTATCGTCCAGTGCCATCCGGCGCGCGTGTTCCTGCTGGGCGAGTGCATGACGCGGCTGCACGACCGCCTCACCGCCGCCTTGCCGCAGGGCGCCACCGTGCAGGCCTTCGACACGCTGGAGGCGCTGGAGCGCGCACTGCTCGAACAGGTCGCCATCGACGACACCGTGCTCTTCAAGAGCTCCAACGGCACGGGGCTGTGGCAGATCGTTCGCAACATGACCGAGCTGCAGGAAGAAGAAAAGGAAAAAGAGCAGCAACAACAGGCACGCCGCGCGCGCGAACGCGCGGCTGCGGCGGCAGCGCCGAAACCACCCGTGCTTCCCCCCATGCCCCAGCCGCCCGCCGTCGTGATCCGGCGCGCCGGTTCGCCGACGGAGAGCGCGCAGCCCACGCCGAGCTGGGTGCTGTACGACTTCACGCACGACCGGCTGCTGACCCATCAGCCGTCAGAACACAGCTTTGTGCCCGCCTCGCTGTCGAAGCTGGTCACCGCTGCGCTGGTCGAGCAGAAGCTGCGCGACGACCGGCTCGACCGTCATGCCGAAGCCGTGCAGGTGCCCGTCGACCCCGTGCCCGCGCGCGACGATCCGTCGGCCGCGCTGTATGCGACCGATGCGCCGCCGCTGCCCGTGCATCGCCTGCTCGAAGCGGCGCTGGTCGTGTCGTCCAACAAGGCGGCGCTCACGCTGGCATCGTGGCACAGCGGCGACTTCGACAGCTTCGTCGCGGCGATGAACCGCCAGGCGCAGGCCTGGGGCATGCACGACACGCACTTCGCCTGCCCCGCCGGCCTGGTGCGCACGGCGCGCACCACCGCGGTCGACATGCTCACGATGGCGCGCCACGTCCTGCGCGACTTTCCGGCACTGCTCGAGATGGCCGGCAAGGACCGGCTCGACGGCGTGCCCGCCGAAGCCCCGAGCACCAACCTGCTGCTGGGCCGCGTGCCCGGCGTGGACGGCCTGAAGACCGGCTCGCTCCCGGGCCTGGGCGCGCACCTGATCGCCACCGCGCAGCGCGACCAGCGCCGGCTGGTGTCGGTCGTGCTCGGTGCGCCGGATCGCCAGACCTGTGCGCGGTTGTCGGCGCTGCTGTTGCAGCGCGGGTTCGAGACGCCGGCGGCGCCTGGGCTGCAGTAGCAGGGTCAGCGCCCGGCGGCGGCTGCGTCCAGCGGCGACAACCCCTTCACCCACTCGAACACCGCCGCCACGTTCGGATCGTCGCGCCGCGCCTGCGGGCACACCAGGTAGAACGGCGAGCCCTGCAGCACCGGCCCGAAGGGCTGCACGAGGTTGCCCGCGCGCAGCTCGTCGGCGATGAGCGCCAGGCCCATCAGCGCCACGCCCTGCCCCTGCAGCGCGGCCGAGACGGTGTGGGTTTCGTCAGAGAACACGGGCCCGGCCGACACGTCCAGGCCGGGCACCTGGGCCACCTGCTGCCACGCGGCCCAGGTGCCCGGCTGGGTCTTGCTGTTCGGCACCGCGAAATGCAGCAGCGTGTGCTTCACGAGGTCGGCCGGGCGGCGCAGCTTGAGCGCGGGGCTGCAGGCCGGCGCGAAGACGGTGTCGAACAGCTTCTCGGCCACGAGGCCCGGCCACTGGCCCTTGCCGTAGCGGATGGCGACGTCGGCGGTGAGGCCGTCCAGCGGCACGGCGTCGTGCGAGGCGTGGATGCGCAGGTCGAGCCGGGGATGCGCCGCGCGCAGCGCCCCCACGCGCGGCAGCAGCCAGCGCGCGGCGACGGCGGGCGTGGTCGACAGCGTGATCGCGCTGCGCTCGGGCGGCGACCGCAGGCGCGCCACGGCCTGGGCCATGGCAGCGAACGAATCGCTCAGCACCGCCTGCAGCTCGCGGCCCTGCGGCGTCAGCACGAGCTGGCGCGGCTGGCGCACGAACAGCGCCACGCCCAGCGACTCTTCGAGCTGTCGCACCTGGTGGCTGATGGCCGTGGGAGTGACCGACAGCTCGTTCGCCGCGAGCTTGGCGCTGCAATGGCGCGCGGCGGCCTCGAAGGCGCGCAGCGAGGCCAGCGGAGGCAGGGAATGCAGGAGGGCCATGGCGTGCTGATAGATGAATTGAATTTTCTGCAGCGAGAAAAATTCGTCGTTTGTCCGGCCATGAATGCTTCGATAGATTGGGAACCGTGTCAAGCAGACAGCTGAATTCCCTTCATCCAACCGAGGACCACGCCATGACCACCACCCTGCTCCACATCGATGCCAGCCCCCGTTCCGGCCGTTCGGGCGCCGTCGTCCACGGCTCGCATTCGCGGCGCCTGAGCCACTACTTCGTCAGCACCTGGCAGGCGGCCCGCCCGCACGACGAGGTGATCTACCGTGACTTCGGCATCGCCCCGCCGCAAGCGGTCACCGGCGACTGGATCCACAGCGCCTACACGCCCGCCGAAGCGCGCGAGCCCTGGATGCACGAGGTGCTGGCCGAGAGCGACACCTTCATTGCCGAGCTGCGCCGTGCCGACGTGATCGTCATGGGCACGCCCATGTACAACTACAGCGCCCCGGCCACCGTGAAGGCGTGGATCGACAACATCGTGCGGGTCGGCGAGACCTTCGACATGGACCCGAGCCTGGACGACCCCTATGTGCCCCTGCTGGCCGAGCGCCCGCGCCGCACGGTGCTGCTCACCGCGCACGGCAGCAGCGGCTTCGGGCCCGGCGGCATGCAGGCGCATCTGAATTTCCTGGTGCCGGGCGTGAAGGCCGCGCTGGGCCTGGTCGGGCTGCGCGAGGTGCACGACATCGCGGTCGAGCATGCGGAAGACCGGGGCGACCTGCTCGAGCGTTCGATGGCCGAGGCGCTGGCGGGCATCGAGGAACTGGTGCGCGACCTGCAGGCGAAGGTGCAGGCCGGCTGAAGGCGGCCCGCGATGGGCCGCCTCAGGAAGAGATCAGGCGGAACGGAGTTGCTCGCGCAGCTTTTGCCCGATCTCGGGCCGCTCCAGGAACGGGTCGGCCGGGTTGGTGATCGACACGATGTTCTCCATGCGGCTCTTCACGTTGCCCAGCGCCTTGGGGTGGCTGAACACGTAGAACTGGTTGTCGCTGATGGCCTCGAACACCTTGTGCGCCACCTCGGCGGCCGTGATCTTGCCGCTGCTCACCGCCTTGTTGCTCATGGCCTGACCGATGAGCTGGCTCTTGGTGAGCTCGGTGTCCTTCGGTGCGTTCGGGCGGTTGCGCTCGCTGCTCGTGATGCCGGTGGGCACGAAGTACGGGCACAGCAGGCTGGCGCCGATCTGGTCGGTGACCAGGTTCAGGTCCTGGTACATGGTTTCGGTCAGGCTCACGACGGCGGCCTTGGCCGCGTTGTAGATGCCCATGTTGGGCGGCGTGAGCAGGCCGGCCATGCTGGCGGTGTTGGTGATGTGGCCGCGGTAGCTCGGGTCCTTGGCTGCGGCCTCGAGCATCATCGGCGTGAACAGGCGCACGCCGTGGATCACGCCCCACAGGTCGACGCCCAGCACCCATTCCCAGTCGGCCACGGTGTTTTCCCACACCAGGCCGCCGGCGCCCACGCCGGCGTTGTTGAACACGAAGTGCGGCGCACCGAAGCGCTCCTTGACGGCCGCGGCCAGCGCTTCCATCTGCGCCGCGTCGGACACGTCGACCTTGCGCGCCAGCACCTGGACGCCCAGGGCTTCCATTTCGGCCTTGGCCTTGTCGAGTGCGTCCTGCTGCACGTCGACCAGCACGAGGTTCATGCCGCGGGCGGCGCCGATGCGCGCGCATTCGAGGCCGAAGCCCGAGCCTGCGCCGGTGAGTACGGCGGTCTTGCCCTTGAAGTCCTGGATCATTTGCCGGTGTCCTTGTCTCTGACGTTGAAGCTGAAGCCGCTATTGAAATACGGAACGCGCGCCGGCGCAGTCACGAAGGTGCCCCGCCCCACGTTCACATCGGACGTTTTCAGGCCTCTGCGTTCTTCAACACGTAGCCGATGCGCGGAAAGTGCACATGCACCCTGCCCGTGCGCTCGCTGTTGCGCTCCAGCGTGTAGTGGGTACGCGTGGCGGCCACCAGCGTGCCCGCCGTCTCCTCGAGGCCGAAGCTCTCGGCGCGGATGGTGACGGCACTGCCCAGTGCAATGCCGTGGTCGTCCTGGAAGGTGCTGTCGGTCAGCAGCGTGTGCGGCGTGGCGGCCTTGGCAACAGCGATGGCCTCGTCGCTGGAGAACTTCGACGAAGTGCCGTGGCCGATGGCCGCCATGCGGTCCATCCAGTCGAGCACCGCGGGCGTCAGATCGAGGATGCCCTTCACCGCCTCGATGCGGCGCGTGTACCAGAGCGGGTGGTAGGCCGAGAAGTCGGCAATGCTGGGCACTTCGCCCAGCAGGAAGGGCTTGTCGTCGAGCATGTCCGACAGGCGGCGCAGGTACGACTTGTAGGCGCTGGTGGCGTCGGCCGGGCGCAGGCGCGTCATGTTGCCGGCGCTCATCTTGCCGCGGTCTTCGCCGAAGGCCTTGATGGCTTCGGGCGGCGCCTTGGCGAACACCTCGGCCGCGCCCTTGGGCTGCAGGCTCCAGGCCATCGCGGCCCAGAACAACGAGGTGTCGGCCCACTGCGCGAGGATGCGCGACATGCCCTTTTCGGGCTGCGGATAGAGCGTGGGCTCGGGCTGCAGGTGCTCCAGCACGTCGGCGATGAGCGCGCTGTCGCAGTACATGTCGGCGCCGATCTGCAGGAACGGCGTCTTGCGGTAGCCGCCGGTGAGCACTTCCACGTCGGGCTTGGGCATGATCTGCGGAATGAAGACCGACTTCCATGGCAGCTTCTTGGCGCCGAGGATCAGGCGCACCTTCTCCGAGAACGGCGAGGTGGTGTAGTGGTGGAGGATGAGGTCGGCCATGGTGTCTTTCGTGGAGGTGTTCTTGTCTGTCGGGGTTCAGCGCGGCTGCGCGCGCTGGATGATCGAATCGAAATCGGTGCCCGCGCCCAGCGTGCCGAAGGCCTGGCCCCAGTCGCCGCCCAGGCGCGAAGCGCAGAAGGCATCGGCCACGGCGGCGGGCGCGGTCTGCACCAGCAAGGCGGCCTGCACGGCCAGCGCCACGTCTTGGGCGAGGCGGCGTGCCTCGGTCTCGGAGGCCATGGCCTCGATGCGTGCGGGCAAGGCGTCGGCCAGGCGGTCGAGGGCGGCCTGCTGGCCGCGCGCGGGGGCCAGCTCGTGCGCCAGCGCGGCCACGGCGTCGCCCTTGCGCAGGCCGCGCAGCAGGTCGAGCGCCATGATGTTGCCGGCGCCCTCCCAGATGGAGTTGAGCGGCATCTCGCGGTAGATGCGCGCGAGGATGCCCTCGCCGCCCTCTTCCACGTAGCCGTTGCCGCCCAGGCACTCCATGGCCTCCTGCGCGAAGTGGCTGCCGCGCTTGCAGATCCAGAACTTGGCGACCGGCGTGAGCAGGCGCGCCATCAGGCGTTCGTGTTCGTCGCCTTGCTGGTCGAAGGCGCGGGCCAGGCGAATGGCCAGCGCGGTGGCGGCTTCGCTTTCGAGCGCGAGGTCGGCCAGTACGTTCTTCATGAGCGGCTGTTCGACCAGTGGCTTGCCGAAGGCCTGGCGCTGCGCCGTGTGGTTCAGCGCGATGCCCAGCGCCTGGCGCATGAGGCCGCTGGTGCCGAGCGAGCAGTCGAGCCGCGTCATCGTGCCCATCTCGAGGATCTGCGGAATGCCGCGGCCCTCCTCGCCCACCAGCCAGGCGCTGGCGCCGTGGAACTCGACCTCGGAGCTGGCGTTGGCCTTGTTGCCGAGCTTGTCCTTCAGCCGCTGGATGTGGATGGCGTTGCGCGTGCCATCGGGCAGCACGCGCGGCAGGAAGAAGCACGACAACCCGGCCGGCGCCTGCGCGAGGATGAGGAAGGCATCGCACATCGGCGCCGAGAAAAACCACTTGTGGCCGGTGATCGCGTAGCGCTCGCCCCAGGCGTCGCTGCCGTCGCGCACGGCCTGCGTGGTGTTGGCCCGCACGTCGGAGCCGCCCTGCTTCTCGGTCATGCCCATGCCCATGGTCACGCCGGGCTTGTCGTGCAGCGGCTTGAGCGCGGGGTCGTACCAGAGGCTGGCGAGCTTCGGGCCCCACTCGGCATGCACGCCTGCGTTGCCGCGCAAGGCGGGCGTGACGGCGTAGGTCATCGAGATCGGGCACAGGATGGACGGCTCCAGCTCGGTGAAGAGCATGAAGCCCGCCGCGCGCAGCACGTGCGGCGAAGCCGACGTGCCGGTCCACGGCGTGCCGTGCAGGCCGGCGCCGACCGCGGCAGTCATCAGCGCGTGGTAGCTCGGATGGAACTCCACCTCGTCGATGCGACGGCCGAAGCGGTCGTGCGTGTGGAGTTCGGGCGTGTGGATGTTGGCCAGCCGCGCATGCGTCTGCATGGCGGCCGAGCCGAGGGTGGCGCCCAGCTCCTGCAGCTGCGTGGTCTGCAGCGTGGGCGCGTTGAACTTCAACGCATCGCGCAGGGGGCGGTGGGTGTCGAAGAGGTTGTAGTCGACCAGCGGCGTGGGCTGGTTGAAGACCTCGTGTGTTCCAGCATTGTTCATACAGGACCTCCGACGATTCAATTCCAGGAACACCGCGGAACCGGCTTTGCCGGGCCGCAGGTGTTGCCCCCGGTAGGGGGTTGGCGAAGCGACACGAAGTGCGCGCAGCCTGGAGGCGAGCTCAGGCTCAGATCAGCTTGACCAGTTGCTTGCCGAAATTCTTGCCCTTGAGCAAACCCAGGAAGGCTTCAGGGGCGGATTCGATGCCCTGCGCCACCGACTCGCGCGGCTTGAGCTTGCCCGTGCCCACCAGCGTGCCGAGTTCGGTCAGCGCCTCGGGCCACACTTCCATGTGCTCGCTGACGATGAAGCCCTCGATCTTCAGGCGGTTGATGAGGATCAGCGCCGGGTTCGCCAGCGGCAGCGGCTGGCCGTCGTAGCCCGCGATCATTCCGCACAGTGCCACGCGCGCGAACGCGTTGGTGCGCAGCAGCACGGCGTCGAAGATGTAGCCGCCGACGTTCTCGAAGTAGCCGTCGATGCCGTTCGGGCAGGCTTCCTTGAGCGCGGCGCTCATGGTCTTCACGTCGGGGTGCTGGCGGTAGTCGATGCAGGCGTCGAAGCCGAGTTCGTCGGTCACGTACTTGCACTTGTCGGGGCCGCCCGCGATGCCGACCACGCGGCAGCCGCGCGCCTTGGCCAGCGCGCCGAAGGCGCTGCCCACCGCGCCGCTGGCGGCGGTGATGACGACGGTTTCACCTGCCTTGGGCGCGATGATCTTCACGAGGCCATACCAGGCCGTCACGCCGGGCATGCCGACGGCGCCGAGGTAGTGCGACAGCGGCACGTGCGTGGTGTCGACCTTCTTCAGCGCGCCGGGCTGCGAGGCATCGACCACGCTGTATTCCTGCCAGCCGCCGAAGCCGACGACCTTGTCACCCACGGCGAACTTGGGGTGCTTGCTCTCGACCACCTCGCCGACCGTGCCGCCCTGGAACACCTGGCCCACGGGTTGCGGCTGCGCGTAGCTCTTCGCGTCGTTCATGCGCCCACGCATGTACGGGTCGAGGCTCATGAAGTGGTGACGCACCAGCACCTGGTTGTCGGCGAGCGCGGGCGTCTCGACAGTCACCAGCTTGAAGTTGCTGGCCGTGGCTTCGCCCTCGGGGCGGTTGTCGAGGTGGATCTGCTTGTTGGTGGGCATGAAAGTCTCCGGGGGAATGGGATGTCAGTCGGTGGATGGCGGACGCATCGCGTTCGCGCTCGCGGGGCCGGTCGGCAGCCGGCGCTTCACGTACTTGAAGGTGCCGGTGGCATGGGCGCACACGCGCTCCTGCTCGTCGTAGATCTTGGCTTCGGTGAAAGCCAGCGTCGCGGTGCGATGCAGCAGCGTGCCGCGCGCGTGCAGCGGGCCGACCGACGGTTGCATGAAGCTGGTCTTCATCTCGATGGTGACCACGCCGGTCTCGGGCGCCACGCTGCGCGCGGCGGCCGCCATGGCGATGTCGAGCAGCGTCATGCAGGCGCCGCCGTGCGTCACGTCGAAGGTGTTCAGATGCTCTGGCTTGGCGGTGTAGATGATCTCGGACTGGCCGTCCTCGAACTTCGTGAGCTCGAAGCCGAGGTGGCGCGCGAACGGAATCTGGCTCGTGTACGAGCGGATGTTGATGTCGCTGGACTTTTCAGGCGAATCGGACATGTCAGGCCGCACCCAGCACCACGCTCACGCCCCCATCGACCGCGACCCACTGGCCGGTGATGTGCTTGCCGGCATCGCTCGCGTACAGCAGCGTCAGGCCCTTCAGGTCTTCGTCGTCGCCCAGGCGGCCCAGCGGCGCCGAGGCGGCCATGTGCTCTTCGCCCAGGGTCTTGATCAGGCCGGCCGCCATCTTCGTCATGAAGAAGCCCGGGCAGATCGCGTTCACGTTGATGTTGTACTTGCCCCATTCAGCGGCCAGCGTCTTCGTGAAGCCGATCACCGCGGTCTTCGAGGTGTTGTAGGCCAGCGTCTGCATGCCGGGCGGGTTGCCGTTCAGGCCCGCGATCGAGGCGATGTTGATGATGCGCCCGCGCTTCTTGGGGATCATGTAGCCGTTGGCAACCTGCTGCGCCAGGATGAAGTAGCCGCGCACGTTGAGGTTCATCACCTTGTCCCAGGCCTCGACGGGGTGGCTCTCGGCCGGCGAACCCCAGCTGGCGCCGGCGTTGTTGATGAGGATGTCGACGCCGCCCATGCGCTGCAGGGTCTCGTCGGCCAGGCGGCGGGTGTCTTCTTCCTTGGAGCAGTCGGCGGCGATCCAGCGCGCGTCGATGCCGGCGGCCTGCAGCTCGGCGGCGGCCTGTTCCAGGTCGTCGGCCTTGCGCGAGCTCAGCATGATCTTCGCGCCGGCTTCTCCCAGGGCATGGGCCATCTGCAGGCCCAGGCCGCGCGAGCCGCCGGTGATGAGCGCCGTCTGACCCGTGAGGTCGAACAGCTGTTGGGTGGTGCGGGGCTTCGTCATGTCGGTGTCTCCGGTGTGGATGATGAAAGAAGAGGGTTGCGTTGGCTGTGAAGGCGGTGGCTTCGGGCCGTCAGGACGCGGTGTCGTCGGCCTCGACGGCGGCGGCCTTGCCGGCGGCCACGGCTTTTTTCAGCCGGCGCCAGTCGGCCTCGTTCACGTCGGCATAGCCTTCGGCGAAATCGGCGAGCGCCGTGTTGAAGCTCCTGGAGCGCCCCAGGTAGCCGTCGATGGCCCAGGCGTCGCCGCCCTTGGCATGCGCGCGGGCCAGGCTGTAGCCGCAGGCCTCGGCGAACTCGAGCAGGTCGACCGGCTTGAAGTCCTCGAGCTTGTAGGAGGCCTTCATGTCGCGCAGCTGCCGCACGTAGAAGCCGCGCCCGCCCGGTCCCTGGGCCCAGCCCAGGAAGACGTCGCTGGCGGCCTGGGCCAGCCGCTGGCCCTGCACCACGCGCTGGCCCGGCGACGCTGCGCCTGGTGCCGCGCCCAGCGGGGCTTCGAGCACCGAATCGCCGGCCTCCTTGCACTGCAGGAACAGCGGGTGCGCGCGGTCGGCCACGAGCAGCAGCAGGAAGCAGCGTCGGCCGACCGAGCCGACGCCGGGCGTGAGCACCGCGACGTCATGCAGTTCGTAGCGGTCGAACAGCCGCTGGCGCTCGGGCGGCAGGCTGGCGCGGTACTGCGCCAGGAAGGCCGGCAGCCCGGCGCGAAAGCGCTTGATTTCACGCGCCGTCGCGCGGGCGTCGTGGTACACGAACGGCGGCTGGTCGCGGATCATGAGGCGGCCGTCGACCGTCTCGGTTGCGCTGTCGGCGAACACGCGCGAGGTGCTGCGGCGCGCCTTCTTGATGACCGCGAGCTCGGTCGCGTCTTCGGCGCCGAGCTTCAGCAGGGTTTGCGAGGTGAGCCGCGCGTACCAGGCCTCCAGCGTGTCCATGCGCGCGAAGGCCCGCATGCGGTCGCGGTAGGCCTCGGCCAGCTGCTGCACGGCCTCGCGCCCGATGCGCGGCTTGAAACCCCGGTCGCGCGCGGCCACCACGAACGAGGTGGCCAGCCGGCGCACGTCCCAGTCGAAGGGCCCTTGCAGGGTTTCGTCGAAATCGTTGATGTCGAAGACCAGCGCGCGCTCGGGGCTGGCAAAGAAACCGAAGTTCGCGAGGTGCGCATCGCCGCACAGCTGCGTCGCGATGCCGCTGTGCGGCAGCCTGGCGAGGTCGTTCGCCATCAGGCTGGCGGCGCCGCGGTAGAACGTGAAGGGGCTGGCCAGCATGCGGCCGTGGCGCACCGGCACCAGCTCGGGCACGCGGCCGCGGTTGGACGCCTTCAGCCAGCCGAGCGGATCGCGGTCGGCCGCGTCGGGCCGGGGCACCTGCGCCCACTGGCCGAGCGCACAGCGCTGGCGCTGCGCACGGCCGAACGCCCTCCGCTCGGCCGGTGAGGCCGTGGCGTCGGGCGCGTGGGGTTCAGAGCTCATAGTCCATGCACTGGCGGGCTTCTCGCACGGCGCCGATGAAGGGCTTCAGTGCCACGTGCTGCGGATGGTCCGCATAGGCCGCCAGCGCGGCGGCGTCGGTGAACTCCGAGTTCAGGATCAGGTCGTAGGTGGCCTCGAGCCCGGGCTGGGCAATGACCACCTCGAAACGGTGCGTGCCAGGCGAGAGCGTCGCGCAGGCATCGAGCAGCGCCTTGGCCTTGAGCAGGTTGGTCGCCTTGTCGGCGCCCTCGGCGTGCTCCTTGAACTTCCACATCACGATGTGCTTGAGCATGGTCGGTCCTTGCCTTGTTCTTACTTGAGCCGCGAACGCACGTAGATGAGCACGACGCCCACCGCAGCGACCACGACGCCGGGCACGGCCATCGACCAGCCCAGCGTGGGCTCGGTGCGGCCCGTGGCGATGCCCAGGATCACGAGGAACAGGCCGCCGTAGATCAGGATCCAGATCCACTTCTCGAGCCGCGCATGCGGCTTGGGTGGTTTCGGCGGTTGGGCGGCGGGCGGGGGTGAATTCGGGGCGGCGTTGGCCATTGTCAGAAAGCGTCCTCGGGCAAAGCGGTACAGGTCGGGTCACGGGTTTCGACCACCTGGAGCCAGGCACCGATTTTCGGCAGCTCGTAGTGGAAGAAATAGTCCGTGGCGCCGATCTTGCCAGCTGTTACCGCCCTCGCCTTCTGTGCGTCGATTTCCAGGGCCCGCAGCGCCACGTCGAGCCAGATCCAGGCCAGCACCGTGTGGCCGAAGGCCTGCATGTAGGGCACGGCGTTGGCCAGCGCGTCGGCCGGGTCGCCGGTGGACCAGGCGGCCTCCGTGGCGCTGCCGATGCGCTGCAGCGCGGCGCCCAGCGCCTTGGCGTGCGGCGCCAGCGCGGGCACCTTGGCGGCACGGCCGATGGTCTCGGTGACGCGGCCGGCCAGCAGCTGCAGGCCACGGCCCTTTTCCATCAGCACCTTGCGGCCCAGCAGGTCGGCCGCCTGGATGCCGTGCGTGCCCTCGTGGATCATGTTCAGGCGGTTGTCGCGCCAGTACTGCTCCACCGGGAAGTCGCGCGTGTAGCCGTAGCCGCCGTGCACCTGAATGGCCAGCGAATTGGCCTCCAGGCACCACTCGCTGGGCCAGCTCTTGGCGATGGGCGTGAGCACCTCCAGCAGCAGGCGGGCGTTGTCGGCCTGCGCGGCGTCGCCGGTCTTCTGCGTGTCGACCAGGCGGGCGCAGTACAGCTCCAGCGCCAGCGCGCCCTCGCAGTACGCCTTCTGGGCGAGCAGCATGCGGCGCACGTCGGCGTGCTCGATGATGCGCACCTGCGGCGCGGCCGAGTCCTTGGCCACGGCGGCGCCGGCGGCTTCGGGCTTCTTCACCAGCCGGCCCTGCGGGCGGCTCTTGGCGTACTCGAGCGAGGCGTAGTAGCCGGCCATGCCGAGCATGGTGGCGGCGGTGCCGACGCCGATGCGGGCCTCGTTCATCATGTGGAACATGCAGTGCAGGCCCTTGCCGGGCGCACCGACCAGGTAGCCCACCGCGCCGGCCTTGCCGCCGACCGGGTACTTGCCCTCGCCGAAGTTCAGCAGCGTGTTGGTGGTGCCGCGCCAGCCGAGCTTGTGGTTCAGGCCGGCCAGTGCCACGTCGTTGCGCTCACCGGTGAGTTCGCCCTGGGTGTCCACCATGCGCTTGGGCACGATGAACAGCGAAATGCCGCGCGTGCCCGGAATGAGCTTGCCGTTCTCGTCGGGAATCTTGGCCAGCACGATGTGCACGATGTTCTCGGTCAGCTCATGGTCGCCCGCCGAGATCCACATCTTGTTGCCCGTGAGCCGATAGCGCGGGCCCAGCGGGTCGTCCTGGAAGTCGGCGCCATCGGGCACGGCGCGCGTGGCCACGTCGCTCAGCGACGAACCGGCCTGCGGCTCCGACAGGCACATGGTGCCCGCCCAGCGACCCGAAAATTCATTCTTGGCGAACACCTCTTTCTGCTTCTCGGTGCCGTGCGCCATGAGCAGGTTGGCGTTGCCGCTGGTGAGCATGTTCGAGCCGATGCTCACCGAGGCCATCGCGAAGAAGCTGTTGGCCGCGGCCTGCACCGTGTAGGGCAGCTGCATGCCGCCGATATCGTAGTCTTGCGCGGCGCTCAGCATGCCGGACTCGACGAAGGCCTTGTGCGCGTCGTGCGTGGCCTGCGGCAGGATGACTTTCTCGCCGTCGAAATGCGGCTCCTGCATGTCGACGGTGCGGTTGAACGGCGCGTACTTTTCGCGCGCGATGCGCTCGCAGGTGTCGAGCACGGCGTCGAAGGTCTCGCGCGAGTGGTCGGCAAAACGCTCGCTCTGGTTGAGCTTCTCGGCGTCGAGCCAGTCGTAGAGCAGAAAGTCGAGGGTGGGACGCAGGCTCATGGTGATGTCTTCTTCAGGCTACGACTTCGCGGGCGACGAAGTCTTCTTCGGGGAATCGGGCAGCTTGGCGATGGTGCCCTGCGCCAGCGCGCAGAGCTTCTCGGTGCCGTCGTCGGCCACCGCCACCACCTCGCAGGTGCACACGGCCTGCGAGCTGCCGGTGTACACGGCCCGGGCGCGCGCAATCAGCCGCTGGCCGATGGCGGGCCGCACGTAGTTGATCTTGAATTCGGAGGTCACGACCGGCACGCGCAAGGCACTGCCGCCGGCAAAGGTCAGCGCGTTGTCGGCCATGTAGCTCACGATCCCGCCATGGGCGAAACCGTGCTGCTGCTTCAGCTGCGCGCCGAGCGGCAGCTGGAGCTCTGCATGGCCCGGCGCGAGCGCATGCAGCTCGGCGCCGATCAGCACGCTGAAGGGCTGCGCAGCCAGCACGCTGCGGCCGTAGGCCAGGACGGCTTCGGGCGAGACCTCCTGGTCATTGCCCAAGCCGGACATGGTTACAGGACCTCGAACACGCCCGCAGCGCCCATGCCGCCGCCGATGCACATCGTGACCACGACCTTCTTGGCGCCGCGGCGCTTGCCTTCGATGAGCGCGTGGCCCGTGAGGCGCTGGCCGCTCACGCCGTAGGGGTGGCCCACGGCGATGGCGCCGCCGTTGACGTTCAGGCGGTCGCCCGGAATGCCCAGCTTGTCGCGGCAGTAGATGACCTGCACGGCGAAGGCTTCGTTCAGCTCCCACAGGTCGATGTCGTTGACCGTGAGGCCCAGGCGCTTGAGCACCTTGGGAATGGCGAAGACCGGGCCGATGCCCATTTCGTCGGGCTCGCAGCCGGCCACGGCGAAGCCGAGGAAGCGGCCCAGGGGCTTCAGGCCCTTCTGCTGGGCGTACTTCTCGTCGACCACCACGCAGGCGCCGCCGCCGTCCGAGAACTGGCTGGCGTTGCCGGCCGAGATCAGGCCACCGGGCATGGCCGAGCGGATGCCGCTGATGCCTTCCTTGGTGGTGCCGGGGCGGATGCCTTCGTCGTTCTCGATCGTGACTTCCTTGGTGCGCAGGCCCATCACGGGGTCGGCCACGCCAGCCAGCACGGTGATGGGGGCGATTTCAGCCTTGAAGAGGCCGGCTTCGAGCGCGGCGGTGGCGCGCTGCTGGCTCTGTGCGCCGTACTCGTCCATGGCGTCGCGGCCGATGTTGTAGCGCTTGGCGACCTGCTCGGCGGTCTGCAGCATGTTCCAGTAGATCTCGGGCTTGTGCTTCACGAGCCAGGGGTCGGCCAGCATGTGCGTATTGGCTTCGTTCTGCACGCACGAGATGCTCTCGACGCCGCCGGCCACGTACACGTCGCCCTCGCCCGCGATGATGCGCTGGGCGGCGGTGGCGATGGTCTGCAGGCCCGACGAGCAGAAACGGTTGATGGTCATGCCCGAGGTGGTGACCGGCAGGCCGGCGCGCAGGGCGATCTGGCGCGCGATGTTGGAACCGGTGGCGCCTTCTGGCGTGGCGCACCCCATGATGACGTCGTCGACCGAAGCCGGGTCGATGCCGGCGCGCTGCACCGCGTGCTGCACGGCATGGCCGCCCAGCGTGGCGCCGTGGGTCATGTTGAAGGCACCCTTCCAGCTCTTCGCGAGCGGCGTGCGGGCGGTGGAAACGATGACGGCGCTGGTCATGGTGAGGTCCTTTGAAGATGGAAGGGAAAAGAGGGAAAAGACGGGGTCGTCATTGCGCCGGCGCGGCCGCGTGGGTGTTGCGCAGGAGCTGGTGATAGAAGCCGATCATCTCGCCGTAGTTCGAGATGGCCAGGCGTTCGTTGTTGCCATGGAAGCGCGCCAGGTCCTCGCTCTTCACGCGGAACGGCGAGAAGCGGAAGACAGCGTCGCTCACGAGGCTGAAGTGGCGCGAATCGGTGGCGGCGGTCATGAGGCCGGGTGCCACCACTGCATCGGGGAAGCTCTGGCGCACCGCCTGCTGGATCGCGCGGTAGCCGGTGCTGTCGGTGGGCGACACGGGCGACGGCTCCGAGTTGCCGGGGTACTGCTTGATCTTGATGTCGTCGTTGGCCAGCGTCTTGCGCAGGTGCGCCTCGACGCTCGCGATGCTGTCGCCCGGCAGGATGCGGAAGTTGACGGCGGCCTCGGCGCGGCCGGGCAGCACGTTGTCCTTGTTGCCGGCGCGCACGATGGTCAGCGCCGTGGTCGTGCGCAGCATGGCGTTGCTGCTCGGGCTCTTCTCGAGCTGGCCGCGCACCAGCGACTCGGTGAGCCACAGGTTGGACAGCATCACGCGGTTGACGCCGCTCATTTCGGGCGCGAGCGCACCGAACATCTGGCCGGCCACGCCTTGGATGCCGCCGGGCATCGGGTTGGCTTCGAGCCGGGCGAGCGCTGCGCTCATGCTGCCGATGGCGCTGTGTTGCGGCGGCATCGACGAATGGCCGGGGGCGGTGTCGAGCGACAGGAAGAACGTGCCATAGCCCTTTTCGGCCAGGCCGATGAGCGCTGCAGGCTTCGAGAGACCGGGCAGCACGCCGTCGAGCACCAGCAGGCCTTCGTCGAGCACCCAATCGAGGCGCACGTTGCGCGACTTGAGCAGTTCGGCGATGGGCAGCGCGCCGCGCAGGCCGCTCACCTCTTCGTCGTCGCCCATCACCAGGTAGACGGTCTGCTTCGGCTTGAAGCCGGCGCCGATGAGCAGCTCGATGGCTTCCATCTGCGCGAAAAGATTGCTCTTGTTGTCGAGCGTGCCGCGGCCCCAGACGAAACCGTCCTTGATCTCGCCGGCGAAGGGGTCCACCGTCCAGGCTTTTTCAGTACCGGGGGCGATGGGCACCATGTCCTGGTGCGCCATCAGCGCGATGGGCTTGGCGGACGGGTCGGTGCCGGCCCATGTGTAGAGCAGTGCCTTGTTGCCCACGACTTCCTTCTTCAGGGTGGCGTGGACCTTGGGGTACTGCTGTTCGAGGTAAGCGTGGAGCTTGTCGAACTCGGCCGCGTTGGCAGCCGAGTCGTCCATGCTCGACACCGTGCGGAACGTGATCGCCGTGGACAGCCGTTTGGCGGCTGCCTGCAGGTCGATGTCCAGCTTGGGTGCGGGCGCCACCGCGAGTTGCTGCGATGGCGTGGTCCAGGTCTTGACCGCCACGGCCGCCACGAGTGCCAGGAGCACCAGCAGCAGCCCGAGGAAGATGCGTTTCAACATGGGCGGTCTTGATCCTGGGTTCAGTCGTCTCAGCTGAAGGACTTGCCTTCGGCCACCAGCTTCTGGATCAGCGGTGCGGGCTGCCAGAACTCGGCGTCGTCGCGCGGGTTCTGCGCAAAGCGCTTCATCGTCTCGGCCACGTTGTACAGGCCGACCTGCGAGGCGTAGTGCATCGGGCCACCGCGGTAGATCGGGAAGCCGTAGCCGGTCAGGTACACCATGTCGATGTCGCCCGACTTGGAGGCAATGCCGTCTTCCAGGATGTGCGCGCCTTCGTTGACGAGGGCGAACACCAGGCGCTGCACGATTTCCGTGTCGGTGATCTTGCGCGGCGTGATGCCCAGTTCCTTGCGGTGGTCCTCGATCATCTTGTTGACGAGCTCCGACGGAATGGCGTCGCGCTTGCCGGCCTGGTAGTCGTACCACCCTGCCCCGGTCTTCTGGCCGAAGCGGCCCAGTTCGCACAGCTTGTCGGCCGTGCGGCTGTACTTCATGTCGGCGCGCTCGACGGCGCGGCGCTTGCGGATGGCCCAGCCGATGTCGTTGCCGGCCAGGTCGCCCATGCGGAACGGGCCCATGGCGAAGCCGAACTTCTCGATGGCCTTGTCGACCTGCTGCGGCGTGGCGCCTTCGTCCAGCAGGAAGCCGGCCTGGCGGCTGTACTGCTCGATCATGCGGTTGCCGATGAAGCCGTCGCACACGCCCGACACGACCGAGGTCTTCTTGATCTTCTTGCCGATGGCCATCACGGTGGCCAGCACGTCCTTGGACGTGGCCTTGCCGCGCACCACTTCGAGCAGCTTCATCACGTTGGCGGGGCTGAAGAAGTGCATGCCGACCACGTCCTGCGGACGGTCGGTGAACGAGGCGATCTTGTCGACGTCGAGCGTCGAGGTGTTCGAGGCCAGGATGGCGCCCTTCTTGGCGACGCGGTCGAGTTCCTTGAAGACCTTTTCCTTGACGCCGATTTCTTCGAACACGGCTTCGATGATGAGGTCGGCGTCCTTCAGGTCGTCGTAGCTCAGCGTGGTGCTCAGGAGCGCCATGCGCTGCTCGTACTTGTCCTGCTTGAGCTTGCCCTTCTTGACCTGGGCTTCGTAGTTCTTCTTGATGGTGGCAATGCCGCGGTCGAGCGCCTCTTGCTTCATCTCGAGGATCTTGACGGGGATGCCCGCGTTCAGGAAGTTCATCGAGATGCCGCCGCCCATGGTGCCGGCGCCGATGACGCCCACGGCCTTGATGTCGCGCTTGGGCGTGTCTTCGGGCACGTCGGGAATCTTGCTCGCGGCGCGCTCGGCCATGAACAGGTGGCGCAGGGCCAGCGATTCGGGCGTGAACATCAGCGCGGTGAACAGGCGCCGCTCTTCGGCCATGCCGTCGTCGAACTTCATCTTGGTCGCGGCTTGCACGGCGTCGACGCACTTCAGCGGCGCGGGGTAGTTCTTCGACATGCCGCCGACCATGTTCTTGGCGAACTGGAAGTAGGCATCGCCTTGCGGGTGCTTGCACGGCAGGTTGCGCACCAGCGGCAGCTCGCCGCCCTTGGCAGCGACCGACTTGGCGAACTCGACGGCTTCGTCGAACACCGACTCGGCCGAGGCGGCCAGCTTGTCGAACAGCTTCTGGCCCGGCAGGCTCGCGAGCAGTTCGCTCTTGACCGGCTCGCCGCTGACGATCATGTTCAGGGCGGTTTCCACGCCGATCACGCGCGGCAGGCGCTGCGTGCCACCGGCGCCCGGCAGCAGGCCGAGCTTGACTTCAGGCAGTGCCACGCTGGTGCCCGGTGCGGCCACGCGGTAGTGGCAGCCCAGGGCCAGCTCGAGGCCGCCGCCCATGCACACGGAGTGGATGGCTGCGACGATGGGCTTGGGCGAGGCTTCGAGCGAGAGGATCACGCTCAGCAGGTTGGGTTCTTGCAGCGCCTTGGGCGTGCCGAATTCCTTGATGTCCGCACCGCCCGAGAACGCCTTGCCGGCGCCGGTGATGACGATCGCCTTGACGGCGCTGTCGGCATTGGCCTTGGACAGGCCGTCGGTGATGCCGATGCGTGTCGAGAAGCCGAGACCGTTGACCGGCGGGTTGGTCAGGGTGATCACGGCGACATCGCCGAGCACTTTGTATTCAGCCGTCATGCTGCGTTCCTTGGTGTGTGAAGAAAAAGAAGAAAAAGCACGAGTGTTCTTTTTCGAAGATTCTAGGCGTTTTGCGTGGCCGAACAATGGCACGCAGTCGCTGTCGGGACAAGGGCCTCAAGAGAGAGCCGGACTTTCCAGGAACACCGCGGAACCGGCTTTGCCGGGCCGCAGGTGTTGCCCCCTGCAAGGGGGAAGGCGCGCGCGACACGAAGTGCGCGAAGCCTGGGGGTTTGCTTAAACCTCCAGCCACTCCCTGCGGGTGGTGCCGTCGGCGCGCAGGCTGTCGGGCGTGCCGTCGAACACGATGCTGCCGTGGCCCATGACGAGCGCGCGGTCGGAAATCTGCATCGCGATGGTGAGCTTCTGCTCGATGAGAAGCACCGAGATGCCCTTGTCCTTCAGCGTGCGCAGGTACTGCCCCACCAGCTCGACGATCTTGGGCGCGAGGCCTTCGGTGGGCTCGTCGATGATGATCAGGTCGGGGTCGCCCATGAGCGTGCGGCACAGCGTGAGCATCTGCTGCTCGCCGCCCGAGAGCACGCCGGCCTCGGTGTGCTGGCGCTCCTTCAGGCGCGGGAACATGCCGTACATGTCGTCGAACGACCAGCGGCTGCCCTTGCCCGAGCCCTTCTGCCCCAAGAGCAGGTTCTGGTGCACCGTGAGCTTGGGAAAGATGTCGCGGTTCTCGGGCACGTAGCCGATGCCCATGTGCGCGATCTCGTAGGCCTTGCGACGCAGGATGTCGCTGCCCTTCCACTGCAGCGTGCCTTCGGCATGCACCAGGCCCATGATGGCCTTGGCGGTGGTCGAACGGCCCGAGCCGTTGCGACCCAGCAGGGCCACGATTTCGCCCGGGCGGACGTCGAAGGAAACGCCATGCAGCACATGGCTCTTGCCGTAGTAGGCGTGGATGTCGTGAAGCTTCAGCATGTCAGTGTCCCGCCCCTTGCGCGTCGGCAACCGACGAACCCAGATACGCCTCCTGCACGCGTGCATTGGCGCGCACGGCAGCCGGCGTGTCGAAGGCGATGACTTCGCCGTAGACCACCACGGCGATCTTGTCGGCCAGCCCGAAGACCACGCCCATGTCGTGCTCCACCGTCAACAGCGTCTTGCCGACGGTGACGTGCTTGATGAGCGAGATGAAGTGCGAGGTCTCGGTCTTGCTCATGCCGGCCGTGGGCTCGTCCAGCAGGATCACGCCGGCGCCGCCAGCGATGGTCACGCCGATCTCGAGCGCGCGCTGTTCGGCATAGGTGAGGTTCACCGCATGCACGTCGCGCTTGCGCTCCAGGCCGATCTGCTTGATGAGCTCTTCGGTGCGCGCGTTGGCGTCGTCCAGGTTCGAGAGAAAGCGCAGGAACGTGTATTTGTAGCCCAGGCTCCACAGCACGCCGCAGCGCAGGTTCTCGAAGACGCTGAGCTTCGGGAAGATGTTGGTGATCTGGAAGCTGCGCGACAGCCCCAGGCGGTTGATTTCGTAAGGCTTCTTGCCGTCGATGCGCTGGCCGTTGAGCAGCACCTCGCCGCTGGTGGGCGTGAGCCGCCCGCTGATCAGGTTGAACAGCGTCGACTTGCCCGCGCCGTTCGGCCCGATCACGGCGATGCGTTCGCCGGCCTTCACCGCCAGGTCCACGCCGCGGATGATTTCGGTCTTGCCGAAATTCTTGCGCAGCGCCTTCAGTTCCAATGCGTATTGCGCGCTCATTTACGCCGCCTCCCGACGTTTGATTTCTGCTTCGATCTCTTCCTGCGCCTGGCCCCAGACCCGCACGAAGCGGCGCCGTGCCACCTCGAGCAGGCCCAGGCCGACGGCCAGGATCGCGATGGCGCCCAGCCAGCTGGTCACGCCCGCCGTGTTCAGCATGGTGCCGAAGAACTTCAGATCCGGGCCCATCGCCGCGTTGAGCTGGATGTGATAGATCATCTCGATCAGCGCGGCAGCGCCGACCACCACCGGCACCAGGGCCACAGCGAGCGCGGCATACAGGCCCCAGAAGCGGTTGAACTTGCCGAACTTGGCCACGCGCAGGTTCATCATGACCAGGCTGGCGATGCCGCCGGGGGCGAACATCACCATGAACACGAACACCAGGCCGAAGTACAGCTGCCAGGCCTTCGACAGTTCGGACAGCAGGATCGAGGCGAACACCAGCAGCACCGCGCCGATGATCGGGCCGAAGAAGAACACCGCGCCACCCAGGAAGGTGAACAGCAGGTAGCCGCCCGAGCGGATGGCGTTCAGGCTGTCGGCCGCGTTCACGATCTCGAAGTTGATCGAGGCCAGGCCGCCGCCGATGCCGGCGAAGAAGCCCGCGATGATGAACGCGAAGTAGCGCACGCGCTGCGTGTTGTAGCCGATGAACTCCACGCGCTCCGGGTTGTCGCGCACCGCGTTCAGCATGCGGCCCAGCGGCGTGCCGGTGAAGGCATACATCAGGGCGGTGCACACGAAGCAGTACGCGGCGATCAGGTAGTACACCTGGATCTGCGGACCGAAGGTGAAGCCGAAAAAGCTCGGGCCGTACACGCGGTCGGTGGTGATGCCGCCCTCGCCGCCGAAGAAGCTGGGGAACATCAGCGCCATCGAGGCCACGAGCTCGCCGATGCCCATGGTGATCATGGCGAAGGTGGTGCCCGACTTCTTGGTGGTCACGAAGCCCAGCAGGATGGCGAAGAACATCCCCGCCAGACCGCCGACGAGCGGAATGAGCACCAGCGGAATGGTCGGGCCGCCCTTGGTCGCCATGTTCATCGCGTGGATGGCGATGAACGAGCCCAGGCCGGTGTAGACGGCATGGCCGAAGCTCAGCATGCCGCCCTGCCCCAGCAGGATGTTGTAGCTCAGGCAGATGATGATCAGGTAGCCCATCTGCGAGAGCATCGTCAGCGCCAGGCTGCTCTTGAACAGCATCGGCGAGATGATCAGCACCAGGGCGAACAGCGCCCAGACCAGGTAGCGCCCGATGTTCCAGGGCTTGAAGCGGTAGTACCGCGTCGGGGTCGTCGGTGAAGTGGTGGTTGCGGTGGTCATGGTGTCAGTCCTCCCGGGTGCCCAGAAGACCCTTCGGGCGGAAGATGAGGATCAGCACGAGGAACAGGTACGGCAGGATCGGTGCGACCTGCGAGATGGTGAGCTTGAGCAGCTCGTAGCCGAAGGTCTGGTCGCTCACGGCCACGCCCAGCGCCTGCAGCGCGGTGGCCAGCGAGTGGTCCAGCGCAACGGCGAAGGTCTGGATGATGCCGATCAGCAGCGACGCCAGGAAGGCGCCCGCCAGCGAGCCCATGCCGCCGACCACCACCACCACGAAGATGATGGTGCCGACCGAGCCGGCCATGGCCGGTTCGGTGACATAGGTGTTGCCGCCGATCACGCCCGCCAGGCCCGCGAGCGCGGCGCCGCCGCCGAACACCAGCATGAACACGCGCGGCACGTTGTGGCCCAGCGCCTCGACCATGTCGGGGTGCTTCAGCGCCGCCTGGATCACCAGGCCGATGCGCGTGCGCGTGAGCAGCAGCCACACGGACACCAGCATCAACATCGCCACCAGCATGATGAACGAGCGCGACTTGGGGAACTGCGTGCCGTACAGCGAGAACAGCGGCCCCTGCAGCGCCTCGGGCAGGCCGTAGGGCACCGTGGAGCGGCCCCAGACCAGCTGGACCAGCTCGAGGATGAGGTACGAAAGACCGAAGGTCACCAGCAGCTCGGGCACGTGGCCGAACTTGTGGACCCGGCGCAGGCTGTAGCGTTCGAAGGCCGCGCCCAATGCACCCACCAGCAGCGGCGAGAGAAAGAGCGCGGGCCAGAAGCCGACGATGCCTGACAGGGTGTAGGCGAAATAGGCGCCCAGCATGTAGAAGCTGGCGTGTGCAAAGTTGAGCACACCCATCATGCTGAAGATCAGCGTAAGGCCAGAGCTCAGCATGAACAACAGCAGGCCGTAGCTGACGCCGTTGAGCAGTGAGATGACGAAGAATTCGACGTTCATCGGTCTTCCGTGTCGGTTGAAAAAGAAAGAGGCCCGAGTGTTGAAGTCGGGCCTCGACCGGTCAGGGGGCGATCAGCAGGCGATCAGGAGGCGCCGCCGGGTCGCTTCATCTGGCACGAGGTGGGCGTGCTCGAGACGTAGGGCTCGTAGTACTTGACCGGTGCCAGCGTGTAGCCGGTGTTCTCCGGGCTGTACGGGCTCTTCGCGTCGGCCTTCTGCCAGCGCGTGATCCACAGGCCCTGCTGCAGCTGGTGGTCGGACTTGCGCATCTCGACGTCGCCGTTGAAGCTCTTGAACTTCATGCCTTCCATGGCGGCCGCCACCTTCACGGGGTCGGTCGACTTGGTGCGCACGAAGGCTTCGGCGAGCATCGCGTACACGGTGTACGGCGACGTCGTGTACAGGTCTTCGTTGAAGCGCTTCTTGAACTCGTTCATCATCGGCGCGATCGGGCCCGGCGCGTTGTAGTGGCTGTAGCCCACCATGTAGACCTTGCCGTCCGAGGCCGCGCCCATGGCGGTCGGCGTGCCGTTGGTCACGGCGTAGTAGGTGTAGAACTTGACGTTCAGGCCCGCGTCGTTGGCCGACTTGATGAGCAGCGCCAGGTCGGAGCCCCAGTTGCCGGTGATGACGGTGTCGGCGCCCGAGGCCTTGATCTTGGCGATGTAGGGCGCGAAGTCGCGCACCTGGGCCAGCGGGTGCAGGTCGTCGCCGACGATCTGCACGTCGGGGCGCTTGGTCTTGAGGTTGTCCTTGGCGTACTTGGCGACCTGCTGGCCGTGCGAGTAGTTCTGGTTGATCAGGTACACCTTCTTGATGTCGGCCTGGTCCTTCATGAAGGTGGTCAGGGCTTCCATCTTCATGGAGGTGTCGGCGTCGAGGCGGAAGTGCCAGTAGCTGCACTTGCTGTTGGTCAGGTCGGGATCGACGGCCGCGTAGTTGAAGTACACGACTTCCTTGCCCGGGTTGCGGGCGTTGTGCTTCTCGAGCGCGTCCATGATGGCCAGCGCCGGGCCGGAGCCGTTGCCCTGCACCACGTAGCGCGCGCCCTGGTCCATGGCCGAGCGCAGCGCGGCGGTGGTTTCCTGCGGGCTGAGCTTGTTGTCGATGCCGATGACCTCGAACTTCACGCCGGCCACGTTCTTCTTGTTGAATTCTTCGGCCAGGAACTGGAAGGTCTTGAGCTGGTTGGTACCGACGGCCGCCATCAGGCCCGACAGCGGGTCCAGCCACGCGATCTTGACGGTCTCACCCTTCTGGGCAAGGGCACCGGTGGCACTTGCCGCGAGCACGGCGGCGGTAGCGATCTTCAGAGCGAACTTCAATCTATATCTCCTGGTCAAACCGATATCAAAAACGCTGCACAAGCGTACAAGTCTTTGCCACCCCACCCCTCAGGGAATGCCCGTAAGGAAGGGGCTGCAAAGGCACGTATCTATCGCGCAGGCGACAGTGCATTTCCTTCTTTTGCTACCCGACGGTAGGTATCTTCTACCGATGGGTAGGAAATGCGTTCACAAAGACGCCTAGGGGCGCTTCATCTGGCAGGTCGTGGGCGTGCTCGCCACATACGACTCGTAATACTTCACGGGGACGTTGGTGTAGCCGGTGTTCTCGGCGTCGTAGGGGTACTTGGCGCTGGCCTTCTCCCAGCGCGAGATGTACAGGCCCTGCTGCAACTGGTGGTCGGCCTTGCGCATCTCGACCTCGCCGTTGAAGCTCTTGATCTTCATGCCTTCGAGCGCCGCAGCCACCTTGACGGGGTCGGTCGACTTGGTCTGCACGAACGCAGCATCGAGCAAGGCGAAGGTGTGATAGATCGAGGACTGCGTCAGGTCGTCGTTCATCTTCTTCTTGTAGCCGGTCAGCAGCCGCTGGATTTCGCCGCCCATGTTGTAGTGGGCATAGGCCACGGTGTAGACCTTGCCGGCCGAGGTGGCGCCCATGGCCGTGGGCGTGCCGGCGCCCGGTGCGTAGTACGTGAGGAACTTGACGTCCAGCCCCGAGTCGTTGGCTGCCTTGATGAGCAGCGAGAGGTCGGAACCCCAGTTGCCGGTGATGACCGTGTCGGCGCCCGAGGCCTTGATCTTGGCGATGTACGGCGAGAAATCGCGCACCTGCGCGAGCGGGTGCAGGTCGTCGCCCACGATCTGGATGTCGGGGCGCTTGGTCTTGAGGTTGTCCTTGGCGAACTTGGACACCTGCTGGCCGTGGGAGTAGTTCTGGCCCAGGATGTAGACCTTCTTGATGTCGGCCTGGTCCTTCATCCAGGTGGTCAGCGCTTCCATCTTCATGGAGGTGTCGGCATCGAGGCGGAAGTGCCAGTAGCTGCACTTGCTGTTGGTGAGGTCGGGATCGACCGCCGCGTAGTTCAGGTAGAGCAGTTCCTTGCCGGGATTGCGCGCATTGTTCTTCTCGACAGCGTCGATGATCGCGAGCGCCGGGCCCGAGCCGTTGCCCTGGGTGATGTAGCGCGCGCCCTGGTCCTGCGCCGAGCGCAGCGCCGCGGTGGTCTCCTGCGGGCTCAGCTTGTTGTCGATCGCGATGATCTCGAACTTCACGCCCGACGCATTCTTCTTGTTGAACTCGTCAGCCAGGTACTGGGTCGTCTTGAGCTGGTTGGTGCCCACGGCCGCCATCAGACCCGACAGCGGGTCCAGCCAGGCGATCTTGACGGTTTCGCCCTTCTGGGCGAACGACGCTGAAACACTCACCAACATGGCGCAGGCGGCCACTGACTTGATACCGAAGTGCATGAAGAGTCTCCTGGTTGAAAGGCGGGACGCCAGCGTACAAGCGCCCTTTTCTTCGCCGCACAGGGAATGCCCGGAAGGAAAGCCGCCGGGGCGGCCTTCCTATCGCGTGCGCGACAGTGCGGGTGGGCTTTGGCCGTGCTTCAGAGGCCCGGCAGCTTGTAGTCCTTGAGCAGTTCGCGAAGCTTGGTCTTGAGGATCTTGCCGGTGGCGCCGATCGGAATGGCCTCCACGAACACCACGTCGTCCGGGATCTGCCACTTGGCGGTCTTGCCCTCGTAGAACTTCAGCAGCTCCTCGCGGGTGACTTCGGCGCCGGGCTTCTTCACGACGGCGATGATCGGGCGCTCGTCCCACTTGGGGTGGAACACGCCGATGCAGGCCGCCATGGCGATGGCCGGGTGCGCGACAGCGATGTTCTCGATGTCGATGGAGCTGATCCACTCGCCGCCGGACTTGATCACGTCCTTGCTGCGGTCGGTGATCTGCAGGTAGCCCTCGGCGTCGATGGTGGCCACGTCGCCGGTGGGGAACCAGCCCCGGCCCGCGGCGTCGGCGACCAGCGGGTTGCCGCCCTCGCCCTTGTAGTACTCCTTGACGACCCAGGGGCCCTTGACCAACAGGTCGCCGTAGGCCTTGCCGTCCCAGGGCAGCTCGTCGCCGTTGCCGTCGACGATCTTCATGTCGACGCCGAAGATGGCGCGGCCCTGCTTCATGCGGATCTGCAGCTGTGCGTCGGCGGGCAGCGACAGGTGCTTGTTCTTCAGCGTGCACAGCGTGCCCAGCGGGCTCATCTCGGTCATGCCCCAGGCATGCAGCACCTCGACGTTGTAGTTCTCCTGGAACGCCGTGATCATGGCCGGCGGGCAGGCCGAACCACCGATGACGGTGCGGTTCAGCTTGCTGAACTTCAGGCCGTTGGTCTGCATGTGGCCCAGCATCATCTGCCACACGGTGGGCACGCCGGCCGCGAAGGTCACGCCTTCGGACTCGATGAGCTCGTACACCGACTTGCCGTCCAGCGACGGGCCCGGGAACACGAGCTTGCAGCCCACCAGCGCGGCCGAGTACGGAATGCCCCAGGCGTTGACGTGGAACATCGGCACCACCGGCAGCACCGAGTCTTGCGCCGAGATGCGCATGACATCGGGCAGCGCGGCAGCGTAGGCATGCAGCATGGTCGAGCGGTGGCTGTACAGCGCGGCCTTCGGGTTGCCCGTGGTGCCGCTCGTGTAGCACATGCTCGAGGCCGAGTTCTCGTCGAAGGTGGGCCAATCGTAGGTGGTGGACTGCGTGCCGATCCAGGCCTCGTAGCTCACGAGGTTGGGCACACCGCTGTCGGCCGGCAGCTTGTCGGCGTCACACAGTGCAACCCATTTCCGGATCGTGGGACAACGCGCATGCACCGCCTGCACCAGCGGCAGGAAGCTCAGGTCGAAGCACAGGATCTGGTCTTCGGCATGGTTGGCGATCCACGCGATCTGGTCGGGGTGCAGGCGCGGGTTGATGGTGTGCAGCACGCGGCCGCTGCCGCTCACGCCGTAGTACAGCTCCAGGTGGCGGTAGCCGTTCCAGGCCAGGGTGGCGATGCGGTCGCTGAACAGCAGCTGCTCGCCATCCAGCGCATTGGCCACCTGCCTGGCGCGCGATGCGATGTCGCTCCAGGTGCAACGGTGGATATCGCCCTCGACACGACGCGAGACGATCTCGCCGTCGCCGTTGTGGCGCTCGACGAACTCGATCAGCGACGAGATCAAAAGCGGTTGGTCTTGCATCAAACCCAGCATCTACGGACTCCTATGTGAAATGACTTCAAAAAGCGTTGCGAACGAGAGATTCACGCAAGCTTCGGCCACTTGCACAATGACACAAACCCGCACTGCATGATTGAACGAAGCGGCTCAAGTGGGCGCCTTCGGACCGGTGCCCGCAGGCACCGTCACCACGTTGGTGCGGCACGGCTGGCGCAGCGTCTTGCCGCACTCGGGCAGCGCGGCCGCATGCGGGTAGGCGACGTAGCCCAGCACGATGCTCGACGCGTTCGCGCCCTGGTGCCACAGCGTGTTGGTCGACGGCCTCGTGTCGTTGCCGAACAGCCAGAAGCCGGTCTGCGACGGCGAGTCCACCGTCACGCGGATGCTGGAGCCGGCGCGAAAGACATGGGCGAACTTCTGGATCTCGATGCGCACCAGGTTGGGCTGGCCGGCCTGCAGCGGCGCTTCCTTGGGCTGGGTGAAGTCGCCGAAGGGGCGCAGCTCGGTGGAGCGGCTGGCGTCGAGCGCCCGCTTGGAGGCGCGCAGCCAGCCGCGCTGCACGAACATCTCCTTGCCGTCGGGCCGCACTTCCGACACTGTGACCTGCAGGTCGGTGCTGTCAGCGGTGGCGCTCAGGTACAGGTCGGCCGAGCCTTCCCCGTAGAAGCTCAGGTCCTCGGGCAAGGCGGCGGTGGTGAAGGTGAGCTGGCCGTCCTTTTCCGCGTCGGCCACGGCCTGCCAGCCTTCGGCGGCCGGGTTGTTCACCACCGGGCTCTTGGCCGGATAGCGGTAGTCGGACGAGGCCGCGCCGGCGGTCGGCTTGGCATCGGCGAGCACGCCGCCCGGCTGCATCCACAGGCGCATCGGCTTGACCTTGACCGGCAGGCGGTCGAACTCGGCCACGCCCGTCTGCTTCAGCTTGGCGGCGCCGTTGATCGCCTTCTGGTCGGTCTGCTGCATTTCCTGCAGCAGGCGCACGTGCGGCTCCTTCTCGAAACCGTTGTCCTCGCCCTTCACGAAATGAGCCAGAAAGCGCTTCAGCGTACCGTCGATGTAGTCGGAGGTGACGTTGGTGTGGTGGTCGCCGTTGGAGCTGACGAGCCACATCTTTTCGGGCGCCATGGTGTCTTCGTAGTAGCCCGAGCGCGGGCCGATCTGCTCGTCCTGCCACGACTGGGTGCCCAGTGCGGGAATGTCGATCTTGCCGGTCTCGTAGAACGCGCTGCGCTTCACGTAGAGGCCATCGGCGTACGGGTTCTCGAGCCACTTGGTCAGGTCGAGATCGGGGCGCTTGAGCTTCTCGATGTTGTCGGCCACGGTCTTGGCGCACTCCGTGTCGCCGTCGAGCTTGGCGGCCAGCGCGGCCGCGCGGTTCCAGGTGGCCGGGAAGCCGCCCCACCACTGCGCGGGAAAGCCGACGTTCTTGATGCCGCCCGGGTAGCCCACGTCGCGGTACGGGTCGGTCACGTTCTTGCTGGGCGTGATCGCCAGCAGGCCCTTGGGCCGGTGCGCGGCCACCCAAAGCTGGTTGTAGCCCGAGTACGAGTAGCCGATCATGCCGATCTTGCCGTTCGACCACGGCTGCTTGCCGGCCCATTCGAGGGCGAAGGCACCGGCCGCGCCGGTGCTGGCGTCGAAGACCTGGTCGTCGCCCGTCGAGCAGCCGGTGCCCGGCACGTTCAGGCCCATCACCGCATAGCCCTCGGCCAGCCAGCGCTGACCGATGTTCGGGGCCGAGCCCGAGCCGTAGCCGTCGTACTCGACCAGCAGCGGATAGGTGGCATTGCCTCCGCTGGGCAGCAGCAGCGAGTAGCGCATCCTGTTGCCGTCGGGCAGCGTGATGTAGCCCCACTTGCGGACCGGGCCCGTCTCGGGCGCGACCGGCGGCTGCGCGGGTGGCGTTTCGGCGACGGGCGGAAAGAAGCTGAACCCGCTGCCGCCCGACGAACCGCCACCGCAGGCCGCAAGGCCCGCCGCGATGGCAAGCAGCGACGCGGCAAGGCGCCATCGGCGGGGGTGCATCGAAATCCTCATGGTGTTGTCTCTGTGATCGTTCTGGTGGATGGCACGCGTTGCCCAGGCGCGTCTCGGGGCAGGACGGCGATACCCTGTCTCAGGGCGCCGCGGTGATCTTTGTGGCGGTGGGCGTGGCGTCGAGCAGCAACTGCGAGGGCCACGTTCCCCAGGTGGCACCGAGCTCGGGCGTGTTCGGATCGCCGTTGCGCATGAAGGCCCCGACGCTGGCCATGACGGCCTTCGACAGCGCCACGCGCCCCTTCTCGTTGGCCTTGCCGCCCATCACGTTGCTCAGCAGCGAACCCTCGAAGTTGCCGAACACGAACGGCAGGTCGAAGGCGTGCGATGCGCCGTACACGTCGTTCCACGGCGCGGCCTCCTGCGACCAGTCGAGACGGTAGTGCCAGATGTTCGACTGGCGCGTCTTCATGGTGTTGAGCAGGTTGTCGCGGTTGGCCTCGAACAGCCCCTTCGTGATGAGCGCGGTGGCCGCGTTGTAGCCGGTGCCGGCCTTGTCTACCGGAAGGTAGAACGGGTCGATGATGTGGTTCACCGTGAGCGTGGGCGCAGCATCGGGGTTGAAGTTGAACATCATCGAGAAGCGCGGGGCATCGGTGACGATCCAGCCCGACGTCGGGAAGCCGATGGTGCCCAGCAGCGACGCGAAGAGCTTGCCCTCGTCGCGCGTGTTGCCCGCGAGCATGGGCACCTTGACGTACTTGTCGGCTGCGATGGCGCCGATCGGGTCCGCCGGCAACACCGTGCCATCGGGAATGGGTGCCACGCTGCCCAGACCGGCTGCCGTGACCTGGGTCAGCAGCGCCCCACCCGCCTGCGCACGCATGTACTCGGCGATCTGCGTCGGCGTGCGCGTGCCGATGTACACCTTGGCCGCCGCTTCATCGGCCACGGTGCCGTCGGCGACAAGCAGCTTTTCGAGGATCGCCTGGCCCTGCGTCAGCGAGGCCGAAGCCGGCTGCAGCGTCGGCAGCGTCCCGGGCGGCAGATTGGTCTTGAGCGAAATGCCGCCACTCATCTCGAAGGCCTTGTGGAACAGGCCCTTGGCCATCGGCGAGGTCATCACCGCCAGCAGGTTGGTCGCGCCGGCCGATTCGCCCGACAGCGTGACGTTGCCCGGGTCGCCGCCGAAGTTGGCGACATTGCCCTGGATGAAGCGCAGCGCCGCCATGTTGTCCAGCAGCGCGAAGTTGCCCGAGTCGTCGCCCGCCGTGCCGCCCGGCCGCAGCTGCGGCATGTTCAGAAAGCCCAGGATGCCCAGGCGGTAGCTGGCGGTGATGACCACCGCATTGGTGGCCTTGGCCAGCGCCGCGCCGTCGTACAGCGGATCGGCCGTGTAACCCGAAATGTTGCTGCCGCCATGGATGAACAGCAGCACCGGCAGGTTCTTCTCGGTGGTGGCCGGACGCCAGATGTTGACGAACAGGCAGTCTTCGCTGCCGACCGGCTTGCCCAGGTTGGTGCCGATGGTGGCGTCGTAGGTGTTGCTGGTGCCGGGACTGAAGATCCGCCCGATCTGCAGGCAGGCGTTGCCGAAGGCCTTGGCCGGGCGGATGCCGGTCCAGGCTTCGGGCTCGACCGGTGCGCGCCAGCGCAGCGCGCCGACCGGCGGCTGGGCGAACGGAACACCCTTCCAGGACCAGGTGCCGTTCCTGGCGCTCTCGTCCGTGCCCTCGACCTTGCCGGCCGTGGTCTGGCGCACCATCGGGCCGTCGGCGGCGGGTGCCGGAGCGGGCGCGGGTGCCGGAGCCGGTGCAGGCGGCAACACGGGAAAGGCGGTCGCCCCGGACGAACCGCCACCGCAGGCTGCAAGCGCCGCCGCGGCGGCCAGCGTGGCCACGGTGGCGATGGCGCGCGCCATCGCCGTCTGTCCTGCCGCACCCTGGTCTTGTGCTGTTGTCGTTGTCTTCATGTTTTGTCTCCACACCGGGTTAATCGGAATTCCTGGCTCGGCGCGCGGCACCCATACTCCGGGCCGCCGTGCACTGGAAAAATTCTAGGAACCGGCCCCGTTTTCACCGCTATCGCAAGCGAGCCAATCGAATGACTTCAGAAGCCTCCCTGCCGCGCCATTCGCGCCGGCCGTCGCGCCGCCCCGGATGTCCGCAGCCCGAGCTGCGCACCAGCTCGGCCGCATGGCTGGAGGGGGTGCTGTCGATGTTCGAGGCCGAGGGGCTGAACGTGCCCGCGCTGCTGCGCGATGCCGGCTTCGACCCCGACTCGCTGCACCGCCAGAACGCGCGCATCCCGGTCGACGAGATCTCCGTGCTGTGGCAGGTGGCAGTGGCGCACGCCGGTCGGCCCACGCTGGGCCTGGACCGCGACCTGGCCGCCACGCACAGCAAGCTGGGCACCGTGGGCCACGCCATGGCCTGCAGCCCCACCCTGGGCGCGGCGCTCACGCGGCTCACGCGCTACATGGCCGTGATCTCCGACGCCACCGCGTTCTCGCTGCAGTCCGACGCGCGCGGCTGCTGGATGGTCATGGAACACACCGGTGGCAGCCTGCCGATCCCGCGCCAGCGCGTCGAGTACGCCCTGCTGACCGTGCTCATGCAGTGCCAGTGGCTCACGCGGCGCGAGCTGCAGCCGCTGGCCATGGAGTTCGTCTACCCGCCGCCGGCCAACGACCGGCTGCACCGCGAGGCCTTCGGCTGCGAGATCCGCTTCAACGCGCCCGCCAACCGCGTGCTGCTGTCGTCGGCCGACATGACCATGCCGCTGCCCACCCACCACCCGGCGCTGGGCGAGATGCAGGAGCACCTGCTCGACGACCAGCTCAACCTGCTGGGACAGACCACCACCGCCAGCCTGGTGTGCGCCGAGATCGCGCGCCGGCTGCAGCACGGCGAGCCGCGCCGCCAGGACGTGGCCTCGGGCCTTGGGCTGGCCGACCGCACGCTGCAGCGCCGCCTGCAGGAGGAGTCGGTGTCGTTCCAGGCGCTGCTCGACCGCACCCGCCGCGAACTCGCCAGGCAGTACCTGGCCGAACAGCGCCACACGCTCGCGGACGTGGCCGACCGGCTGGGCTTCGTGGACGTCAGCAACTTCTTTCGCGCCTGCAAGCGCTGGTTCGGCCTGCCGCCGGCCCAGTACCGCGCCAGCCTCGCGCTCGACGGCGCCGGGGCGCTGCGCGGCGCGCTGCTGAACTGACCGGCGGCACCCGCCCCACGCGCCCGATGGCCTCCGCGGCCAGGGGTTTCGCGCGCTGCCGGACAATCCGGGCATGAGCTTGTTAGCCGAAGACACCCCGGTCGCCGACCTGGGCCTGCGCTGGAAGCCCGGCTTCTCGACGCTGGGCCCCGCCTTTTTCACCGAATTGCGCCCCACGCCGCTGCCCGACCCGTACTGGGTCGGCCACAGCGACGCCGTGGCGCGCGAGCTGGGCTTGCCGCCCGGCTGGCGCGAGTCGGACGCCACGCTGGCCGCGCTCACTGGCAGCCTGCCGGTCGCCGGCACGCGGCCTTTCGCCACGGTCTACAGCGGTCACCAGTTCGGCGTCTGGGCCGGGCAACTGGGCGACGGGCGCGCGATCCTGCTCGGCGAGACCGAGGGCGGGCTCGAGGTGCAGCTCAAGGGCGCGGGCCGCACGCCCTACTCGCGCGGCGGCGACGGCCGCGCCGTGCTGCGCTCGAGCATCCGCGAGTTCCTGTGCAGCGAAGCCATGCACGGCCTGGGCATTCCGACCACGCGCGCGCTGTGCGTGACCGGCTCGGACGCCCGCGTGCGCCGCGAAGAGCTGGAAAGCGCTGCCGTGGTCACACGCGTGGCGCCCAGCTTCATCCGCTTTGGCCACTTCGAGCACTTCGCCGCCAATCAGCGCGAAGACGAGCTGCGCGCGCTGGCCGACTACGTCATCGACCGCTATTACCCCGAATGCCGCGCCACCGCGCGCTTCAACGGCAATGCCTACGCCGCCTTCCTCGAGGCCGTGAGCGAACGCACCGCCGCCCTGCTCGCCCAATGGCAGGCCGTGGGCTTCTGCCACGGGGTGATGAACACCGACAACATGAGCATCCTCGGGCTCACCATCGACTACGGGCCGTTCCAGTTCCTCGATGGCTTCGACCCGCGCCACATCTGCAACCACAGCGACACCCAGGGCCGCTACGCCTTCAACCAGCAACCCAACGTCGCCTACTGGAACCTGTTCTGCCTGGCGCAGGCACTCTTGCCGCTGATCGGCGACCAGGAAATCGCCGTGGCCGCGCTGGAGTCGTACAAGACCGTGTTTCCCAACGCCTTCGAAGACCGCATGCGCGCCAAGCTGGGCCTCACGGCACCCGCCGAGGGCGACCGTGCGCTCATCGAGGGCGTGCTCAAGCTGATGGCGGCCGAGAAGGTCGACCACACCATCTTCTGGCGCCGCCTGTCGAACCACATGGCCGACGGCAACGTCGAGCCGGTGCGCGACCTGTTCCTCGACCGGGCCGGCTTCGATGCCTGGATGCTCTCTTTTTCGGAGCGCCATGCACAATCGCAGCGTGCCGAAGCGGCAAAATTGATGCTGCAGTCGAACCCCAAGTTCGTGCTGCGGAACCACCTGGGCCAGCAGGCCATCGAAGCCAGTCAGCAAAAGGACCACGCGGGTGTGGCAACCTTGCTGACGCTGCTCCAAACCCCATGTGAAGAACACCCCGGTGCCGACGACTACGCCGGCTTCCCGCCCGACTGGGCCTCCACGATCGAAATCAGCTGCTCCTCATGACCACGCCCGTACAGAAAACCGACGCCGAATGGAAAGCCCTGCTCGCTGAGAAGGGCGCCGAACCCGCCGCCTTCGAGGTGACGCGCCACGCCGCCACCGAACGCCCCTTCACCGGCAAGTACGAAGCCCACTGGGACGACGGCACCTACCACTGCATCTGCTGCGGCGCCAAGCTGTTCGAAGCCGCCACCAAGTTCGACGCCGGCTGCGGCTGGCCCAGCTTCTCCGAAGAAGCGGTGCCCGGCGCCATCCGCAACATCGTCGACCGCTCGCACGGCATGGTGCGCACCGAGAACGTGTGCGCCAATTGCGGCGCCCACCTGGGCCACGTGTTCCCCGACGGACCCACCGAAACCGGCCTGCGCTACTGCATGAACTCGGCGTCGCTCGACTTCCAGAAGAAGAAATGAAACTGCTCCTCGACTTCTTTCCGATCCTGCTGTTCTTCGGCGCCTACAAGTTCGCCGACATCTACACCGCCACCGGCGTGCTGATGGCCGCCACCGTGGTGCAGATGGCCGTCATCTACGCGATGGAGCGCAAGCTGCAGGCGATGCAGAAGGCCACGCTGGTGCTGATCCTGCTGTTCGGCACGCTCACGCTAGTGCTGCACGACGACCGCTTCATCAAGTGGAAGCCGACGGTGCTGTACGGCGCCATGGCGATCGCGCTGGCGGTGGCGCTGTGGGCGCTGAAGAAGAACTTCCTGAAGATGCTGCTGGGCGCACAGCTCGAGCTGCCCGAGCGCATCTGGGGCCGGCTCAACGTGGCGTGGATCGGTTATTGCCTCTTCATGGCGCTCATCAACGGCTACGTGGCGGCCTACTTCACGACCGAGGCCTGGGTCAACTTCAAGCTCTGGGGCTACGTGTTCCCGATCGTCTTCCTGGTGGCCCAGGGCCTGTACATCGCGCCGCACCTCAAGGAAGACAAGCCGACCGCATGACCGACGCCACCACCTTCCCCCTGCCCACCGTGGCCGCACTCGAGGCGGCGCTGCGCGCGGCGCTTGCGCCCACGCAACTCGAAGTGATCGACGAAAGCGCGTCCCACGCGGGCCACGCGGGCGCCAACGCCGAGGGCTACGGCACGCATTTCCGGGTGCGCATCGCCTCCCCGCTGTTCGACGGAAAGCCCCGCGTGGCGCGGCATCGGCTTGTGTATGATGCCCTCCAAGTTTTTATCGCACAGGGTCTGCACGCCATCGCCATCGAGGTGCTCTGAGTCGTCCAATCGGTTGCTTGCCGCGTTCGCCGCGGCCGCCCACCCTCTCCTTCTTTTCTCCTGATTCCTGCTTTCTTTCCCGCGCCTTTTCCTACACGCGCATTTCCTCTCCAGCCTGATATTCATTTCATGAAAAAACACATCTTGCAGGCCGTTGCGGCCGCAGCGCTGATCGGTGCACTCCCCCTGTCGGCCCTGGCGCAGAACGCAGCCATCGTCAACGGCAAGCCGGTGCCCAAGGCCCGCATGGACGTCCTGGCCCAGCAGCTGGCGGCAGCCGGCCGCCCGGTGACGCCCGAGATGCAAAGCCAGCTGCGCGAGGAGATCGTGGCGCGCGAAGTGTTCATGCAGGAAGCGCAAAAGCAAGGCTTGGACGCCACCGAGGACTACAAGAACCAGCTCGAACTCGCCCGCCAGGCCATCCTGATCCGCGCGCTGTTCGAGAACTACCGCAAGACCAATGCTGTGTCCGACGCCGACGTGAAGGCCGAGTACGACAAGTTCGTGGCGGCCAACGGCGGCAAGGAATTCAAGGCCCGCCACATCCTGGTCGAGACCGAAGACCAGGCCAAGAAGATCATGGCCGACCTGAAGAAGGGCGCCAAGTTCGAAGACATCGCCAAGAAGCAAAGCAAGGACCCGGGATCGGGCGCCAACGGCGGCGACCTCGACTGGGCCAACCCCGCCAGCTTCGTGCCCGAGTTCTCGGAAGCGATGATCAAGCTCAAGAAGGGCGAGACCACCCCTGCCCCGGTCAAGACCCAGTTCGGCTACCACATCATCCGCGTCGACGACATCCGCCAGGCCCAACTGCCGAAGCTGGAAGAAGTGAAGCCGCAGATCACGCAGCAGCTGCAACAGCAGCGCCTGCAGAAGTACCAGGAAGACCTGCGCGCGAAGGCCAAGGTCGAGTAAGCCTCAAGCCATCGCCCAGTAAAAAGCCCCGCAGTCGCGGGGCTTTTTTCATTGCGGCGTGATGTTGAAGTCTTTGACGAACCGGGCGTAGTCGTTCGACTCCTTGCGCACGAAACTTGTGAAGTCCGCCGTCGAGCCGCCGATGACCTCGAGGCTGAGGTCGGTGAACTGCTTTTGCGTGTCGGCGTTCTTGAGCAGCGCCTGCACCTGCTCGTTGAGCTTGGCGATGATCGGTGCCGGCGTTCCGGCCGGTGCCACCAGGCCGACCCAGCCCATGAAGCGATAGCCCGGCACGCCGGACTCGGCCACCGTCGGCACGTCGGGCAAGGTCGAAACGCGCTTGTCGCCCGTGACCGCCAGCGCCTTCAGCTTGCCGCTCTTGGCGTAGGGCACGGCGGTGGGCGAGGTTTCGAACATCATGTCGATCTGCCCGCCGACCAGGTCGGACAGCGCGGGCGCCCCGCCCTTGTAGGCCACGTTGAGCAAATCGGTGCCGGTCATCTGCATGAAGCGGCGCGCCGCCACGTCCTGTGGGCCGCCCACGCCCGAAGTGCCGACGCTGAGCTTGCCGGGGTTGGCCTTGGCGTAAGCCACCAGCTCGCCGACGTTCTTGAACGTCCACTTGGGATTCATGATGAGCACGTTGGGCTGGTCGGCCACGCGGATCACGGGTGCCAGGTCCTTGATCGGGTCATAGGGCAGCTTCGCGAACATGTGCCCGTTGGAGGCCAGGCCGGTGTGCACCATCAGCAAGGTGTAGCCGTCCTTCGGGGCCTTGGCGACGTAGTCCATGCCGATGTTGCCGCTGGCGCCGGGACGGTTGTCCACCAGCACGGGCTGGCCCAGCGCCGTCGAGAGCTTCTGGCCGACCAGGCGCGCCGTCATGTCGATGCTGCCGCCCGGTGGGAACGGCACGACCATGCGGATCGGCTTGGACGGATAGGCATCCTGCGCATGGGCGGCGGGCACGATGCACGCCAGGCCGGCGGCAAGACAGGCAAGCGAGGCGAGCGGGAAACGGAAGCGCTGGGTCATGAGGTTCTCCGGAGTTTCTTGAGGGTGGGCAGACGGGTCAATCGGCGGTGGCGCGCAGGGTGCGTTCGATGTCGGCGGCCCACGCGAGCAGCGCGGCGTCGCGCATCGGCAGGCCAGCAAGGCTCAGGCCCACGGGCGCGTCGCCGGCCGCGTGGCAGGGCAAGGAGATGGCGCAGCCGTCCATGAAGTTGACGATGGAGGGGTTGCGCAGCATCGCGGCGTTGACGGCGACGTACTGCGCCTCGTCGGCTTCGAGCGCCTCGATGCGCGGCGCCACCAGCGGCACGGTCGGCATGAGCCAGCCATCGAACTCGCCCAGGCGCACCGCCACGCGGCGCTGCCAGTCGGCCCGCTGTGCCTGCAGCGTGAGGTAGGCCCGCGCCGTGAAGTCCTTGCCGCGCAGGATGCGGCTGAGCACGCGCGGGTCGTAGCCGCTGCCGCAGCGTTCGATCAGCTCGGCATGCCACGCCCATGACTCGGCGGCGCTGAAGCCGCCTGCGGCGTTGATGGCGGCAAGCTCGTCGAACTCGGGCACCGCCAGTTCGACCAGCTGCGCGCCGGCGGCCGAGAGGCGCTGCAGCGCACGTTGGAAGGTTGCAGCGACGTGCGCGTCCATGCCGTCCTGCACCAAGGTGGTCGGCACTGCGAAGCGCGCCTGCCGCAGGTGCCGCAGCCGAGGCGCCTCTGACACGCCGGACAGCACCGCATCCATGGCCGCGCAGCCGGCCACGTCGAGCGCCATCACACCGACCGCGTCGAGGCTGTGCGACAGCGGCACGAGCCCGGTGCCGGGCATGCGGCGCGCCGTCGGCTTGAAGCCGGTGATGCCGCACAGCGCCGCCGGAATGCGCGCCGAGCCGCCGGTGTCGCTGCCGACGCTGGCGACGCACAGGCCGTCGGCCACCGCCACGGCCGCGCCCGAGGACGAGCCGCCGGGAATGCGCCGCTCGCCGCGCTGCCACGGATTGGCCGGCGTCCCGTAGTGCGGGTTGAGGCCGAGGCCGGAGTACGCGAACTCGGTCATGTTGGTCTTGCCCACCAGCACCGCGCCGGCCGCCAGCAGGCGCCGCACGGCCTCGGCGTCGTGCGCGGCGGGTGGCGCATCGCGCAGCACGACGGAGCCGGCGGTCGTCGTTTCGCCGGCCACGTCGAACAGGTCCTTGACCGAGACCGGCAGGCCTTCGAGCGGCGAGCGCACGACGCTGGCTTCGCCCAGGCTGTCGGAGGCACGCGCCAGGTGCTGGGCGCGCTCTGTCAGCACGCGCGTGAAGGTACGTGCGCCTTCGCCGGCAGGGTCGGCGATGCGTTGCAGCGCCAATGCGGTCAGCGCGACAGAGGTGGTGCGGCCCGTGGCCAGTTCGGCGCGGGCGGCTTCGAGGGAGATCGCGGCGGGCATGTGCGGTCCTCGTGCATCAGGCGACGATCGGCAGCGAGACCGCGCGGTACTCGTGCGCGATGCGGCGGCCCGTGTGTTCGTCGACCAGCTCCATGCGAAAGCGCGCCGCCGGGCGGATGCCGCCAATGGCGCCGACCGTGCCGCAGGTCATCGCGAAGCCGTCGGCCGGTTCGCCGTCGGCCGCGGCGCAGCGCGCCAGCAGATCGGCCGGCGGGCGCAGCGCGGCCAGCGTGCCTTCCTGGTACAGGCGCCATTCACCGCCCTCCTCGATCCACGAGCGCAGCACCAGCGTGCCCCAGCGGTCCTGCACGTCGGCCAGCCGCCAGGCGCTGCGCGCCACGGGTTTCACGCAGATCTGCTTGGACAGCGCCACGCTGTGCGCTTCCAGCGCGCGGTCGGTGTGGTCCGAGCCGATCGAGACGAAGAACTCGCCGCCGTGCAGGAACAGCAGCGGCTCGACCTCGCCCGAGGTGTCGGCCCCCACCACCTGCACGACATCGGCCTGGCTCAGCTGCTGGGTGGCCACCCGGTAGAACAGCGGCACGGCGCTGGGCGCAGGCACGCCGAGCTCGGCGAGTTCCTCGATGTGGTGCTCGATGGCGGCGGTATCGCGCCCGGTCCAGCCGGCGATCACGAGGTGCCGGGCCTCGAAGCTCAGCGTTTGCGGGACATTCCCCTCGGGAAGTTCGAAAGACAGTTTCATGGGTGGCAGCTCGATTGAAGTTTCAGTGAAATTTCACAACGATATTACAGTGAGTCCACAAAAACTTCAAAGGGATTTCCCGCAGGTACCATCGGGGAACTCCACCATGACCCTCCCGCCCCGATGAACGCAGCCACGCCCGCCCGCAAAGCCCCCGTCCGGCGGCCCGAAGCAGCCATCTCCCTCAACGAAACCGCCTACCTGCGCCTGAAGGAAGCCCTGGTGACCCTGGCCTACAAGCCCGGGGAATACCTCAACACCGCCCAGGTGATGGAGCGGCTGGGCGTGGGCCGCACGCCGGTGAACCAGGCGCTGCACCGCCTGTCGGCCGAGGGCCTGGTCCGCATCATTCCGCGCAAGGGCGCGATGGCTTCGCCGCTGTCGATCAACGACGCGCTGGAGCTCATCGAGGTCCGGCTGGTGAACGAGGTGCTGTGCATGCGCCTGGCCGCGGCGGCCATCACCGAGGCCGAGCTGGCCGAGCTGCAGGCCATCGCCGAACAGTTCGAAGCCGCGGCGCAGCGGCGCGATGCGATGTCGGTCATGAACCTCGACCGCCTCTTCCACGAAAAGATCGCTGCGGCGGCGCGCAACGCGATGCTGCAGGACATCCTGAGCGTGCTGCACGCGCGCTCGCAGCGCTTCTGGGCGATCTCACTGGCCGCGGAGGGGCACCTCGCCGAGGTGATCGAAGAGCACCGCACCATCGTCGCCACGCTGCAGCGGCACGACGCCGACGCGGCGGCCGAAGCGGCGAAGACGCATGTGCTGTCGTTCAAGGCGTCGATGCTGAACAGCCAGCGCTGATCGACGGCGCTTCAGGCGCATCGATCCCCATGAAAAATGCCCTCCAGGCCTGAGCCTGGAGGGCATTTTTCGTTGACCGTCGTCAGGCCGACTGCACGGCCCGACTTCGCCCGATCAACCCACCCACTTGCGCGCGTTGCGCCAGATCTGCATCCACGGGCTCAGTTCGCTCTTGTCACCCGAGGTCCAGCTCATCTGGATGTTGCGGAACACACGCTCGGGGTGCGGCATCACGGCGGTGAAGCGGCCGTCCGGCGTGGTGACCGAGGTCAGGCCGCCCGCGCTGCCGTTCGGATTGAACGGGTACTGCTCGGTCGGCTGGCCGTGGTTGTCCACGAAGCGCATCGCGCCGATGGCCTTGGCCGCATCGCCGCGGTGCTTGAAGTTGGCATAGCCCTCGCCGTGCGCCACCGCGATCGGCAGGCGGCTGCCGGCCATGCCCGCGAAGAAGATGCTGGGCGACTCGAGCACCTCGACCATCGACAGGCGCGCCTCGAAACGCTCGCTCTGGTTGGTGGTGAAGCGCGGCCAGGCCTCGGCGCCCGGAATGATGTCGGCCAGCTCGGCGAACATCTGGCAGCCGTTGCACACGCCCAGGCCGAAGGTGTCGGCGCGACCGAAGAAGGTCTTGAACTGTTCGGCCAGCTTCGGGTTGAAGGTGATGCTGCGCGCCCAGCCGATGCCCGCGCCCAGCGTGTCGCCGTAGCTGAAGCCGCCGCAAGCGACCACGCCCTTGAACGCGGCCAGGTCCGCCCTGCCCGTCTGCAGGTCGGTCATGTGCACGTCGAAGGCCTCGAAGCCCGCTTCGGTGAAGGCATAAGCCATCTCGACGTGCGAGTTGACGCCCTGCTCGCGCAGGATCGCGACCTTGGGGCGCGACTGCAGGATGGCCGGTGCCACCGGGGCGTTCGGCAGGAACACATGCATGCCCGGGTCGTTCGGCACACCGGCCGCGGCGTGCTCGGCATCGGCGCAGGCCGGGTTGTCGCGCTCGCGGGCGATCTTCCAGCTGACCGAATCCCACACCTGGTGCAGGTCGTGCAGCGAGGCGCTGAACACCGACTTGGCATCGCGCCAGACTTCGAGCTTGCCCTTGCCGGCGTCCATGGCCGAGCTGGCCGGGCGCGTCTTGCCGACGAAGTGGCTGTGCGTGCTCAGGCCGTGGGCGCGCAGCACCTGCATGACGTCGTTGCGCTCGGCGGTGCGCACCTGCAGCACCATGCCCAGCTCTTCGTTGAACAGCGCCTTGAGCGTGAGTTCTTCGCGGCGCGCGCTGACCTGCTGCGCCCAATTCTTGGCGTCGCCGGTTTCCATGCGGCTGTCGGAAATGCCGTCGCCTTCGGTGACGAGCATGTCGACGTTGAGCGCCACGCCGACGTGGCCGGCAAAGGCCATTTCGCAGGCAGTGGCGAACAGGCCGCCGTCGCTGCGGTCGTGCATCGCGAGGATCTTGCCGTCGGCGCGCAGCGCGTTCACGGCGTTGACCAGCGCCACCAGCTGCGCCGGGTCGTCGAGGTCGGGCACGGTGTCGCCGCTCTGGCCGAGCGTCTGCGACAGGATGCTGCCGGCCATGCGGTGCTGGCCACGGCCGAGGTCGATCAGCACGAGCGTGGTGTCGTCTTCGGTCGCGTCGAGCTGCGGCGTGAGCGTGCCGCGCACGTCAGCCAGCGAGGCGAAGGCGGTGACGATCAGGCTCACGGGCGAGGTGACCTTCTTGGCTTCGCCGTTGTCCTTCCACTGCGTGCGCATCGACAGCGAATCCTTGCCGACGGGAATCGACACGCCCAGCGCCGGGCACAGCTCCAGGCCCACGGCCTTGACGGTCTCGTACAGCGCGGCGTCTTCGCCGGGCTCGCCGCAGGCGGCCATCCAGTTGGCCGACAGCTTGACGCGCGACAGCTCGATGGGCGCCGCCAGCAGGTTGGTGATGGCCTCGGCCACGGCCATGCGGCCCGAGGCCGGCGCGTCGAGCGCGGCCAGCGGCGTGCGCTCGCCCATGCTCATCGCCTCACCCGCGAAGCCCTTGTAGTCGGCCAGCGTCACGGCGCAATCGGCCACGGGCACCTGCCACGGACCGACCATCTGGTCGCGGTGCGTCAGGCCGCCCACGCTGCGGTCGCCGATGGTGATGAGGAAGCGCTTCGAGGCCACGGTCGGGTGTGCGAGCACGTCGATGGCGGCCTTCTGCAGGTCGACGCCCGTGAGGTCGAGCGGCTTGAAGCTGCGGGCGACGGTCTTCACGTCGCGGTGCATCTTGGGCGGCTTGCCCAGCAGCACGTCCATGGGCATGTCGACGGGCTGCACCGCCGCGCCTTCGTCGGCCACCAGCAGCTGGCGCTCTTCGGTCGCCACGCCGACCACCGAGAACGGGCAGCGCTCGCGCTCGCAGAAGGCCTTGAACTGTTCGAGCGACTCGGGCGCGATGGCCAGCACGTAGCGCTCCTGGCTCTCGTTGCACCAGATTTCCTTGGGCGCCATGCCCGACTCTTCGAGCGGCACAGCGCGCAGGTCGAAGCGCGCGCCACGGCCGGCGTCGTTGGTCAGCTCGGGGAAGGCATTGCTCAGGCCGCCGGCGCCCACGTCGTGGATCGCGAGGATCGGGTTGGCCGCGCCCTGCTGCCAGCAGTGGTTGATGACCTCCTGCGCACGGCGTTCGATTTCGGGGTTGCCGCGCTGCACCGAGTCGAAATCGAGCTCGGCCGCATTGGCGCCGGTGGCCATCGAACTGGCGGCGCTGCCGCCCATGCCGATGCGCATGCCGGGGCCGCCGAGCTGGATCAGCAGCGAGCCGGCCGGGAACAGGATCTTCTTGGTCTGCGTGGCGTCGATGCTGCCCAGGCCACCCGCGATCATGATGGGCTTGTGGTAGCCGCGCTGCACGGTGTCGAGGTCGCTCGTCACCGCCTGCTCGTATTCGCGGAAGTAGCCCAGCAGGTTGGGACGGCCGAATTCGTTGTTGAACGCGGCACCGCCCAGCGGGCCCTCGGTCATGATCTGCAGCGGGCTGGCGATGTGCTCGGGCTTGCCGTAGTGGCCGTCTTCCGGCCAGAGCTTGGAGACGGTGAAGCCGGTCAGGCCGGCCTTGGGCTTGGAGCCGCGGCCGGTGGCGCCTTCGTCGCGGATTTCGCCGCCCGCGCCGGTCGAGGCGCCGGGGAACGGGGAAATGGCCGTGGGGTGGTTGTGCGTCTCGACCTTCATCAGCACATGGCTCAGGGCGCTATCTTTTTGATAGCTCTGCGAGCCTTCGACGGGAATGAAGCGCTCGATGGTCGCGCCTTCCATCACCGAAGCGTTGTCCGCATAGGCGATCACCGTGTGTTGCGGGTTCTGCTTCTCGGTGTGGCGGATCATCGAGAACAGGCTCTGCGACTGGGCCACGCCGTCGATGGTGAAGTTGGCGTTGAAGATCTTGTGGCGGCAGTGCTCGCTGTTGGCCTGCGCGAACATCATCAGCTCGACGTCGCTGGGGTTGCGGCCCAGGCGGGTGAAGGCGTCCACCAGGTAATCGATTTCGTCCTCGGCCAGCGCCAAGCCGAAGCCGGTGTTGGCGGCCACCAGCGCGGCACGGCCACCGGTTTGCACATCGACCTGCGCCATCGGCTGGGCCGGCAGCTCGCTGAACAGGCTGGCCGCCTGCTCGACGGCGGCGAGCACCGATTCGGTCATGCGGTCGTGCAGCGGGCCGGCCACGGCGGCCAGCGCGTCGCCTTCGAGCACGGGGGCCTTGCCGATCAGCGGCGTCTTCAGCTTCAGGTGGTACTGGGTGACGCGCTCCACGCGGCGCAGCGCCAGGCCGCAGTTGTGGGCGATGTCGGTGGCCTTGGAGGCCCAGGGCGACACGGTGCCCAGGCGGGGCGTGACGACCACCGAGGCGCTCGCCTTGGCCGTCGGGGCCTCGAAGGGCTCGCCGTAGGTCAGCAGCGCGGCGAAGCGCTCACGGTCGGCGTCGCCCAGCGACGCATCGGTGACCACCAGGTGCACGAAACGAGCCGAAATGCCCTCGATGCGCGGCTCGATGGCCTGCAGCTTCGGCAGCAATTGCCGTGCACGGAAGTCGCTGAGTGCGCTGCCGCCCTCGAACATGGTTACGACAGGAAGGGCTTGAGGTGCGGGCTGCGTCACGGTCGATGGAGGGCCTCGGGGGCCGCGTTGGGAATCAAGGAATCTGGGCGGAGGCCGCTGACTGGGGTCATCCGCGTTAACCCGGAATTTTAGCTTGCCGAATGGGATAATTCGGGGCATGAGCATTACCTACAAAGACGCCGCAGGCATCGAAGCCATGCGGGTCGCCTGCCGCCTCGGTTCCGAGGTGCTGGACTACCTCACGCCCTTCATCAAGCCCGGCATCACGACCAACGACGTGGACCGGCTGGCCGCCGAGTACATGGTCAAGCAGGGCACCACCTCGGCCACGGTGGGCTACATGGGCGCCAGCAGCGTGCCGTTCCCGAAGTCGCTGTGCACCTCGGTGAACCACGTGGTGTGCCACGGCATCCCCAATGACAAGCCCCTGAAGAAGGGCGACATCATGAATGTCGACGTCACCGTCATCAAGGACGGCTGGTTCGGCGACAACAGCCGCATGTTCGTGATCGGCGACGCCTCCATTGCCGCCAAGCGCCTGTGCAACGTCACCTTCGAAGCCATGTGGCACGGCATCCTGCAGGTGCGCCCCGGTGCCCACCTGGGCGATGTGGGCCATGCGATCCAGAAGTTCGCCGAGGGCCAGGGCTTCTCGATCGTGCGCGAGTTCTGCGGCCACGGCGTGGGCCAGCGCTTCCACGAAGAACCCCAGGTGCTGCACTACGGCCGCCCGGGCACCATGGAAGAGCTCAAGCCCGGCATGATCTTCACCATCGAGCCGATGATCAACGCCGGCAAGCGCGACGTGAAGGAAGACTTCAAGGGCGGCCAGTACGACGGCTGGACCATCGTCACGCGCGACCATTCGCTGTCGGCCCAGTGGGAGCACACGGTGCTCGTCACCGAAACCGGCTACGAGGTGCTGACGCTCTCCGAAGGCAGCCCGCCGCTGCCGGCCTTCGTCACCTCCACCAAAACCTGACGCGCCCCAGCGCGCCCCCGCCGTGATCGAAGCAGCCAAGATCGACGTGGCGACGCTGCGCGAAGCCTATCGCGCGAAAAAGCTCGCCCTTTTCGACACCCTGCGCTTCGCCCGCGCGCCCACCCGCAGCGTCCACACGGTGCTGCGCCAGCTCTCGGCGCTGGCCGACCAGACGCTCACGGCGCTGTGGAACGAAGCCGGCTTCGGCGACGCCTTCGCGCTGGCCGCGGTGGGCGGCTACGGGCGCGGCGAGCTGTTCCCGTACTCCGACGTCGACGTGCTGCTGCTGCTGCCGCCCGAGGGCCAGGACAGTGGCGTCGAGCCGGCCCGCATCGAGGCCTTCATCGGCCAGTGCTGGGACGCCGGCCTCGAGATCGGCTCCAGCGTGCGCACGCTCGAAGAGTGCCTGGACGAGGCCGCCAAGGACATCACAGTCCAGACCTCGCTGCTCGAATCGCGCCTGATCACGGGCGACAAGAAGCTCTTTGCAGCCTTTCGCCGCCGCTTCACCCAGGCCATCGACCCGCAGGCCTTCTTCGTGGCCAAGTCGCAGGAAATGCGGCACCGCCACCAGAAGTTCGACAACACGCCCTACGCGCTCGAACCCAACTGCAAGGAATCGCCCGGCGGCCTGCGCGACCTGCAGACCATCCTGTGGATGAGCAAGGCCGCCGGCTTCGGCAGCCGCTGGGACGACCTGGCCAAGAACGGCCTGGCCACGCCCTTCGAAGCGCAGCAGATCAAGCGCAACGAGGCCCTGCTCTCGCTCATCCGCGCCCGCCTGCACGTGATCGCCAACCGGCGCGAAGACCGGCTGGTGTTCGACCTGCAGACCGCCGTGGCCGCGAGCTTCGGCTACGAGAGCGAGTCGCAGCGCAAGTCGAGCGAGGCGCTGATGCGTCGCTACTACTGGGCCGCCAAGGCGGTGTCGCAGCTCAACCAGATCCTGCTGCTCAATATTTCCGAGCGGCTGCAGCCCATCGACGAGCAGCCCACGACCATCAACGAGCGCTTCTACGAGCGCGCCGGCCTGATCGAGATCGCCAGCGACGACCTGTACGAGCGCGAGCCGCACGCGGTGCTCGAGACCTTCCTGCTGTACCAGAAGACCATCGGCGTGAAGGGCCTGTCGGCGCGCACGCTGCGTGCGCTGTACAACGCGCGCCATGTCATGGACAGCAAGTTCCGCAACGACCCGGTCAACCACGTGACCTTCATGCGGATCCTGCAGCAGCCCTACGGCATCACGCATGCCTTCCGGCTCATGAACCAGACCTCGGTGCTGGGACGCTACCTGCGCGTGTTCCGCAGCATCGTGGGGCAGATGCAGCACGACCTGTTCCACGTGTACACGGTCGACCAGCACATCCTGATGGTGCTGCGCAACGTGCGCCGCTTCTTCATCGCCGAGCATGCGCACGAGTACCCGGGCTGCTCGCAGCTCGCGGCCGGCTGGGACAAGCCCTGGATTCTTTACGTCGCCGCCCTCTTCCACGACATCGCCAAGGGCCGCGGCGGCGACCACTCCACGCTCGGCGCGCGCGACGTGCAGCGCTTCTGCAAACAGCACGGCATCGCCCGCGAAGACGCCAAGCTCATCGAGTTCCTCGTGGCCGAGCACCTGGTGATGAGCCAGGTCGCACAAAAGCAGGACCTGGGCGATCCCGAGGTCATCGGCGCGTTTGCCAAGCGCGTGGGCAACGAGCGTTACCTCACGGCGCTGTACCTGCTGACGGTGGCCGACATCCGCGGCACCTCGCCGCGCGTGTGGAATGCCTGGAAAGGCAAGCTGCTCGAAGACCTGTACCGCTTCACCCTGCGCGCCCTGGGCGGACGCATGCCCGACCCGGACGCCGAGGTCGAGGCCCGCAAGCGCGAGGCGCTGGTGCAGCTGGCCCTGCACGCCCAGCGCTTCGAGGCGCACAAGGCGCTGTGGGACACGCTCGACGTCGGCTACTTCATGCGCCACGACGCCACCGAGATCGCCTGGCACGCCAAGCAGCTGTCGCGCTTCGTGCCGCCGAAGAACGTGCCCATCGACCCGAAGGCCCTGCCCATCGTGCGCGCGCACCTGTCGCCGGTGGGCGAAGGGCTGCAGGTGGTGGTCTACACGCCCGACCAGTCCGACCTGTTCGCACGCATCTGCGGCTATTTCGACCAGGCGTCGTTCAGCATCCTCGACGCCAAGGTCCACACCACGAGCAACGGCTACGCGCTCGACACCTTCCAGGTGGTGACGACCTTCCAGCCCGACCACTACCGCGACCTGATCAGCATGGTCGAGACCGGCCTGGCGCAAACGCTCACCGAAGCCGGCGCCCTGCCCGCCCCCAGCATGGGGCGCGTGTCACGCCGGGTACGCAGTTTTCCGATCAAGCCACGCATCAGCCTCGTGCCCGACGACAAGGCGCAGCGCTGGCTGCTCAGCATCTCGGCCAGCGACCGTGCGGGCCTGTTGTATTCGGTGGCGCGCGTGCTCGCGCGGCATCACCTGAACCTGCAGCTGGCGAAGGTGACGACCCTGGGCGAACGGGTGGAAGACACCTTCCTGATCAGCGGGCCGGAACTGCAAGGCCAGAAGACGCAGCTGGCCATCGAGACCGACCTGATGGAGGCACTGGCCTCCCAGTGAGGCCGCCGAATGGGCGTGTGCGGCTCAGCCGCAGTACGCGCCGAGGATGCGACCCGTGGGATCGACCTGCGCGTTGAGGCGCGTCGCGTCCTGGGCCGGGTCGGCCGGTGCCGTGGCCGGTACGGTGCGGGCGGTTTTCGCGCCGGCGCGCTGGCGCATTTCTTCCAGCAAGGGGCGCGTCGCCTGCATGCCCAACGCAAAGCGCACTTCCGGCGCCTGGCAACTTTCGGGTGGCGGCGCGAAGCTCGGCGGCGCCGGCACTTCGGAGGTGAGCGGCCGGTCCTTGGGCGGGGCCTCGCAGCCCGCGAGCACCGCAGCCAGGGCCGCAGCCGTCAGAAGAAACCCGTGCCGGCCGAACGTCATGCGCATCTTGTCTTGCTCCTTGAAACCAGCCTGAAGCTTAGCCGCCCGCGGTGGCCCGCTCATGACCCCTTGCGCTGCAGCGGCGACAACAGCCCCAGGCGGATGCCCGTGATCACGGCCTCGGTGCGATTGTGCACACCCAGTGCTTGGAACAAGGTGCCGATGTACTCCTTCACCGTGTGCTCGGACAGGCCGAGCTCGCGCGCGATCGACTTGGTCGGCAGCCCGCGCGCCAGGCCGTGCAGCGTGTCGGCCTGCCGCGGGCTGAGCGTCGGCCTGGCGGTGCTCTTCGACCCCAAGTGCAGGATTTCCTGCGGCAGGTAGACCTCCCCCGCCAGCACGGTCTCGAAGGCCCGCTTCAGGAAATCGGCCGGCATGCTCTTGGGCACGAAGCTCATGGCGCCCGCCTCCAGGCAGCCGCGGATGATGTCGACATCGGTCGAGGCCGACACCACCACGGCCGCGATGTCGGGCGCGGCCGCCTTCAGGCGCACCAGCGCATCCAGGCCGTACTCGCCGCGCAGTTCGAGATCGAGCAGGCAGATCGCCAGGTCGGGATGGCGCAGCGCCAGGGCGCAGGCCTCGTCGACCGTGGCGGCTTCGAAGATTTCGGCACTGCGCTCCATGCTCTCCAGCAGCATGCGCAGGCCCGCGCGAAACAACGCGTGGTCGTCCAGCGTCATCACTTTCATGGCACACCCCCTTCGGCCTTTCTGGCCGATATGCACCCTCATTCTGACGCTGGCAAACACGGGTGCACCCGCCGCGCGTCGGAACTAGATCACCCTCCATGCAAAAAACTACCAGCCCCTGCGAAGGAGGGGTTGGGTGCCTGGCGCGTTTCGAGGAAATTCAGAGCCGACCGCTGTTGTCGCCAAAGGGGGCCGACCATGAACGCCAGTTTTCAAGACCGCCTGATCTCGCTCGTCGCCGGATCGCAGCCTCAATGGAAATCCGAGCTCGCCCGACAGTGCGGCGTCAGCGCCCCCACCGTGATCCGCTGGCTCACCGACCGCCACAGCTGCGCAGGCACCCTGCACCTGCATGCGATCGCCGCGTACTTCGAGGTGCCGGCCCGGTGGCTGGCCACGGGCGACGGCCCGGAGCGGGTCCGCACGCGGCGCTCACATTGAAAGGGTTGTAAGCGGACTTCTGTGAACGGGCGCGCAGGCGGCAAGCCGCCCCCGCCCATGGCGTATGCTGAAAGGGCGCGCACGGCACCGCCGGCACGCTCCTCTTTCATCACCCGCTTTCGACATGAGCACCTCTTCCCATCCCCTCGCGGGCCAGCCGGCCCCGTCTGATCTGCTGGTGGACGTGCCGCGCCTCGTCTCGGCCTACTACACCGGCCGCCCCGATCCGGCCGTGCCCAGCCAGCGCGTGGCCTTCGGCACCTCGGGCCATCGCGGCTCCTCGTTCGACGACGCGTTCAACGAATGGCATGTGCTGGCGATCAGCCAGGCCATCTGCGACTACCGCAAGCAGCAAGGCATCGACGGCCCGCTGTTCCTGGGCATCGACACGCACGCGCTGTCCACGCCCGCCTTCGCCAGCGCGGTCGAGGTGCTGGCGGCCAACGGCGTCGAGCTGATGCTGTCGAAGGACGACGAGTACACGCCCACGCCGGCCGTGTCCCACGCCATCCTGGTCTACAACCGCGGACGCACCAGCGGGCTGGCCGACGGCATCGTGATCACCCCCTCGCACAACCCGCCCGAAAGCGGCGGCTTCAAGTACAACCCGCCGAACGGCGGCCCCGCGGGCACCGACATCACCTCCGCCGTCGAAGCGGCCGCCAACAAGATGCTGGCGAACAAGCTCGACGGCGTGAAGCGCATGCCGCTGGCGCAGGCGCTGAAGGCGTCGACCACGCACCGCCACGACTACCTGAACACCTATGTCGAAGACCTGGCCCAGGTGCTCGACATGGACGCGATCCGCGGCGGCACCGTCGACCTGGGCGTCGATCCGCTGGGCGGTGCCGGCGTGCACTACTGGCCCGCCATTGCCGCGCGCTACAAGCTGCAGCGCCTGAACGTGCTGAGCCAGGCGGTCGACCCGACTTTCCGCTTCATGTCGCTCGACTGGGACGGCCGCATCCGCATGGACCCGTCGTCGCCCGACGCGATGCACGGGCTGGTCGCGCTGAAAGACCGCTTCGGCATCGCCTTTGCCTGCGACACCGACCACGACCGCCACGGCGTGGTCACGCGCAGCGCGGGCCTGATGCAGCCGAACAACTACCTCGCGGTGATGGTCGACTACCTCTTCACGCACCGCCCGCACTGGCCGGCGCAGGCGGCCGTCGGCAAGACGGTGGTCAGCAGCCGCATGATCGACCGCGTGGCGGCGCGGCTGGGCCGCCCGCTGTACGAAGTGCCGGTGGGCTTCAAGTGGTTCGTCGACGGTCTGGTCGACGGCTCGCTGGGCTTCGGCGGCGAGGAAAGCGCGGGCGCCACCTTCCTGCGCCACGACGGCAGCGCATGGACCACCGACAAGGACGGCATCGTGCCCGCCCTGCTCTCTGCCGAGATCGCCGCGCGCACGGGTCGCGACCCCGGCGAGCGCTTCACCGAGCTGACGCAGGCACTGGGGCGCCCCGTGTCCGACCGCGTGGACGCGCCCGCCACGCCCGAGCAGAAAAAACGCCTGTCGGCCCTGTCGCCGCAGCAGATCACCTCGACCACGCTGGCGGGCGAGAAGATCGAGAACGTGCTGAGCCACGCACCGGGCAACGGCGCGGCCATCGGCGGCGTGAAGGTCGTCACCGAGAACGGCTGGTTCGCCGCACGGCCGTCGGGCACGGAGAACATCTACAAGATCTACGGCGAGAGCTTCCTCGGCGACGACCACCTCGCGCGCATCCTCGGCGAGGCGCAGCAGGTGGTCGACAAGGCGCTGTCGGCGAGCTGACGCGAGGCAACAGCGCATGGACACGCTGGTGCTGCGGCTGCAACCGGGCGACGATCTGCGCGCAGCACTCGACGCCGTGCTGAAGCAAGCCGGCATCGGCGAGGCGGCCTTCGTGGTCTCGGGCATCGGCAGCCTGCGCGGTGCGAGCATCCGTTTCGCAGGCGCGGAGACGGCGGCGCGAATCGAAGGCGACCTTGAAATCCTTACGCTCGCCGGCACGCTGTCGCCCGACGGCTCGCACCTGCATGTCAGTGTGTCGGATGCCGCCGGCCGCGTGTCGGGCGGTCATGCCGCACCGGGCTGCGTGGTGCGCACCACGGCCGAGATCCTCGTCGCGGTGCTGCCCGCGTGGCACTTCTCGCGCGAGCCCGATGCGCAGACCGGCTACGCCGAGCTGGTGCCCAGGCGCCGCTCCAGCCAGACGCTGTAGCGCGACAGCCCGAAGCACAGCAGCCAGTAGACAGCTGCCACGAACAGGTAGCCCTCGAGGTAGAACGGCCGCCAGACCGGGTCGCCGCCCAGCGCCAGCCCGAGTGCGCCGGTCAGCTCGAACAGCCCGACCACGGTGACCAGCGAGGTGTCCTTCAGCGTGCCGACCACGCTGTTGGTCAGCGCCGGCACCACGAGGCGCAGCGCCTGCGGCAGCACGATGTCGCGCTGCACTGGCCAGCGGCCGAAGCCCAGCGCCATCGCCACCTCGGTCTGCCCCCGCGGCACGGCCTGCAGGCCGCCGCGGATGATCTCCGCCAGGTAGGCCGCGACGAACAGCGTGAGGCCCATCAGCACGCGCACCAGCACGTCGGGCTGCCAGCCCGCTGGCCACAGCAACGGCAGCAGGAACGAGGCCATGAACAGCACCGAGATCAGCGGCACGCCGCGCACCAGTTCGATGTAGCTCGCGCTCAACGTGCGCACCACGGGCCATTCGGAGCGCCGCCCCATCGCGAGCAGCAGCGCCAGCGGAAAGGCCAGTGCCAGCCCGACCACCGCCAGCCCGATGGTGAGCGGCAGGCCGCCCCAGCGACTGGTCGGCACCACGTTCAGCCCGGCCACGCCGCCGTGCATCAGCCCGACGAACAGCAGCAGTGCCACGCCCCACAACGGCGCCAGCCACCAGCGCCAGCTCCGCGGCCACGCGCTGAGCACGGTCACCGCGGACAGCACGACCACCGCGATGGCCGGACGCCACTGCTCTTCATACGGAAAGCGACCGAACAGCATCGGCCGCCACTTCTCGGCCACCACGCCCCAGCAGGCGCCGTGCTGCACCGCGCGGCAGGCCTCGGCGTCGGGGCGGAACACGGCGTGCACCACGCCCCATTCGAACGCGTGGAAGCCGGCCCAGGCCAGCAGGCCCAGCAGAAGCACCGTGGCCAGCGCGCGCAGCGGCGAACCCCACAGCTCGCTGCGCCATGCGATGGGGCCTTGCGCGACGTTTCTCATCGCCAGCCTCGCAGCGCGACGCGCGCGTTGTAGCGGTTCATGCCGAAGGAGATCACGAGCGACAGCAGCAGGTACACCGCCATGATGATCGCGATGCACTCGAAGGCGCGCCCGTTCGAGCCGATGGTGGTGTTGGCCACCGACACCAGCTCCGGATAGCCCACGGCCACGGCGAGCGACGAGTTCTTGGTGAGACTCAGCAGCTGGTTGGTGAGCGAAGGCACGATCACGCGCAGCGCCTGCGGCAGGATCACGATGCGCAGCTGCTGCACCGACGACAGGCCCAGCGCCTGCCCCGCCAGCACCTGCCCCTGCGACACCGAGAGGATGCCCGCGCGCACGATCTCGGCAACGAAGGCCGCCGAGTACAGCGACAGCCCGGCGACGATGGTCACGTACTCCGGGCTCAGCGCGGCGCCGCCGCTCACGCCGAAGTCACCGCGCTCGGGCCATTCGAAATGCGTGGGCCACCCGCCGCCCTCGCCCGCCACGGGCCAGGGCACGCTGAGGCCGCCCTTGCTGAGCCACACGCCCGGCAGCAGGTGCACGGGCTCGGTCGGATCGGGCAGCAGGTTGGCCATCGCGAACGCCAGCATCAGCAGCTGCACCAGCAGCGGCACGTTGCGCAGCAGTTCCACGTACGCGGTGCAGATGCCGCGCAGCAGCACGTGCGGCGCGAGCCGGCCGATGCCGATCAGCGTGCCGAGCACCACCGCGAAGATGGCTGCCGGCACGGCCGCGCGCACGGTGTTGATCAGGCCCGCGAGGAACGCGCGCCACGACGGCTGGCTGGCATCGAAGTCGAGCCAGCCCTCGCTGATCGAAAAGCCCGCGGGCTCGGTGAGGAAGTCGAAGCCCGAACGCACGCCGCGTGCGCGCAGCACCTCGAGCGCATGGTTCACCACCCAGAAGGCGCCGGCCACGACGGCCAGCACCAGCAGGGCCTGCACGAGCCAGGCCAGCCAGGCGCCGCGGCGCGAGGCCTGCCGACTCATCGAACAGGGGGTGCGTAGATCAGGCCGCCTTTGCTCCACAGATTGTTGGAGCCACGCGGCAGTTTGAGCACCGACTTCGGTCCGACGTTGCGCTCGAACATCTCGCCGTAGTTGCCCACGGCCTTGATGGCGCGATACGACCAGTCTTTGTCGAGGCCCAGCAGCTTGCCGAGGTCTTCACCGGCGCCGAGCAGGCGCTGCTGCGCCGGGTCTTTGCTGGCGGCCTTGAGCTGGTCGGCATTGGCTTGGGTGACGCCGAATTCTTCCGCCTCGATGAGCGCGTTGGGCACCCACTTGGCGATGGCGAACCACTCGTCGTCGCCGCGGCGCACCAGCGGCGCCAGAGGCTCCTTGGAGATCAGCTCGGGCAGGATGAGGTAGTCGTCGGGGTTCGGCGCTTCCTTGTTGCGCAGGCCGGCCAGCGCCGAGGCGTCGGTGGTGAAGGCCTGGCAGCGGCCCGAGAAGAAGGCCTTGAACGAGGCTTCGAAGCTCTCGAACACGACGGTCTTCACCGGGATGTTCTGCGCGCGGAAGTAGTCCGACACGTTCTTCTCGTTGGTGGTGCCCGACTGCGTGCAGATGGTGGCGTTCTTGAGCTGCTTGGCGCTCGTCACCTTGAGCTTCTTGGGCACCAGGAAGCCCTGGCCGTCGTAGTAGGTGATGGTGGTGAAGTTGAAGCCCAGCGAGGCGTCGCGCGTGAGCGTCCAGGTGGTGTTGCGCGCGAGGATGTCGATCTCGCCGGCCTGCAGCGCCGAGAAGCGCTGCTGCGAATTCAGCGGCACGAAGTCGACCTTCTTGGGATCGCCCAGCACGGCCGCGGCGATGGCACGGCAGGTGTCGACGTCCAGGCCCGACCAGTTGCCCTGCGTGTCGGGGGCCGAGAAACCGGCCACGCCGTTGGTCACGCCGCACTTGACGCTGCCGCGCTGCTTGACCGCGTCGAGCGTCTTGCCGGCAAAGGCCGGGGCCGCGGCGGCCAGTGCGAGAACGGAAGCGGCGGCGAGCAGTGCCGGGCGGAATCGGGTGCTTGTCTTCTTCATCATCATTGGTGTGTACTCCTCAACAGTAGGCAAAAGGCAGTGTACGGGGCGATGCAGGCCGGCGACAAAGAACCCTGCGTTGGATACATATGTCGAACGGCTTCCCGACGGCAGGCCGGTTTGCCTCGCAGTTTCACTACCATACGGCCCTTTCATCACTCCCGAACAGGAATCACACCATGGTCAAGTCCGACGACACCGGCAAGCTCATCCTGCGCGTTGCGCTGGGCATCCTCATCCTGCTGCATGGCATTGCCAAAGTCGGCAAGGGCGTCGACGGCATCGGCGGCATGCTCGCGTCGCACGGCGTGCCCGCGGTGCTGGCCTACCTGGTCTACGTGGGCGAGATCCTGGCGCCGGTGCTGCTGATCGTTGGCCTGTTCACGCGGCCTGCCGCGCTGGTCGTGGCCATCAACATGGTCGTGGCGATCTGGCTGGCCCACCGCAAGGACCTGGGCGCGCTGAACGGGCAAGGCGGCTGGGCGCTGGAACTGCAGGGCATGTTCCTGTTCGCGGCCATCTCGCTCGCGCTCACGGGCGGCGGGCGCTTCGGGCTCAACAACAAGTAAGCAATGAGGCGGGCAGACGAATCAGTCGTCGTCCGCCGCATCGAGGCCCGGGAACAGGACCTCGGTGTAGCCGAAGCGCGAGAAATCGCGCACCCGCATCGGGTACAGCTTGCCGAACAGGTGATCGACCTCGTGCTGCACCACGCGCGCATGGAAGCCGTCGGCGGTGCGGTCGATCGGGTCGCCGTACAGGTCGAAGCCCGTGTAGCGGATGTGGGCGAAGCGCGGCACCACGCCGCGCAGGCCAGGCACCGACAGACAGCCTTCCCAGCCCTCTTCCTCTTCATCGCCCAGCGGCGTGATGACGGGGTTGAGCAGCACGGTGCGCGGCACCGGCGGCGCGTCGGGATAGCGTGGATTGACGGTGTCGGTGCCGAAGATCACCAGTTGCAGGTCGACGCCGATCTGCGGCGCCGCGAGGCCGGCGCCATTGACCGCCTGCATGGTCTCGAACATGTCGCGCACCAGCAGGTGCAGTTCGTCGGTGTCGAAAGCGGCGACCGGCTGCGCGGTGCGCAGCAGCCGGGGGTCGCCCATTTTCAGGATTTCGCGGAAGGCCATGGAGGGATTATGGCCAGCGCGCAGCGCCCTCGCTGGAGCGCTTGCTCAAGGCTTGTCGGCCAGCGCCGGCGCGTCACGCCACGGCACGCCCGGCGGTGGGCGCATCGCATTGCTCGGGTAGTTGGGCGACACACCCGGATGCGCAGGCGAGACAGCCGGTGGACGCTGCCAACCCGGCGGACGCCCGGCCGGATAGGTCGGCCGCACGGCTGGGTAGCTGGGACGCACCGCGGGATAACCGGGACGGCCATAGTAAGGACGGCGGTCGTAGTACGGGCGACGGTTGTCGTAGTAGCCGCCACCCTGGATGTAGACCGGCGCCGGCACCACCACGGGCCCCGGATCGGAGTAGTACGGTTCGGAATAGCCGCCGGAGTAGTACGGATCGCCAGGGACGGCCACGCAGCCGCTCAGCAGCGCGATGCCGCCGAGTGCGAGGCTGGTAGCGAGAACACGAATTTTTTGCATGAGGGACTCCTTGTCGGCCTTCTGTAGTCGTTCAACGCCCGCTTGTAGACCCTGTTGACTGCGCTGGTGTGAAGTCGCGTAACGGCCGGTAAAGGCCTGGATCCCGGGCGCCGGGCGACTCAGGCGTCGGGTGCCGGCGGAACACCGCTGGCGAGGATCTCCAGCATACGCGCCTCGTCAATCACCGTGACGCCGAGGTCGCGCGCCTTGTCCAGCTTGCTGCCCGCCTCTTCCCCGGCCACGAGGTAGTGGGTCTTCTTGCTGACGGAGCCGGCCACCTTGGCGCCGGCTGCCTCCAATTTATCCTTCGCTTCGTCGCGGCCCAGCGTAGGAAGGGTGCCGGTGATCACGAAGGTCAGTCCCGCCAAAGGCTTGGGCGCGCGGGCTTCGGGCTCGAACTCTTCCCACGTCAGGCCGCAGGCGCGCAGCTGCTCGACCACCTCGCGGTTGTGCGGCTGGTCGAAGAAGGTGCGCAGGCTCTGCGCCACCACCGGGCCGACGTCGTTGACCTCGAGCAGCTGCTCCTCGGTCGCGTCCATGATGGCGTCGAGCTTGCCGAAATGCTTGGCGAGGTCTTTCGCCGTGCTCTCGCCGACGTGGCGGATGCCCAGGCCGAACAGAAAGCGCGGCAGCGTGGTCTTCTTCGAGGCTTCGAGCGCATCGACGAGGTTCTGGGCCGACTTCTCGGCCATGCGGTCCAGGCCCGCCAGCGTGACGAAGCCGAGCTTGTAGAGATCGGGCAAGGTGCGAATCAGGTTGGCATCGACCAGCTGTTCGACCAGCTTGTCGCCCAGCCCGTCGACATCGACCGCGCGCCGCGCCGCGAAATGCAGGATGGCCTCCTTGCGCTGCGCCGCGCAGAACAGGCCGCCGGTGCAACGGTAGTCGACCTCGCCCTCCTCCCGCACCGCCTCGGAATCGCACACGGGGCACTTGTGCGGCATGGTGAAGACCGCGCCGCGCTGGTCGTCGGGCCTGGCCAGGCTGTCGGGCGCCACGCCCACCACTTCGGGAATCACATCGCCGGCTCGGCGCACGATCACCGTGTCGCCCACGCGCACGTCCTTGCGGCGGGCTTCGTCTTCGTTGTGCAGCGTGGCGTTGGTCACGGTCACGCCGCCCACGAACACTGGCGCCAGCTTGGCCACCGGCGTGAGCTTGCCGGTGCGGCCCACCTGGATCTCGATGCCGACCACCTCGGTCAGCTGCTCCTGCGCCGGGTACTTGTGGGCCACGGCCCAGCGCGGTTCACGCGAAACAAAACCCAGCTGCCGCTGCAGCTCCAGGCTGTCGACCTTGTAGACCACGCCGTCGATGTCGTACGGCAGCGCATCGCGCTGGCGGCCGATGGTTTCGTGGAACGCTATCAGTTCAATAGCGCCGGTCGCCCGCGCGGTCTGCGTGGCCACCGGAAAGCCCCAGGCGTGGAACTGCTGCAGCCAGTCGAACTGGGTCGCGATGTCGGGGCCGCCGCCGCTCGCGGGCGAGACCTCGCCCAGGCCGTAGGCAAAGAAGCTCAGCGGGCGCTCTGCCGCGATCGCCGGGTCGTGCTGGCGCACCGCGCCGGCCGCCGCGTTGCGCGGGTTGACGAACACCTTCTCGTTCTTCTGCCCGGCGGCGATCTTCTGGCGCTGGCGCTCGTTGAGGGCGTCGAAATCGGCGCGCTTCATGTAGACCTCGCCACGCACCTCGACCACGGGCGGCGCCGCACCCTTGAGCTTGAGCGGAATCTCGCGCACGGTGCGGATGTTCTGCGTGACGTCCTCGCCCACCTCGCCGTCGCCGCGCGTGGCGGCCTGCACGAGCACGCCGTGCTCGTAGCGCAGGCTCATGGCCAGCCCGTCGAACTTGAGTTCGCAGACGTAGCTGATCTGCGGCGCGTCCTCGGCCAGGCCCAGTTCGCGGCGCACGCGCGCATCGAAGGCGCTGGCGCCGGCGGGCGTGATGTCGGTCTCGGTGCGGATCGACAGCATCGGCACCCGGTGGCGCACCTTGGCCAGGCTGTCGAGCACGGTGCCGCCCACGCGCTGCGTCGGCGAATCGGGCGTGCGCAGTTCGGGAAACTCGGTCTCCAGCACCTGCAGGCGCTGGAACATCTTGTCGTACTCGGCGTCGGGCAGTTCGGGGGCGTCGAGCACGTAGTACAGATGGGCGTGGCGATGCAGCTGCTCGCTCAGTGCGGCGGCTTCGCGTGCCGCTTCGTCGCGCGTTGTCATGGGGTGTCCCTCGGGAAAAAGACGGGTCAGCTGAAGAGGCGTCGCGCCAGCGGCGAACCCGCGGCGAGGTCGCGTGCGTCGAGCGTGTCGTACAGCTGCTCGAGGTCGGTGCCGATCACGTCCATGGTTTCGTCACGCAGCAACTGGCCGTCGCTGTCGGTCACCACGCCGTCCATCTCGCGGGCGAGCGTGGCGGCGGCCTCGCGCATGCGACGGAACGGCTCTTCGCCGCGATCGACCTGCGGAACGTCCAGGCTCAGGCTGAGCTCGCGAATCGCCGATTGCGCCGGATCGTCGGCCAGCGCGGCCTGGGTGTCGAACGAGAGCCCGAGGATCGGCGGCAGGCCTGCCTCGCTGGTCGGCAACACCATGCGGCCCGGAATGATCCCGGCCACGAAGCCCAGCCGCGCCGCGTTCTGCTGCACGTAGCCCGGGCTCCAGGCCGCGTGCAGCGCGCGCAGCACGAAGCCCAGTTGCGCGTCGTGCGCGCTGGCGAACTGGTCGAGCTCGCGGGCGCGCGCCACTTCGTCGAGCATCTCGGGAAACTCGGGCGCGCCGTTCACGGCGTCGGCAAAGGCCTGCGCCTTGACCACGAACTCGGAGTACTCGATCTCGTTGAGTGCCCCGGTGCGGTTGGCCAGCTGCACGCCGACCTGGAACGCGCGGTAGCGCTGCCCGGGCGCCGGCGGCTCCCATTGGCTGGTGAGGTCGTTCAGGCCTTCGATGGCCACCGGCTTGCTGCCGGCGCGGCGCGTCGACGGCATCGACGCGAGCGCGGCATCGCCCGAGGCCAGGCCTTCGAGCGAGATGGGCGCGATGACGTCGATCAGCGGATCGAGCCCGCCGCGGCGCTCGCCAGTGGGCACGGGCACGCCGCTGGGCGCGGGCAGGTCGGGGTCGAACAGCGGCTCGTGGCGGTCGCTGCCGGCCACCTGGCTCGGGTCGGCATGGAGCATCGGCTCCACACCGCCGTCGCCGCCGCCGGCCAGCGCGCGCTCGGCCTCGGCCAGGGCGACATCGACCGCATCGGGCTGGCGCGGCGCATTGCGGCGCGACATCAGGGTGTTGTAGGCCACGACGGCCGCGAGAACGAGGCCGCCGAGGATCGCCAGGGCGAGGGTGAGATTGCTCATGCGCGCGCCTGCCTTATGCCGCTTCGACCATCGAGACCGCCGACTCCATGTCGACCGCAACGATGCGCGACACGCCCTGCTCCTGCATGGTCACGCCGATCAGCTGTTCGGCCATTTCCATGGCGATCTTGTTGTGGCTGATGAAAAGGAACTGGGTTTCACGGCTCATGGCGGAGACGAGTTTGGCATAGCGTTCGGTGTTGGCGTCGTCCAGCGGCGCGTCCACTTCGTCCAGCAGACAGAAAGGCGCCGGGTTCAGCTGGAAGATGGCGAACACGAGCGCAATGGCCGTGAGCGCCTTCTCACCGCCCGAGAGCAGGTGGATGGTCTGGTTCTTCTTGCCGGGCGGCTGGGCCATGACCTGCACGCCGGAGTCGAGGATTTCGTCGCCCGTCATCATCAGCTTGGCGTTGCCGCCGCCGAACAGCTCCGGGAACATGCGGCTGAAGTGCTCGTTGACGATCTTGAAGGTGCCGCCGAGCAGGTCTCGCGTTTCGGCATCGATCTTGCGGATGGCGTCTTCGAGCGTGCCGATGGCTTCGTTCAGGTCGGCCGACTGGGCGTCGAGGAAGATCTTGCGCTCGCTCGCAATGGCGAGTTCGTCGAGCGCGGCCAGGTTGACGGCGCCGAGCGCGACCACCTCGCGGTTCAGGCGGTCGATTTCGCTTTGCAGGCCGGTCAGGCGCACCTTCTCGGTCTCGATCGATTGCGCGACCGCCTCGAGGTCGGCACCGGCGTCGTCCAGCAGCTGCTGGTACTGCTCGACGCCCAGGCGCGCGGCCTGTTCCTTGAGCTGGAACTCGGTGATGCGCTGGCGCAGCGGATCGAGTTCGCGCTCCAGCTGCAGCCGGCGCTCGTCGCTGGCGCGCAGCTTGAGTGTGAGGTCGTCGTACTGGCTGCGAGCTGCGCCCAAGGCGGTCTCGCGCTCCAGCTTGAGCGACAGCGCGTCCTGCAGGCCGGCCTGCGCGGCGGCATCCGACAGGCGGCTCAGCTCGGCGCGGGCGCGCTCGTCTTCGTCGGTCAGTGCGACGGTCTGCTGCGAGGCAGTTTCGATGCTGCGGTTCAGTTCGCCGCGGCGCGCTTCGAGCGTGCGCTGCGAGAAGGTGGCTTCCTGCGCCTGTCGCTCGAGGCTGCGGTGCTGTTCGCGGCTGGCCGTGAGCGCGCGGCCGGCTTCGATCACGCGCTCGTCGAGCTGCGCATGGCGCTCCTGGCTGTCAGCCAGCTGCATGTCGAGTTCTTCGAAGCGGCCTTCGGCGGCGATGCGCTTTTCTTGCAGTTCCTCGAGCTGGGCATCGACCTCGCCGAGGTCGGCGGCCAGCTGCTGGCTGCGCGCGCGGGTCTGTTCGGCGAGCTGCGTCATGCGCAGCGTCTCGACCTGCAGCTCATGGGCGCGCGACTGCGTTTCGGCGGCTTCGCGGCGGGCCGTGACGAGGCGCTGCGCGGCATCGCCGTAGGCCGCTTCGGCACGGACCAGCGCGGTGCGCGCCTCTTCGTTGATGAGCGTCTGGGCCTTGAGCTGGCGCTCGAGGTTTTCCATTTCCTGCTGGCGGGCCAGAAGGCCGGCCTGCTCGGAATCGGGCGCGTAGAAGTTCACGCTGTGCGACGACACGGCATGGCCGCTGCGCACGTAGATCACCTCGCCGGGCTGCAGCGTGGCGCGCTGGGCCAGCGCTTCTTCGAAAGTCTCGGCCGTGAAGCAACCGTGCAGCCAGTCGTTCAGCAGGGCCTGCTGGCCGGCGTCGTTCAGGCGCAGCAGGCTCGACAGCTTGGGCAGCGCGCCCGCGCCCTGCGGCACGCCGGCGACGGGCGGGCTGTAGAAGGCCAGCTTGGCGGGCGGTGCGTCGTTGCCGAAGGCACGCACCATGTCGAGCCGGCTGACCTCGAGCGCGCCCAAGCGCTCGCGCAGTGCGGATTCGAGCGCGTTCTCCCAGCCCTGCTCGATGTGGATGCGGCTCCACAGGCCCTGCAGGCCGTCCAGGCCGTGCTTGGCGAGCCAGGGGGCGAGCTTGCCGTCGGTCTTGACCTTCTCTTGCAGCGCACGCAGCGCTTCGAGGCGGGCCGAGAACTCGGCGTGGCGGGCGCCCTCGGTGTTGACGGCCTGCTGCTTGGCGCGGCGGTCTTCGTCGAGCTGGGGCACGGCCTCCTGCAGCTCCTGCAGGCGGGCGTCGGATTCGCTGGCGGTTTCCTGCGCCGCGGCCAGCTGCTCCTGCATTTCGGTCAGCCGGTCTTCGTCGGGCGCAGCCAGCGCGTTCTGATCGGCGCGCAGGCGTTCGCTGCGCAGCGTGAGCTGACGGCTCTGGTCTTCGATGTTGCGCTGGTCGGCGGCCAGCACCTGGATCTGCTGCTGCACCTGCGAGACCGTCGCGCGCTGCGTGTTGGCCTCGTTCTGCGCACGCTGCACGGCCTCTTCGAGGTCAGGCAGGCGCGCGTCGTGCTCTTCGAGCTGCGCGGCCAGCAGGATGGCCTGCTCTTCGGCATCGACGCCGGCACCGGCCAGCGTCTCGATCTCGGCCTCGGCTTCTTCGCGGCGACGGCCCCACTGGCCCATCTGCTCGCGCAACTGCACCAGGCGCTGCTCGACGCGCTGGCGGCCTTCGACCACGAAGCGGATCTCGCCTTCGAGTCGGCCGACTTCGGCGCTGGCTTCGTACAGCTTGCCTTGCGCCTGGTTCACCAGGTCACCGGCGCCGTAGTGGGCCTGGCGCACGGTTTCGAGTTCGGACTCGATGCGGCGCAGGTCGGCGGTGCGCGATTCGAGGTCGTTGATGGCCTTTTCCGAATCGGCCTTGATCTTGGCCTGGTCGGCATCGCTTTCGCCGCGCTTAAGGAACCACAGCTGGTGCTGCTTCTTCGTGGCGTCGCCCTGCAGCGCGTTGTAGCGCGCCGCCACCTCGGCCTGCTTCTCGAGCTTCTCGAGGTTGGCGTTGAGCTCGCGCAGGATGTCTTCCACGCGCGTGAGGTTCTCGCGCGTGTCGCCCAGGCGGTTCTCGGTCTCGCGGCGGCGCTCCTTGTACTTGGAGACGCCCGCGGCTTCTTCGAGGAACAGGCGCAGTTCTTCGGGCTTGGATTCGATGATCCGGCTGATCGTGCCCTGGCCGATGATGGCGTAGGCGCGCGGGCCGAGGCCGGTGCCCAGGAACACGTCCTGCACGTCGCGGCGACGCACCGGCTGGTTGTTGATGTAGTAGCTGCTGGTGCCGTCGCGCGTGAGCACGCGGCGCACGGCGATTTCGGTGAACTGGTTCCACTGGCCGCCGGCGCGGTGGTCGGCGTTGTCGAACACCAGTTCGACGCTCGAGCGGCTGGCCTGCTTGCGGGTGGTCGTGCCGTTGAAAATCACGTCCTGCATCGACTCGCCGCGCAGTTCCGACGCACGCGACTCGCCGAGCACCCAGCGCACGGCATCCATGATGTTCGACTTGCCGCAGCCGTTCGGCCCTACCACCCCGACCAGTTGGCCCGGCAGCAGGAAGTTGGTGGGTTCGGCGAACGACTTGAAGCCCGAGAGCTTGATGGAGTTAAGACGCACGACTTGTCGCCCTGCCTTGGCGTAGCGCCAAGGTATTGATTTGTAAGGAAAATTGCACGGGCCCGCAGCTTGAAGCGGGCCGCCGCCCCAGCCGTGGATGATAACGTCAGGGCATGAGCGATTCCCTGGCTTCTCCCCTCGCGGCGCGACGCACCTGCCTGCTGGCAGGCACCGCGGCCGCCCTGCTCGCGCCGCTGGCGCTGACGGGCTGTTCCTCCTTCCGTTCCACCGAGCGCGCCGAGCCCTACGGCAACCAGGAATGGCTGCAATCGGCCACCAACCGCATCGCCAACCTGTCGCTGCGCGACAACCTGCAATCGGTGCGCCGCGTGCAGACCACGCTGTACCGGCGCAACCCGCGCGAATGGCGCAAGTCGGCCGCCAGCATGGAAGAAGCCACGCAGCGCACCTGGGACGCGGTCCTGCAGGGCACGCCGCTGCCCGAGCTGCGCGGCGCCACCGGCATCGACGCCATCCGCCTGGCCTTTGAGACCGGTCCGCAGGCCTACCAGGGCGACCGTGTGGCGGCGCTGGTCGTCGGGTGGGCCTCGATGCTCAAGCAGGCCAACGGCAACACCTGGGACCAGACCATGATCGACGGGGTCGACGCCGAGAACAGCTACCGCACGGCGCGCAACTTCGAGATTTCGCTCTGGCTCATCTCTTCCAAGACCGGCCCCGACGGCCAGCCGCTGCTGCTGGCCACCGAGATCAGCGAGCGCGGGCGCAATCTCGTGGCCGACCGCGAGCTGTCGAAGGTGGTGGCACGGCTCGACCTGCTGGCCGCTCAGGCCGACGAGAAATACCGCCGGGCGGCCCTCGATTTCGGGCAGAACTGGGTGATGGGCGTGGTCATGCCGCTCTTCACGCTGATACCCAAGTAGGTTCTTCGCATCGGAAATATGTTTCCCAAATAGGCATTTGCGGTAATATCTTTCCGTGGACAAGCAGGAACTCATCACCGCCCTCACGGCGCGTCGCGGGGCCACCGGTCTCACGAACGCCGAGATCGCCTTGCGCTCGGGGCTCACCGAACGCTCGGTGCGCAATGCCCTGAGCCTGAAGGGCAATCCGCAACTGTCGTCGCTGCTCGCGCTGGTCGATGCGCTGGGGCTCGAACTGCAGCTCGCGCCCAAGGGCTTCGGCGAAGGCACGGCCGTCGATCCCGGCTACCGCCCGGTCGCCACGCGCGTCGGTCGTGCGCTGGCCGAAGCGCCTGCCGCGCCGCCCTACGTGCGGGGCCGCCGCTCACCGCCATGAACGTCAAGATCCTCGAGATTTCGCTCGGCGCGCACCGCCTCGGCAAGCTATTCCAGTACGCCGACCTGTGCCGTTTCGTGGCGGAGCCCGAGCTGATCGCCAACCCGCTGCCCGGCGTGCTTTCGCTGTCGATGGTCGCGAGCGACCCAGCGGCCCAGGCCGCGCTGTGGAGCGACGTGAAGAACCCGTTATTCAACGCCCAGGGCGGCCAGTTGCCCGGTTTCTTCCAGAACCTGCTGCCCGAGGGCGTGCTGCGCAGCCACATCGCGCAGTTGCGCGGTTGCCGCGAGAACGACCATTTCGAATTGCTGGCAGCCTGCGGCGGCGACCTGCCCGGCGCCGTGGCCGCGCGCCCCGTGTCGGTGGACCGCGGCACGCTGCAGCGGCTCATCACGCAGGACCAGGACGCGCTCGAGATGTCGGTGGTCGAGCTGCCGATGCCGCAGGGCATCTCGGTCTCGGGCGTGCAGCCCAAGCTCGGTCTGCGCCGCCAAGGTGGACGCTACGTGGCGCGCGTGCGCGCCGGCGCCAGCACGCGCGTGATCGCCAAGCTGCCCGTGGCCGGCCGGCCGCACATGCCGCAACTCGAGATGCTCTCGCTGCAGATGGCCGGGGTGGCGGGCGTCGAGGTGTGCCACGCCGAACTCGCGCCGCTGTCGGCCATTGCGGCGGAGCACAGCTATGCGCTGCCGGACGAGCCCGAGTTCCTGGCCGTCACGCGTTTCGACCGCGATGGCGCGCGCCGCATCCACTTCGAAGACTTCGCGCAGGTGCTGGCGGTCGATCCGATGCACAAGTACAGCGGCAGCTACCTCGACATGGCGCTCGCGATGCGCGCCTTTCCGTCTCTCGGCGAAGACGCTGTGCTCGAACTGGTGCGCCGGCTCGTGGTCAACGACCTGCTGGGCAACCCGGATGCGCACCTGAAGAACTTCGGCGTGCTGTACCCCGACGGCATCGCGCCGCGCCTGGCGCCGGCCTACGACATCGTGGCTTATGCGGCGCTGCAGGGCGTCGAGGGCCATGCGTTGCCGCTGCTGCCGGCCCCGGTGGGCGCCGCCGCGGCCCGTCGCACCGCGATGTTCACGCCGGCCAACGTGCGCGCCTTCTGCTTCTCGGCCGGCGTGCACGAGCCGCGCATGCGACGCGTGGTGGCCGACACGGCCCGCCTTGCGCGCGACCAGTGGCCCGCGATGATCGACGGCTCGGCGTTGCCGGCTCCGTGGAAAAAACGGCTGCAGCAGCGCCTGCAGGCACATCCCTTGCTGCAGGGCATGAGCAAGCGGGGTCGCTAGCCACGATAGCGCGACAGGCGACCCCTAGAATGAATCCGCCCTCCTCCACCCCTCAACCCATTCGAGGCAGCAACCACTCATGAGCTCCATCAACTTCATCGGCGGCGAAAAAGGCGGTGTCGGCAAATCGGTCACGGCACGCGTGCTGGCCCAGTACTTCATCGATCGCAGCCGGCCCTTCACCGGCTTCGACACCGACCGTTCGCACAGCTCCTTCACCCGCTTCTACGAGGGCTTTGCCTCGCCCGTGGTGGTCGACAGCTTCGAAGGCCTGGACACGGTGGTGAACGGCTTCGAGACCAACCCGAAGCAGAGCGTGATCGTCGACCTCGCAGCGCAGACGCTGGCGCCGCTGTCGCGCTGGATCAAGGAATCGGACCTGTTCGACGTGTTCGAGGAGATCGACGTCACGGTCAACTTCTGGCACGTGCTGGACGACGGCAAGGACTCCACCGACCTGCTCGGCACGCTGATCGACACCTTCGGCAACCGGCCCAACTACATCGTGGTGCAGAACTACGGGCGCGGCAGCGACTTCGGAATGCTGCTGGCGTCGCAGTCGCTGTCGAAGGCCAATGCGAATGGCGCGCGCGTGATTGCCTTGCCGCGTTTGCATGAGGCCAGCATGCGCAAGATCGATGCGCAGAACACGAGTTTCTGGAAGGCGGTGAACGACCGCGAAGGGCCGCATGCGCTTGGATTGCTGGAACGGCAGCGCGTGAAGTCTTGGCTGGCTACGGCTTACGCTGCGTTCGATACGCTGCCTCTCTAGGCCTTTTGGGAGCGCCCGACAGGCGGCACGGCGTGGTCGGCCCCACTGTGCCGGCCGCTTCGCGGCTGCCCTGCGGTGCTCGCGTTTCGCGGGGTCTCGCAGAACTCGCTTCGCTCAAACAGCTGCGAGCCCTGATCCGCGAAACGCTGCGCTCCTCGGCGGCACAGAGGGGCCGCCCACACCGCACCGCCTGCCGGGCTTCGGGGTGAAGTGGATGCCGCGCTCTTCGCAGGGAAGAACGAGCCGGCAGGGTCTCAGATCATCCCGCCGTTGATCGAGATCACCTGCCCCGTGATGTACGCGGCTTCATCGCCTGCCAGGAACGCTGCCAGCGCCGCCACTTCCTGCGGCGTTCCGGCGCGCTTCACGGGCACCATCTGGTTGATGAGCGCGGGGTCGAACACCGCATCGGCCATCGGCGAGGCGATGATCCCCGGCGCGATCGCGTTCACGGTCACGCCGCGCGACGCCACTTCGAGCGACAGCGCCTTGGTCGCGCTGTTCAGCGCGCCCTTGGCCGCGGCGTAGTTCACCTGCCCCTTGTTCCCCGCGATGGCGGCGACGGACGAGATGTTCAGCACGCGCCCCCAGCGGGTGCGCATCATCGGCAGCAGCAGCGGCTGAGTCACGCGGAAGAAACCGTTCAGCGACACGTCGATCACCTTGTGCCATTGCTCGGCGCGCATGCCGGGCAGCACGGCGTCGTCGTGCACGCCCGCGTTGTTGACGAGGATCTGCACCGCGCCGCCTTCGAGGATGCGTACGCAGCCGGCCGCGCAGGCCTCGTCGCTGCGCAGGTCGAACACATGGCATTCCGCCTTGCCGCCGGCGGCGGTGATCGACGCGGCCAGCTGCTCGATGGCCTCGGGCCGCGAGTTCGCATGCAGCAGCACGGTGGCGCCGTCGCGCGCAAAACGCTCCGCCATGGCCGCGCCGAGCGCGCCGCTGGCGCCGGTGATCAGTGTGCGTTTTCCTTCGAAACTCATGACGGTGTGCTTCCCATGTCCGCCAGCGGCGTGTTCAAGACCACCACGGCCCGGCCCTCGGCCAGCAGGCGGCCGTCGTCGGCCGCCACCGTGAATTCATACAAGACCTGCCGGTCGTCGCCGGACAGGCGCTTCGCGCGCACCTGCAACGCTCCGGCGATGTCGTCCAGCCGCGCCACCCCCAGCTTCACGTTGCGCGCGCTGGCCAGGAAGCCGGCCGACGGCGTGCTGCCCTCGGCGGCCAGCAGGCCGCCGTGCAGCGCCATGGCCTGCGCCGCGTACTCGATGGCGTTGGGCGCGAGCAGGCCGCTCTCGGTGCGCAGCGGGTTGTCCGCCTGGCTGTGCGTCGTGGTGCTGCAATGGATCGATTCGGCGTCCCAGCCTTCGAGGCGCTCCAGCAGGCACATGCTGCCGCTGTGCGGAATGCGCGCGGCGATGCCCGCGCGGTCGAGCGTCTGCGGTGCCGTCAAGCGGCAGTCTCCAGGTCGGCGACCAGCAGCACGTTGGCAAACGGCGTGCCTTCGCTCATCGGCATGCTCTGCACGCGGAAACCCAGGCGCTGCAGCACGGCGATCCACTCGGCCAGCGGGCGGCCCCAGGTCGGGGAGACCTTGTGGCCGCGGATGCGCGTCACGGTGCGATCGACCCACTGGCTGATCGCGAAACCACGCGTGCTCGACGCATCGCCCACGCGCAGCAGCAGGCGCGCCTTTGGGTTGCCGCCGCGGCGGAGCGCGTCGCGCACGCGGGTCAGCACGCCTTCTTGCGCCGCGAGGTCCACGTAGTGCAGCACGTCGAGGATCACGACCAGATCGCAGTCGGGCAAGGCGGCCGAGCACATGTCGGCGCACACCAGCCGCGGCGTCGGCTGCAGGTGGCCGACCGACGCCTCGGCGCGCGCCACGTCCTTCGGCATCAGCTCGATGCCCGTGTAGTCCGCGGCGGCGGGCGTGGCGGCCCATGAGGCCGGCCAGCGTCCTTGCTGCTGCATCGCGCTCATCGACGCCAGCAGGCTCACGAAGAGGCCCTGTCCGCAGCCGATGTCGACCACGCGCCGGTGCTGGGCGTCGATCAGCCCGCGTTCGAGCAGGCCGCGGAACACCGGGTCGCGCCCGAGCTTGCCGCGTGCGAACTGCCAGGCGAAGGTGCCGCCCTTCTTGTAGGGCACTGTCGCGGCTTCGTGCAGCTCGCGCCAGGCTTGGTCGGTGGTCATCGTCGATGGCATCACGGCGCTCATGCGGTCTTCAATCCTTCAGGCAGGGTCACGGCGCGCAATCCATCGGTGCGCAGGCGTTGGAGCAACAAGGGCAGGACTTCCAGCAAGACGGGTTGCCCTGCTGCGGTGCGCGCGGCATTGCCGTCGTGCAGCAGCAGGATATCGCGCGCCTGCAGGTGGCGAGTAAGGCGCGCCATCACCTTGGTGGCGTCGCCTTCGCGGGTGTCGAAACCGCGCCGCGTCCAGCTCACGAGCGAGAGGCCGAGGCGGTGCAGCACGGGTTCGAGGAAAGGGTTGCGCAGGCCGGCGGGCGCGCGGAAACAGGTCGGGCGCTGGCCGGTCACGTCGGTCAGGATGTCCTGCGCGCGCGCGATCTCCGCCGCGAAGCCGCGCGGGCCGAGGAAGGAAAAGTTGTGGCGATGCTGCGCCGTGTGGTTTTGGATGCTGTGGCCGCGCGCGACGATCTCGCGCGCCAGTGCGGGATGCGCCAGCACGCGCTCGGCGATGCAGAAGAAGGTCGCGCGCTGGCCGTGGGCGTCCAGCAGGTCGAGCACGCGGGGCGTGACCTCGGGCTCGGGCCCGTCGTCGATGGTGATCGCCACCTCGCGACGCGCGCCGGCGGCCTCGGGCAGGCGCGTGACGTTCGGGCCGAGCAGGTTGCTGCGCGGCGTGAGGCCCGCACCGGTGATCAGCGCATGGTTCAGCACCACCGCGCCGAGCGCCCAGGGCCAGGCGCCGGGCACCAGCACGCCAGCGCCCAACGCAGCCACATGCACGGCCGCGCTGGCGCGCATGGCCGGCGGCCAGGGCCAGGATTCGGAGGCGGCAGAACGGGTGGAAGGGGCGGAAGGCGACGACATGGTGGGCCCGGATTTTCCCATCAGCGCGGACGCTGTGGGCTCGGGCCCTTCCCGGGCGCCACGTTGCGCGCGAACGCGGCCGACAGCAGCAGCGCCAGCAAGGCGCCCGGCGCGACCACACGGCCGATGGACGACAGCGCCGGAATGTCCGAGATCGCGATCAGCCCGAACGACACCACCGTCGTGAGGTTGGCCAGCATCAGCGAGGCCAGCGTGTCTTCATCGGCGCGCCCGGTCGTGCGCAGCTGGTCGAAGAAGAGCGCGTAGTTCGATCCCACGGCGACGATCAGCAGCAGCCCCACGAGGTGCAGGATGCCGAGTGCCGCCTGCGCCAGTGCCATGCCGCCCAGCGTGAGCACCACCGCGAACAGCAGCGGCTGGCACACGGCCAGCAGACGGCGCCACGAGCGCAGGTACACGCCCAACAGCACCACCACCGCCAGCGCGCCGAGCAGCACCTGCACGAAGGCCTCGTGCAGATAGCGCTGATAGAGGCCGCCGAGCTCGCGCCCGACGTCCACCACCTGCACCTCGGGCAGCCCGGCCAGCGCCTCCTCGAGGCGCGCCTGTTCGAAGCCGGGGCCGGGATGCAGCACGACCAGCGTGGACCAGCCACCGCCCGGTCGCTCGTACATCAGCGTGTTGACCACCGAGCCCAGCGGGCCGCCCATGAGGTCGGCGCGCTGCACGGGCGCTTGCTTGCGCGCGGCTTCCACGTCGGCCACGAAGGGGCCGAGGCGCGATGCCGGCAGCGGCAGGCCCTTGGTCGCCTCGGCCAGGTTGGCGCGCAGCGTGTCGACGTCGGGCAGGCTGGCCTGGCGCGCCGTTTGCGCGGCCACGCTGGGCAGCACGCGGGTCACGGCTTCGTAGCCGCTGAGCTCGCCCTTGTCGACCAGCGCATCGAGGCGCGCAGCCGCGGCCTCGGTGTGGCGCAGTGCGGCCTGTTCGTCGTCGCCGAAGGCCACCACGAGCACGCCGCCGTCGCTGGCGCCGATGTCCTTGCGCAGCATCTCGTCGAGCTGCTGGGCCGAGCGCGGCACGGGGCTCATCGCGCTCAGGTCGGCGCGCCACAGGTGGCCGCCCTGCCACAGCACCAGCGCGAGCGCCGCCACGCCGAGCGCCGCCAGCGGCCAGCGCAGGCGCGGCAGGCCGCGCACCAGCAGGCCGGCCAGCCGCGCCATGTGCCGGCGCATGCCCATGCCGGTCGCGCCATCGGGTGCCAGCACGGGCAGCACGTAGCGCGTGGCGAGCGCGGCCGACACCAGCCCGGCGATCGAGAACACGCCCAATTGCGCCAGCCCCGGAAAGCCCGAGAACACCAGCGCCGCAAAGCCGCACACGGAGGTCAGCAGGCCCAGCCGCACCGTGGGCCAGTGCACCTCGCGCCAGCGCTGCCAGCCGGTGCCGGCCACGGCCGCGCCGCGCGCCTGGATCAGGTAATAGATGGCGTAGTCGACCGTCTCGCCGATCAGCGTGCTGCCGAAGCCCAGCGTGAGCCCGTGCACCGAGCCGAACACCAGGCTGACCGACGCGGTGCCCACCACCACGCCCGTGGCCACCGGCAGGAAGGCGATGACCAGCGCGCGCGGCGAGGCAAAGGCCAGCAGCAGCAGCACGCTCATCACGATGCCGCCCACCACCGCGAGGTGGATGGCTTCGGTCTTGATCTTTTCGCGGCTCATCACCGAGAACACGGGCGGCCCGCTCAGCAGCAGCTTCGGCGCGGCCTCGCCCATGCCACGCGCGGCGGCTTCGTAGGCGGCCTGCACGCGGGCGATGGCGACGGCCTGCGCGTCGAGGTCGCCGCCAGCTGCGCGCGTGGTGGCGATCATGAGCGCACGCGGCGCCTCGCGCGACATCCAGACACCGGCCTCGCTGCGCGGCGCGCTGGCCGGCACCAGCTCCATCGCGATGCGTTGGGTCTCGCCCGTCGGATCACTGTCGAGCAAGGGCTTGATCGCATTCCCGGCCGGCGTGCCGAGCATCGACAGGGTGTCGACGATGGCCTCGCGCAACCCTTCGGCGGTGAACTGCCCCGGCATCACGCCGGACGACAGTTGGTAGCGGTGCTGGAACACCCAGGTGCCGGCCTCGCTCCAGTCGCTCACGTCACCGTTCTGCACCAGGTCGAAGAGCTGGCTTTCGCGCATCGCCTTGCCGACGGCACGCGAGACTTCAGCACGCTGTTCGACGCTGCCGCCCTCGAAGCCCAGCATCAGCGTGCGCGAGGCGACGCCGCTTTGCAGCTGCTCGATCAGCACGCGCTGGCGCAGGTCAGGGCTCTTGGGAAGAAAGGCCGACAGGTCGGCGCCGATCTGGGTGCGCGCGATGACGACCGCGCCGAGGGCCACGACCAAGAGCCACGCCAGCAGGACGACGATGCGGCGCGACCACCCCGGCGGGCCGCCCGCCTGCGCCAGGCTCACGGCGTCGCGCGCCCGGGGGCGCCGGCCGGCAGCGCCGACGCCGGCGCGTTGGGCGAAATGTGCATGACCGAACGGTCACCGCCCACGAACTCCATCTCCAGCCCCAGCACCTCGCTGTTGCGGCCGGTGATGCGCATGCTGCGCACCTGCGCGGCCAGCCGGCTGTCGTTGGGCGTGAGGTCGAGCGTCCACTTGCCGGCGGCGCCGGTCACGGTGCTCTTGAAGTAGCGCTGCAGCGTGGCGCCGTCGCCGCTCAGCGTGCCGCGCATGGCTTCGACCAGGCCCAGCAGCTCGGGCATGCTGTCCAGTGCCAGCGTGCGGTTGCGGTTGCCGCGCGACAGGGTCAGCGTGTTGCCGTCGACGGACATGGTCTCGATGCGCGGCGACAGCGTGCGGCGCACCAGCTTGTCGGGCGCCTCGAAGCTCAGCGTGCCGCTCGCGTCGAGCGGGCCTTCGAGGCCGTGCACGAAGCGCTGCTCGGTGAAGCGCGCCTCGCCGCTCTTCTGCCGGGCCAGCAGGCCCATCAGTTCGGGCAGGTCGAACGCCGCCCAGGCCGGCGCGGCACAGAAAGCCACCGCCAGCACCACCACCCTGCAAAGCCGATCAAGCCGCATCTTCGAGCCAGAAATCATGAAAATTGAACCAGTTGTACGGGTAGGCGCGGCACAGCGCCTCCAGGCGGGCCACATAGGCTTCGACCGCGCTTCGGATGCGGCGTTCACGCTCCGCGGCGTCGGCGAACGGCGTGCCGAAGTCGGCCAGCGGATCGAACCGGACATCGTAGCGGGCACCGCCGCCGTACATGCCGGCCATGAAGAACACCTTGCGGCGCAGCAGCGCCGCCAGCCGGAACGGGCCATCGTTGAAGACGGCCGGCTGCCCCAGAAACGGCAGCACGATGTTGTTGCCGCGCTGGTTTGCCGGCTGCTCCTCGCTGCCCGGCAGGGTGCGGTCGGCCAACATGCCGCCGAGGCCGCCGCCGTCGAGCCAGTCGCGCAGCGCGAGCATGGAATGCGGCCGGCCCAGCGCGATCACGTGGGGCCGCATCTCGGGCAGCGCGATGGCGTTCAGGATGGCGGTGATGCGCTGCGCATTGTCGGGGTACATCAGCATCGCCAGCCGCATGCGGTTCTGGTGTTTTTGCTGCTTGCAGGCGCCGAGCACCTCGAAGCTGCCGATGTGGGCGCCGAGCAGGAAAGCGCCCCGCCCTTCGGTCGCCTCGGCCTCGATCGGGGCGTTGCCTTCGATCTTCAGCTTGAACAGGTCCATGCGCCCGCGCAGGAAGTACACGCGGTCGAGCACGGTGGAGGAAAACGCGTGCAGCAGGCGGTAGCCGTCGACCCAGCCCGCGCGCGGACCGATGGCCCGGAACAGGTAGCGCTTGATGTGGCGGCGCGGCGCCGGCGCGAACAGCAGGAAGTACAGGCTGATCGGCGGCAGCAGCAGCCGCGTGACGTGCCTTCCGCACACCAGCGCCATCAGGCAGATGAAGCGCAGCGCCAGCATGTTGCTGCGCTCGGGCGCGCGCGCCCAGTCGCCCTGCTGGGCCGCCGGGCGGGCGGTCTGCCGCGCCGCTTCGTCCACGGCGCGCGTTTCGGCGTCGGTGTGCTTCATCCCGCCGACTCTGGCACAGCCGTCCAGCGGCCGGTGACAGCCGCCACGCCGTCACAGCGCACGTCGAAACGCACGCCGCGGCCGGTTCCGGCCTCGGGATGCAGCTCGATGGACAGCGTGCTGCCAGGCCGCACGGGCGCCAGGAACTTGGCGGCCGCGAGCGTCGGGCTCGGGCCGAGCCGTGCCGACAGCGCCGGCACGCGCCGCACGACTTCCATGACCTCGGCCAGCAGCAGCGCGCCGGGCACCAGCGGCTGGCCGGGGAAATGGCCCGCAAAGGCCGGATGGTCGACCGGCACCGTGTGCGCCATCTGCACCGGCGTCTGGTCGTCGGCCAGCTGCGCCAGCGCAAATTCGCGCAGCGCCCGCACCGTGAGCTTGCCCGTGCCTTCGCGCGGAAAGGCCTTGACCTGCACCACGCGGCGCGGCACGAACACGGGCTCCAGGCGTTGCCGCAGTGCAGCAATGATGTCCGCTGCCGACAGCGTGGGCGCGACCACGAACGCCACCGGCCGCACCACGCCGTCGGCCACCTCGTCGGGCAGCCAGAAGGCGCCGTCCTCGACGCCGGCGATGCTGTTGAGGTGGTAGTTCAGGTGCGCGAGCGAACTGCGCCGGCCGGCGACGTGGATCAGGTCGTTGGCACGGCCGAACAAGCGAAAGCGCCGTGCATCGAGCAGCTCGAGCACGTCGGCCATGGGCGTCGGCTCGGGAATGAAATCGCCGCTGAAGATGAAGCGCTCGGGTCCGTCACCCTCCCCCGGCTGCGCATGCACGCGGATCTCGCCGAAGGTTTCCCAGATTTCGCTCTCGGTCGTGCGGCGCGTGGCCACCTGGCCCGATTCGGTGCTGCCGTAGATCTCGAGCAGCACGCCGCCCAGCGCCTGCTCGGCCTGCGCGGCCAATTGCGGCGACAGCGGCGCGGTGGCCGACAGGATCAGGTCGACCGGCGGCAACTCGATGCCCGACAGCAGCAGCGTCTTCAGGTGGAACGGCGTGGTCACCAGCGCGCGCGGGCGCGGCACCGAGGCCAGCGCCTTCGCCACGTCGGCCGGGAAGAACGGCCGCCCGGTTTCGAACGCGGCGCCACCGAGCATCGCAAGCAGCACCGACGACTCCAGGCCGTAGCTGTGCTGCACCGGTACGGTCGCCACCAGCGCGAGCCCTTCGAGCGTGGGCCGCTGCAGCACGCGGCACAGCCGCTCGACCGCCACTTCGACGTCGCCGACCAGCGTGCGCCAGGCCTTGGCATGCGGTTGCGGCACGCCGGTGGAACCCGAGGTGAGCAGGCTGGCCGCATGCCGGCCGCCGTCGATGGCGGGCACCAGCGCATCGCTGGCTGGGCCGGGCACGGCCTCGACCTGCAGGCGCCGCATGCCGGGTGTCTCGAGCTTGTCGTCGTCGGTCAGCGCGAACAGGTGGGCGCCGCCGGTTTCGGTCAGGCGCGCCAGCGTGTCCGGCCGCGCGTCGGGCGGCAGCAGGCTGGCATGGCCGCGCACCAGCGCGGCGCCCAGGCTCACGGCGAAGGCGTAGCGGTCGAGGCAGAGGTTGACGGCAGGCCCTTCGGCGGGCAGTGCGGGCGCCAGGCGCGCGACGTCGGCCAGGAATTGCCGCGTACTGACCGGCTGGCCGGCGCGCCAGGCCAGGGGCGCGTCGGGGTTGCGGTCCGCGAGCAGCGGCAGGAAGGAAGAAGAAGCGGTGTCGGGGGTCACGCGGGCTGTGCCTGTTTCATTGGCCGCCAGCGCCGTTGTCCACCGTCGAGGTGCCGTAGAACGCGCGCACCGCATCGACGAGGCGCGTGCGTTCGAATTCGGGATGCAGGCGGTAGCGCACGAGGTGCTCGCCCACGAAAAGCAGCGCCACGCTCAGCGGCGACAGCACGTTGGCCAGCAGCGACCAGGCCGAGAACGGCAGCGTCAGGTAGACCACGATCGACGAGACGACCACCACGGCGAAGTACACCGTCCACACCTGCGTCAGGTGCGTCGTGTACGACAGCATGTGCCCCTTCAGCGGGTGCACGCGCTGCGCGAACTGGGTGATCAGCGGCAGGCCCTTGCCGCGCAGCGTCGAGCCGAACCAGCCGCACAAGGCGCCGTTGATGCCGATGTGCTGCAGCACGTACAGGCGGTTCGTGTCGCCCGCCTCACCGAGGAAGACGAGCGAGAAGCCGCCGATGCCCAGCGCCGCCGCTATGGCCAGGCCCCAGCGGCCGAACCAGCTGGCGGCGCAACCCATGGCCGCGATCCACAACGGGCCGAGCAACACCACCACAGCCCAGGGCTCGGTGGCGTGGAACAGCGTCATCCAGTGGGAGAGGCCGGCATACGTGACCCCTACCAGCAGCAGGAGGACGAGTCGCCATCGGGACATGGATCAGGTGGCGCTGCGGTGCTCGGCGACGTGGGTCGCGAGCGTACGCAGCGACTGGAAGATCTGCTGGTTGCGCTCGTCGTCCGAGCGCAGCTGGAAACCGTAGCGGCGCGAGACTTCGAGCGCGACTTCGAGGATGTCGATGGAGTCGAGGCCCAGACCTTCGCCGTACAGCGGGTCGGTGGGAACGATCTCTTCAGGTGCGACCTCGAGATTGAGCGCGTTCACGAGCAACACGGCCAGCTCTTTTTCGATCGGCGACTGTTCGGATGCATCGCCAGTGGCGGGAATGGGGGGCTGAGCAGTCGATGACAAAAAAACCTCCTGAACTTTTTTCCTGAACGACCGTGCGGGGTCGTGAATTATAGGAGTGGCGGTTGATTAGACTGCGCGCTTCGATACGACCCGGAGCGCCCCATGGCCGACCCCCTTCTGATCGCACGCCACGACACCATCGAGTGCACCCTCCTGCCCGGCCTGGCCAACCGCCATGGCCTGATCACCGGCGCCACCGGCACCGGCAAGACCGTCTCGCTCCAGACCATCGCCGAACAACTGTCGAACATCGGCGTGCCGGTGTTCATGGCCGACGTCAAGGGCGACCTGACCGGCATCAGCCAGAAAGGCAGCGTCAGCGAGAAACTGGCCGCCACGCTCAAGGAACGCGGCATCGACGTGCCCGAGCCGGCCGCCTGCCCCGTCACGCTGTGGGACGTGTTCGGCGAACAGGGCCACCCGGTGCGCGCCACCGTGTCCGACATGGGCCCGCTGCTCCTGGGCCGCATGCTCGACGTGAACGAAACCCAGGCCGGCGTGCTGAACCTGGTGTTCAAGATCGCCGACGACAGCGGCATGCTGCTGCTCGACCTGAAGGACCTGCGCGCCATGCTGCAGTACGTGGGCGAGAACGCGAGCCAGTTCACCACCGAGTACGGCAACATCAGCGCCGCCAGCGTAGGCGCGATCCAGCGCGGCCTGCTGCAGATCGAGACCCAGGGCGGCGACAAGTTCTTCGGCGAGCCGATGCTCAACATCACCGACTTCATGCAGACGGTGGGCGGCAAGGGGGTGGTGAACATCCTGGCGGCCGACAAGCTCATGAACTCGCCGCGCCTGTACGCCACCTTCCTGCTGTGGATGCTGTCGGAGCTGTTCGAGCAGCTGCCCGAAATCGGCGACCCCGAGAAGCCGAAGCTGGCCTTCTTCTTCGACGAGGCCCACCTGCTGTTCAACGAGGCGCCCAAGGCGCTGGTCGAACGCATCGAACTCGTGGTGCGACTGGTGCGCTCCAAGGGCGTCGGCGTGTATTTCGTCACGCAAAACCCGCTGGACATTCCCGATTCGGTGCTGGCCCAGCTGGGCAACCGGGTGCAGCACGCGCTGCGTGCCTTCACCCCGCGCGACCAGAAGGCCGTGAAGGCCGCCGCCAGCACCATGCGCCAGAAGCCCGGCCTGGACATCGAGACCGCCATCACCGAACTCGCCGTGGGCGAGGCGCTGGTGAGCTTCCTGGACGCCAAGGGCCGCCCCAGCATCACCGAGCGCGTGTACGTGCTGCCGCCGGGCAGCCAACTCGGCCCGATCACGCCCGAGCAGCGCAAGGCGCTGATCGCGGGCTCGCTGGTGGCGGGCGTGTACGAGAAGACGGTCGACCGCGAATCGGCCTACGAAAAGCTCAAGGGCCGCGCCGAAAGCGCACCCGATGCGCCGGCTGCCGGCGCCAAGGGCGGAGCCGCCGCGGAAGAATCGTCCGGCATGGGCGGCATGCTCAACGACATGCTCTTCGGCAGCACCGGCCCGCGCGGCGGCAAGCGCGACGGCCTCGTGCAGACCATGGCCAAGTCGGCGGTGCGCACCATGGGCACGTCGGTGGGCAAGGAAATCCTGCGCGGCGTGCTGGGCGGGATCTTCGGCAGCAAGAAGCGCTAAGAGAAAGCGGCCGCGTTACCAGCGCAGCAGGCGCGGCCCCAGTGCCGCGCCCAGTAGCACCGGCACCGCGATCCCGCTCACGTACCAGACCGCGAGGAACGGCGCGGTCAGCTCCATGCAGTGCAGCGCGTAGACCGACGCGCCCACGCCGCCGGCCAGTGCGCCGGCCGCGGCCCCGGCCAGCGCGGGCCGCGTCGGCGCCAGCCCCCGCAATGCCACGAAGGTGGCCGCGAACACCGGCAGCGCCATGAAGCCGATGCTCAGAGCGCAGATGCGCCACGACTGGCCCATCAGCAAGGGCATGCGCTCCTCGATCGGCACCGAGAACCAGACGAACGCCGCCAGCCCCCAGATTCCCAACACCGGCAGCACCCCGCCCCACCACGCGTGGCGCACCCGCACGCCAGGCCGGGCCAGCCGCTGCACCGTCACGAAGGCCGCCGCCGCGATGCACAGCGGAAACAGCACCTTGACCCAGAACATCGGCCAGAACATCGCCTGCACCAGGTCGGGCCGCAGCCCGTACTCGCCGAACAGGATCACGAAGGACACCGGCAGCGCGGCCAGCACCGCCAGCCCGATCCGCCCGCTGGCGCTGCGCCGCGGCACCGCCACCTCGCCGGCGGCCAGCAGGTTCACGAGGTCGTCGGTCTTCATGGCGCGGCGCCTCCCCCGAACTTCGCGGCCAGGGCCTTCAGGCCCCGGTGGATGCCGACCTTCACCGCCGACTCCGACATGCCCGTGAGGCTGGCCGTCTCGGCCACCGAGAGGCCTTCGATCTTCACGTGCACGATGGGCAGGCGCTGGCGTTCGGGCAGGGTCTGCAGCAATCCGCCGAGGTCGCGCTTCGCGTCGCTGGCCTCGGTGGCCGACGCGGCGAACACGGCCAGGTCGTCGTCCAGCGGGTCATGCAGGTCTTCGCGGACCGACTTGGCGCGCAGCAGGTCGATCATCTTGTAGCGCGCAATGGCATGCACCCAGGCCGTCAGCGGCTGGTCGCTCTGGTAGGTGTGGCGCTGGTTGTGCATGGCGAGCAGGCATTCCTGGACGAGGTCTTCCACTTCATCGGGCCAGCCGAACAGGCGCTTGCCCAGAAAAGCGCGCAGGTGCGCACTCAGTTTCTGCAGGAACTCGCGGTACGCGCCGGCGTCGCCATCGAGGCCGCGAAGGAACAGGCGGCGCAAGGCCGCTTCCGCGTCGCTCGGTGTCGTCCTGCTGCCTACGGTGTTTCGTGCCATCGGGCCGGCCGGTTACAGCCTGGTGAAAAAAGATTGCAAGGGATTGTGCCGCGCCCCCGGGGCGAGGCTTGCGCTAAGCTGCCCCGATGCTGGCCGGACTCGTCTCGCACCCCTGGGCCTACCCGGCGCTGGAGGCGGCGCACATCGTGGGCATCGCGCTGCTGTTCGGCGGCCTGCTGGTGTTCGAGCTGCGCGCCCTCGGCCTGGCCCGCGAGCTGCCGGCGCCGCTGCTGGCGCGCCTCACGCTGCGCCCCGCCCTGCTGGGCTTCGGCCTGTGCGCACTGACCGGCCTGACCATGTTCGCCAGCCAGCCGGGCGAGTTGCTGAGCAACACGGCCTTTCGCGTCAAGCTGCTGCTGATCCTGCTGGCCGGCCTCAACGCCGCCTGGTTCCACCTGCGCGGTGACCTCGGCGGGCAGAGCGGGTTCGCCAGGTTTCAATGCCTCCTGTCTTTGGGGTTTTGGCTCGCTGTCATCATCTGCGGGCGCTGGATTGCTTATGTCTGACCAAGGAGAACGCGATGCTGCATCGACGCATGTTCGTGACCGGTTCGATCGCACTGGCCCTGCCCGCCTGGGCCCACCACGGCTGGAGCAGTTTTGACCAGGAGCGCCCGCTGTACCTGGAAGGCCGCGCCACCAAGGTGAGCTGGCGCAACCCGCACGGCGAGCTGGAGATCGAGCTGCCCGAGAACCTCGCGCTGCCGCCCGACCTGAAGCAGCGGCCCCTGCCGAAGCAAAGCGCAACGGTCGACGGCGCGGCGCTGCTGGCCAAGGCGCAGTTGCCGACGCGGCGCGACCGCAAGTGGCAGATCGAGCTGGCCCCGCTCACACGGCTGCAGGCCTGGGGCGTCGAGGAGATCAAGCCCGGCACGCCGGTGGCCGTGCTGGGCTTCACCTTCACCGGCGAGAAAGGCGACGCGGTGCTGCGCGCCGAGTACCTGTTCGTGCACGGCAAGACCTACGGCCTGCGCTCATCGCCTGCCTGAAAGCCAGTGCGGCCAGGCCGCGCGGGCCCTCGCTTGCCAGCCGCACAAGTGCTCGGTACATTGCATTTTTTGAGGGCCTCAAATGTCTGCAGACAGTACCGCGCTCCCTTCCGCCTTGCCGACCGCGACCGGTGCCAGCCCGGCGCAGAGCCCTCCGCTCCACCCCTCGTCCTCGACCGGCCACATCCGCCTGACCTCGCATGCCGGCGGCTTCGGCGCCCTGCCCATCCACTGGGGCGCGGCCACCGCCACCGAGCGCGGGCCCGTGGTCGGCACCACCACCAAGCGCGCGCACCGCAACGTCATCGGCACGCACAGCGGCTCGTACAGCGTGTACCGCGCGCTGGCCGTGGCGGCCGGCGCCCTGAAGCGCGAACACAAGGCCGACCTCACCAACACCGCGCCCACCGACGTCATCGGCCCCTATCCGCAGTGGAGCGAGCCCGGGCGCATCGTCTCGCTCGACCCCTGGGGCGCGCTCGTGGCCGACGTGTTTTCCACCGAACTCGCGGCCGGCTACGACATCCGCCCGACCATCGCGATCACCAAGGCCCACGTGATCCTGCCCGAGGTGATCGAGGCGCTGCAAAGCGGGCGCCTGAAGGCCGACGGCCACTTCCTCACCACGGGCGGCGCCGCGATGGTGACCAAGGCGGCCATCGAACCCGTGTGGTACCTGCCCGAGGTGGCGCGCCGCTTCGGCTGCTCCGAAACCGACCTGCGCCGCACGCTGTTCGAGGAAACCGGCGGCATGTACCCCGAACTCGTCACGCGCTCCGACCTCGAGGTGTTCCTGCCGCCCATCGGCGGGCAGACGCTCTACATCTTCGGCAACCCGCGCGACCTGGCCAACCCCGAGGTCGAACTCACCGCGCGCATCCACGACGAGTGCAACGGCTCCGACGTGTTCGGCTCCGACATCTGCACCTGCCGGCCCTACCTCACGCACGCCATCGAGGAATGCATCCAGGGCGCGCAGCGCGGCGGCGTGGGCCTCATCGCCTACTCGCGCAAGGAAGGCCGCGCGCTCGGCGAAGTGACCAAGTTCCTGGTCTACAACGCCCGCAAGCGCCAGGTCGGCGGCGACACGGCCGACCAGTATTTCGCGCGCACCGAGTGCGTGGCCGGCGTGCAGGACATGCGCTTCCAGGAGCTGATGCCCGACGTCTTCCACTGGCTGGGCATCAAGAAGATCCACCGCCTCGTGTCGATGAGCAACATGAAGTTCGACGCGATCACCGGCTCGGGCATCGAGATCGGCGAGCGCGTGAACATTCCCGACGAACTGATCCCGGCCGACGCCCGCGTCGAGATGGACGCCAAGATGGCAGCCGGCTATTTCACGCCCGGCCCGGTGCCGGACGCAGAGGAACTGAAAAAGGCCAAGGGCCGGGGATTGAGCGAATGAGCCGAAGCACCGACATCGACCTGCCCGCCGACGGTTCCGGCAGCCTGCGCCCCGGCGGCGCGGGCGCTGTCGATCCGTCGATCGAGTTCGCGCCCGACACCGCCCACCCGGCCGGCGCCGCCACCTTGCTGCGCACCACCACCGCCATCCGCCAGCGCGCGGGCGCCCTGCTGGCACGCGCGCGCCGCGGCGAGTCGCAATGGTTCCGCATCGGCAGCGACGACGCGCTCGAGGACGCGGCACGCACCGTGGCCGAGGTCACGCGCGAGCGTTACCCCTGGGACACCATCCCGTACCACAGCCGCTGGCGCCACTTCGAGGCCGGCGGCGTCGACCGCCGCCTGCAGCTCGACGCGCTGCTCGGCAAGGGCCTCGACGCCCGCCAGCGCGCCCGCGCCCACATCGACCTCACGCTGGTGAGCGTGCTGCTCGACGCCGGCGCCGGCCCGACCTGGCACTACACCGAACCGGCCACCGGCCTGCGCTTCACGCGCTCCGAAGGCCTGGGCGTGGCGTGTTTCCATGCGTTCACCAGCGGGCTCTTTTCGTCCGACCCGAACCACCCACTGCAGGCCGACGCGGCCGGCCTGCGCGGCCTCGTGACCGAGCGCCTGGGCGACGCCTTCCAGGTGAGCGAGGTCAATCCGCTGGTCGGCCTGGCCGGACGCGCGGTGCTGCTGCGCCGCCTGGGCGAGGCCATGAGCGAGCAGCCCGAGACCTTCGGCGACGACGGCCGGCCCGCCGGCCTTTTCGACGCGCTCGTGGCCCCGCTGGGCGCGGCCTCGCCGCCCACGGCCGAGATCACGGCGCACCAGATTTTGTCGCTGCTGCTCGACACCCTCTCGCACATCTGGCCCTCGGCCAACGCCATCGACAGCCTGGCGGCCGACGGCAGCGACAACGTTGGAGGCTCCGGCGACCCGGCCTTCGCACTGGGCGACTGCTGGCGCCACAGCGCCGTCACCGGCCCCGGGCTCACCAACGGCTGGATGCCGTTCCACAAGCTGTCGCAGTGGCTCACGTACTCGCTGCTCGAGCCCTTCGAATGGGCCGGCGTGAAGGTGCGCCACCTCGACGCGCTCACCGCCCTGCCCGAGTACCGCAACGGCGGCCTGCTGATCGACAGCGGCGTGATCGTGCCGCGCGAGGCGGCCTTTCTCACCCGCCGCTGGAAGGCCGGCGACGAGTTCATCGTCGAATGGCGCGCCCTCACCGTGGCGCTGCTCGACGAAATCGCCCCGCGCGTGCGCAAGGTGCTCGACCGCACCGAGGAAGAGCTGCCCCTGGCCTGCGTGCTCGAAGGCGGCACCTGGGCCGCGGGCCGGGTGCTGGCACAGCGCTTGCGAAACGGTGCGCCACCGCTGCAGATCGAGAGCGACGGCACCGTCTTCTAGTCTTTTAGACTCTCCTGTTTTCCGCAACGGCACACCAAAAGAAGACTCCAATGAGCAACGTCCACCTCGTCGACCACCCCCTCGTCCAGCACAAGCTCACGCTGATGCGCCGCAAGGACGCCTCCACCAACAGCTTTCGCCGGCTCTTGAACGAAATCAGCATGCTGATGGCCTACGAGGTCACGCGCGACATGCCGATGCAGGACATCGAGGTCGAGACCCCGCTGGAGACCATGCAGGCCAAGGTCATCGACGGCAAGAAGGTGGTGCTGGTGTCGATCCTGCGGGCCGGCACCGGCATCCTGGACGGCATGCTCACGGTGGTGCCGGGCGCGCGCGTCGGCCACATCGGCCTGTACCGCGACCCCAAGACGCTCACGGCGGTCGAGTACTACTTCAAGATGCCCGGCGAGATGGAGAACCGCGACGTGATCGTGGTCGACCCCATGCTGGCCACCGGCAACTCGGCCGTGGCCGCGGTCGAACGGCTGAAGGAACTCAACCCCAAGTCGATCAAGTTCGTCTGCCTGCTGACCTGCCCCGAGGGCGTGAAGACGATGCAGACCGCGCACCCCGACGTGCCGATCTACACCGCCGCCATCGACCGCGAGCTGGACAGCCACGGCTACATCCTGCCGGGCCTGGGCGACGCCGGCGACCGCATCTTCGGCACGAAGTAGGCTCGCCCCCAGGCTTCGCGCACTTCGTGTCGCTGCTCCTTCCCCCTACCGGGGGCAACACCTGAGGCCCGGCGGAGCCGGTTCCTCGGTGTTTGCTGGAAGGGAGCCTGCCGCAAGCGGCCGGCTCGGTTGGGTTCGGTGGGCACGGGGATTGCAGCGCTTGATTTTTTTACAGACCGAGGAGAAGACCGTGACAGCACGCCGTCAATTGATCGTTCGTTCCATCGCCGTCGCCGCAGCGCTTGCGGCGGGCGCCCCGGGCCTTGCGCTCGCGCAGGCCAAGCTCAAGGTGGCTGCCGTGTACACGGTGCCGTTCGAGCAGCAATGGGTGGGCCGCATCCACAAGGCGCTGAAGGCGGCCGAGGCGCGTGGGGAGATCGAATACAAGGCCACCGAGAACGTGAGCAATGCCGACTACGAGCGCGTGATGCGCGAGTACGCCACGGGCGGCAACCAGCTGATCCTGGGCGAGGTGTTCGGCGTGGAAGCGGCGGCGCGCAAGGTCGCGAAGGACTTCCCCAAGGTGGCGTTCCTCATGGGCTCGTCGCTGAAGCCGCAGGCGCCCAACTTCTCGGTGTTCGACAACTACATCCAGGAACCGGCCTACCTCAGCGGCATGGTCGCGGGCGGCATGACCAAGAGCAACCGCATCGGCATGGTCGGCGGCTTCCCGATCCCCGAAGTGAACCGGCTCATGAACGCGTTCATGGCGGGCGCGAAGGAAACGAACCCGAAGGTGGAGTTCAGCGTGAGCTTCATCAACAGCTGGTTCGACCCGCCGAAGGCCAAGGAAGCGGCCTTCGCGATGATCGACAAGGGCGCCGACATCATGTACGCCGAGCGCTTCGGCGTGTCGGACGCGGCCAAGGAAAAGGGCAAGCTCGCCATCGGCAACGTGATCGACACGCAGGCCCAGTACCCCGACACGGTGGTGGCCTCGGCGCTGTGGAACTTCGAGCCCTCGGCCGACCGCGCCATCAAGCTGGTGAAGGAAGGCAAGTTCGCCGCCGAGGACTACGGCGTGTATTCGCACATGAAGCACAAGGGCTCTGAACTCGCGCCGCTGGGCACCTTCGAGAAGAAGGTGCCGGCCGACATCGTGGCCAAGGTGAAGGCGAAGCAAGCCGACATCCTGGCCGGCAAGTTCACCGTGAAGGTGGACGACGCCCAGCCGAAGTCCACCGCCAAGTAACAAGCAGACAGACAAGCGAGCAGACCCGAACCCATGAAGCGTGCGCGATGGCAGACCGCAATCCATGGCATGGCCATCGCGGCGTTGGCCGCCGGGCTCGCCGCCTGTCAACCTGAGCCGACGGCCCCGGCCCCGGTGGCCGAGGTGCCCGTATCGGCCGCCTCGGCGCCCGCTGCCGTTGCACCGCCGGTGGTCGCGCCACCGGTCGGCATTCCGGCCGCGCTGCAGGCGCGCGCCGACGCCCTGCTCGCCGCGCACCGCCAGATGATCGTGCTGATGACCGGCGAGCGTGCGCTCGAGGCGGCCGAGAAGCGCGCCGTCAGCGCCGTCGGGCAGCAGCTGTTCCACGAGATGCAGGAGCGCCAGCAGGCGCTGGTCGCCCAGGCCGCGGACATGACGGACCCCGCCGCCGTGGCGGGCCTGAACGCACTGCTCGACCGCATCGAGAGCGAGCCCAGCTGGTTCGATGCCGACCGGCTGGCGTTCAAGGAGTTCCTGTCCGAGCTGAGCACGCGCTACAGCCAGGCGCAGTCGCTGTCCGGGCTCAAGCTCGGCCGCCGCGCCAGCGAAGACCTGGCCGTGCTCGCCGAGATCGAGCAGGCCTACGACCGCGAGCTGAAAGACGTGTTCGGCCGCTTCGCGCAGCGTGGCATCGAGCCCAAGCGCGAGAAGTGGGCCGACTACGTGGCCAAGCTGCAGGGCCTGTACTCGCGCGAGCAGATCCTGAAAGACTTCGGCGCCATCGTTCCCTACACGCAGCCCCCGGGCGGCGCCAAGGAAAAGGACAGCGCGGACGCACGCGAAATCTTCGGCACCTCGCTGCCGGCCAAGACCGTCGTGCTGACCTTCGACGACGGCCCGCACGCCAAACACACCGACGAGATCCTGGAGATATTGAAGCGCTACGACGCGCCCGCCATCTTCTTCCAGCTCGGGCGCAACCTGGGCAAGCTCGACGCACAGGGCAAGGCCCAACTCAACGCCAACGGCGCGACCGCCAAGCGCGTGCTGGCCGCCGGCCACGTGCTCGCCAACCACAGCTTCAGCCACGGCATGATGGCCAAGATGACGGACGACGCGGTGCGCGTCGAAGCCAGCGAGACCGAAACGCTGCTCGATGCCACCGGCCGGCCGCAGTCCACCCTCTTTCGCTTTCCGTACGGCGCGCGCAACGAGGCCAAGCTGAGCACGGTCGAGGCGCTCAAGCTGCGCTCCATGATGTGGACTGTCGACTCGATGGACTGGGCCGACCCGGTGCCCAAGTCGATCGCCGACCGCGTGCTGGCCGAGGTCGACAAGGCCAAGCGCGGCGTCATCCTGTTCCACGACATCCAGGGCCGCACCGTGCAGGCGCTGCCCACGGTGCTCGACCAGCTGGTGGCCGACGGCTACCGCTTCGCCACCTGGCGCGACGGCAAGTTCGTCGTGAGCGCATCGAAAAAGGCCGCACCCGACGACGGCGTGGCCGCCACCTCGGGCGACACGCTCTACCGCGAGAGCCACGCGCTGGTGATCGGCATCGACAAGTACGCCAAGTGGCCCGGCCTGCACCACGCGGTGCCCGACGCCAAGGCGATGGAGCAGCTGCTCGTGACGCGCTTCGGCTTCAAGCCCGAGAACATCACGGCGCTGTACGACGACCAGGCCACGCGCGCCAACATCCTGCGCGCGCTGAACGAAAAGCTGACCGACGGCAAGCGCGTGAAGCGCGACGACCGCGTGCTGGTGTTCTTTGCCGGCCACGGCAGCACCCGCAAGCTCGCGAGCGGGCGCGATGTCGGCTACATCGTGCCGGTCGACGCCACGCTGGACAACCTGCCGTCGGACGCCATCTCGATGCCGCAGCTGCAGGAGGTGGCCGAGGCGCTGTCGGCCAAGCACGTGCTGTTCCTCGTGGACGCCTGCTACTCGGGCCTGGGCCTCACGCGCGGCGGCGCGGCGCAGGGCAACAGGAATTTCCTGACCGACAACGCGCGCCGCATCGGCCGCCAGATGCTCACCGCCGGCGGCGCCGACCAGCAGGTGGCCGACGACGGGCCCGGCGGCCACTCGGTCTTCACCTGGACGATGTTGCAGGCGCTGTCGGGCAAGGCCGACCTGAACGGCGACAACGTCATCACCGGCACCGAACTCGCGGCCTACGTGGCGCCGGCGGTCTCGGCCATCGCGCGGCAGACGCCGGCCTTCGGCAGCCTGCCGGGCTCGGAAGGCGGCGAGTTCGTGTTCGCGCTGCCCGTCGAACGCGAAGGCCTCAGCGGCGACAGCCTGCAGCTCGACGCCGCCGCCAGCCAGGTCAACAAGCGCATCGACCAGGCCAACGAGCAGGCCGTGCATGCGGCGGCCGTACCCAAGACGGCCAAGGCGACCAAGGCCGGCCCGCCCGCCGTCGAGGTGGTGGTGAAGAACCTCGAAGGCGCCGACACCAAGCTGACCATGCCGGCCGCCGCGCCGCTCACGCCGCGCGTGGCCGCCCAGCGCGCCAACGACCGCGGCCTGCAGCTGTACCGCGAGCGCCGCTACGACGAGGCCGAAGCCGCCTTCACCGAGGCGCTGAAGCTGCAGCCGCGCTTTGCGCTGGCGGCCAACAACCTGGGCTTCGTGTACTTCAAGCGCGGCAAGCCGGTCGAGGCCGCGCGCTGGTTCGAGCAGGCCATCGACATGGACGGCAGCCGCGCCCTCGCCTACCTGAACCTGGGCGATGCCTACCTGCAGGCCGGCAACGACGCCAAGGCGCTCGCCGCCTACACCACCTTCGTCGGCCTGGCACCGAAGCACGCGCGCGTCGCCGCGCTGCAAGCCTGGATCGCCACGCCCGACGCCGCACACCGCCCCTCACTCCCGCCCACCAACTCCTGATGACCATGACGAACACTTCCTCGCTTCTCCAGCGCCTGCGCGGCCCGGTCCTGGCCGCCGCGCTCGGCCTCGTGCTGACGGGCTGCGTCGGCGTCTACAAGTCGGACGTCGTCAGCATCAACAGCAGCACGCGGCTGGACGACACGCCGCGCCTGGCCGTGATCTCGGCCTTCGAGCCCGAGCTCAAGCTGCTGCTCACGCGCCTGCAGGGTCCCCGCAAACACAGCGTGAACGGCGTCGAGTTCACCACCGGCACGCTCGAAGGCAAGCCCGTGGTGCTGTTCCTCTCGGGCATCAGCATGACGAACGCGACCATGAACACGCAGCTCGTGCTCAACCGCTTTCGCATCAGCGGCATCGTGTTCAGCGGCATCGCGGGCGGCGTGAACCCGTCGCTGCACGTGGGCGACGTGACGGTGCCGGCCCAGTGGGGCCAGTACCTCGAGGTGCTCATGGCACGCGAGACCGCACCCGGCAAGTACAGCGCGCCGCCCTTCATCACCGACGCCACGCTGCCCAACTTCGGCATGAACTTCCCGCGTCCGGTCGAGGTGCGTTCGGCCGCCAAGCCGGGCATCGAGCGCAAGTTCTGGTTCGCGGCCGATCCGAAGATGCTCGAGGTGGCGCGCAGCATCCGCAACGTCGAGCTGGCGAACTGCGGCGCCGGCAAGTGCCTGCCGCGCAAGCCGCAGCTGGTGGTGGGCGGCAACGGCGTGTCGGGCCAGGCCTTCATGGACAACAAGGCCTACCGCGAATACACCTACAAGACCTTCCAGGCCAACGTGCTCGACATGGAAACCGCCGCCGTGGGCATGGTCGCCTACAGCAACGGCGTGCCCTACATCGCCTTCCGCTCGCTGAGCGACCTCGCGGGCGGCGGCGACGGCGAGAACGAGATGGGCACCTTCATGAGCATCGCGGCCGACAACTCGGCCAAGGTCATGCTGGCCTTCCTGGCCGCGTGGAAATGACGGTGGCGCCCGGGCGCCTGCCTCGTCTTGTCTTGCTGCCGGGCATGGACGGCACCGGCGATCTCTTCGCGCCGCTGGCGCAGGCCCTGGGGCCGCAGGCCGCCATCGACGTCGTGCGCTACCCGGGCCGCCAGGTGCTGGGCTACGACGAACTCGAGCCGCTGGTGCGCGCGCAACTGCCGACGCAGCAACCCTTCGTGCTGCTCGGCGAGTCGTTTTCCGGGCCGCTGGCCATCTCCCTCGCGGCCTCGCGCCCGCCGGGGCTGCGCGGCCTCATCCTGTGCTGCAGCTTCGCGCGCCGGCCCGCACCCGGCCTGGCGCTGATGCGCGCGGGCCTGCTCGACCTGTCGATGCGCCTGCTGCATTCGAAGCTCATGCGCGCGCCGATGCGGCACCTGCTGCTGGGCGGCTCGGCGTCGCCGCACCTGTCGGACATGCTCCAGGCTTCGCTGAAGCAGGTGTCGGTCGCGGTCATGACCCACCGCATGAAGGAAGTGCAGCGCGTCGACGTGCGCGACAAGCTGCCGTTGGTGCGTGTGCCGGCGATGTACCTGCAGGCGCTGCAGGATCGCGTGGTGCCGCGCCGCGCGGTGGCCGCCATTCAGCGCGGGTTGTCGGCGTTGCACCTGGTGCAGCTCGACGGCCCCCACGGCCTGCTACAGGCCTCGCCCGCCGCCTCCGCCCGGGCCATCGAGAATTTCTGCCGCGACCTGCCGTCGCCACCTGTCTGCCCATGAACCCCACCGTGCTCCGCCTCCAGGGCATCACCAAGCGCTTCGGCCCGCTCATGGCCAACGACGCCATCTCCCTCGACCTGCAGGCCGGCGAAGTGCTCGCGCTGCTGGGCGAGAACGGCGCCGGCAAGTCGACGCTGATGTCGATCCTGTTCGGCCACTATGTCGCCGACGAAGGCCGCATCGAAGTCTTCGGCTCGCCCCTGCCGCCCGGCAACCCCAAGGCCGCGCTGGCCGCGGGCGTGGGCATGGTGCACCAGCACTTCACCCTGGCCGACAACCTCAGCGTGCTCGACAACGTGACGATGGGCACCGAGCCGCTGTGGCGCCCGGTCTCGCGCCGTGCGGCGGCCCGTGCGCGGCTGCTCGAGGTCGCCCAGCGGTTCGGCCTGCCGGTGCAACCCGACGCGACCATCGGCAGCCTCTCGGTCGGCGAGCGCCAGCGCGTGGAAATCCTCAAGGCGCTGTACCGCGGCGCGCGCATCCTGATCCTCGACGAGCCCACGGCCGTGCTCACGCCGCAGGAGAGCGAGGCGCTGTTCGCCACGCTCGCGCAGATGGTGGCGCAGGGCCTGTCGGTGATCTTCATCAGCCACAAGCTCGGCGAGGTGCTGCGCGTGTCGCAGCGCATCGCGGTGCTGCGCGGCGGCAAGCTCGTGGCCGAGGCGCGCACGGCCGACACCACGCAGGCGCAGCTCGCGCTGTGGATGGTCGGCCACGCGGTCGAGGCGCCGCAGCGCCGGCCCGCGAAGTCGGTGGGCGACGCGGTCTGCGTGCTCGACCACGTGAGCACGGCCTCGGCGAAAGACGGCGGGCAGGACCGCCTGCGCGAGGTGTCGCTCACGCTGCGCGCGGGGGAAATCACCGCCATCGCCGGCGTCTCCGGCAACGGCCAGGTCGCGCTGGCCGAGCTGCTGAGCGGCACGCGCCGCGCCGTCTCCGGCAGCGCGCAATTCATGGGCCGCGCGCTGCCGCCCTCGCCCGCCCGGCTGGTGCAGCGCGGCGTGGCGCGCATCCCCGAAGACCGGCACGCGGTCGGCGTGGTCGGCGATCTGCCGGTGTGGGAGAACGCCGTGTCCGAGCGGCTGCGCAGCCCCGTCTTTTCACGCTGGTCGTTCATCGTCCGGCGCGCCGCCGCGCGGCTGCACGCCCGGCGCATCGAGAAAGCCTTCGACGTGCGCGGCGCCGGCCTGATGTCGCCGGCCCGTTCGCTCTCGGGCGGCAACATGCAGAAACTGATCCTGGGGCGGGCGCTGCTGGCGCCCGAGCAAGTGGAACAAGACACCGACAACAAGAAGTACCCGAACCGCGCCCCGCGCCTCATCGTCGCGCACCAGCCGACCTGGGGGCTGGACATCGGCGCCGTCGCCTACGTGCAGCAGCAGCTCATCGCCGCGCGCGATGCCGGCGCGGCGGTGCTCGTCATTTCCGACGACCTCGACGAAGTACTCGCGCTCGGCGACCGTGTGGCCGTGATGCACGGCGGCCACCTCGGCGAAGCGCGCCCGGCCGCGGCCTGGACGCGCGAGGCCATCGGCTTGGCGATGGCCGGCGCCACCGCGCCGCAACGCCCGGGAGCCGCCACATGATGCGCCTCGAACGACGCCACGAAAGCTCGCGCGCCGCGCTGGTGCTGGCCCCCATCGGCGCGGTCGTGTTCACGCTGCTGGTGAGCGCGCTGCTCGTGCGCTGGGCCGGCGCGCCGGTCGGGCGCACCTACGCGCTGCTGCTGCAGGGCGGCTTCGGCTCGGTGTTCGCGTGGAGCGAGACGCTGACGCGGGCCATTCCGCTCATCCTCACCGGCCTGGCCGCCACGGTCGCGTTCAAGGCGCGGCTCTTCAACATCGGCGCCGAGGGGCAGCTGTTCGCGGGCGCGCTCGCCGCCGTGGCCGTGGGCGGCATGCACGGCGGCACGGGCTTCGAGCTGTCGCCGTGGGTGCTGTTCCCGCTGATGATGCTGGCCGCTGCGGTGGCCGGTGCGCTGATGCTGCTGGGCCCGGCGCTCATGAAGAACAAGCTCGGCGTCGACGAGGTCGTGACCACGCTGCTCATCAACTTCATCGTGCTGCTGGGCGTGTCGGCGCTGCTCGACGGGCCGATGAAAGACCCGACGGCGATGGGCTGGCCGCAGAGCGTGTCGCTGCAGTCCGACCTCGAGCTGGGCAAGCTCATCGCGCAGACGCGCGTGCACACCGGGCTGCTGTGGGCCGTGTCGCTCGCGGTGATCGTGTGGGCGATCTTCAAGTACACGGTGCTGGGCTTCGACATCCGCGCCGTGGGCGCCAATGCACGCGCCGCCGCCTTCGCCGGCGTGCCGGTGACGCGCACCGTGGTGATGGTGGCGCTGCTCTCGGGCGCGCTGGCCGGGCTGGCCGGCGCCATCGAGGTGGCGGGCCGCACGAGCTACGTCACGCTCGACATGTCGCCGGGCTACGGCTACACGGGCATCGTGATCGCGATGCTCGCCGGGCTGCACCCGCTGGGCGTGATCGCCGCCGGCGTGTTCGTGGCCGGCGTGCTGGTCGGCGCCGACACCATGAGCCGCGCCGTGGGCGTGCCGACCTACATCGCCGACGTGATCGTCGCGGCCTCGCTGATCGCGGTGCTGGTGGCGACGCTGCTCACGCAGTACCGCGTGCGGGTGACGAAATGACCGACCTGCTCGACATTCTTTCCAACCCCGCCTTCTGGGTCGCGGTGCTGCGCATCGCCACGCCGCTCATCCTGGGCACGCTGGGCGTGCTGCTGTGCGAGCGCGCGGGCGTGCTCAACCTGGGCATCGAGGGGATCATGGTCGCGGGCGCCTTCACCGGCTGGCTCGCGGTGTATGCCGGCGCGCCGCTGTGGGCCGGCGTCGGCGTGGCCGCGCTCACGGGCATGGTGTTCGGGTTGCTGCATGCCTTCCTGACCGTCGGGCTCGCGCTGTCGCAGCACGTCTCGGGGCTGGGCATCACGCTCTTGGCCACGGCGCTGAGCTACTTCGGCTACCGCGTGAGCTTTCCGAAGGTGAACACGCCGCCGACCATCACGCCCTTCGCGCCGATGGACTGGCTGCCCGTGCCCATCCTCGGCGCGCAGACCGCGCTCACGCTGTTCGCGCTGCTGCTGGTGCCGGCGGTGGCCTGGGTGCTGTACCGCACGCCGCTGGGCCTGGCGCTGCGCATGGTGGGCGAGAACCCGCAGGCGGCCGAGAGCCAGGGCGTGTCGGTCGCGGCCACGCGCACGGGCGCCATCGTGGCGGGCTCGGCGCTGATGGGCGTGGCCGGCGCGTTCCTCACGCTCTCGGCCTTCAACGCCTTCTTCTTCAACATGGTGAACGGGCGCGGCTGGATCTGCGTGGCGCTGGTGGTGTTCGCCTCATGGCGGCCCGGCAAGGCCCTGCTCGGCGCGTTGCTGTTCGCGTTCTTCGACGCGCTGCAGCTGCGGCTGCAACAATCGGGCGATGCCGTGCTGCCTTACCAGCTGTACCTGATGCTGCCCTACCTGCTGTCGATCCTGGCGCTGGTGCTGGTGGCGCGCAAGGCCAGCTACCCGCAGGCGCTGATGAAACCCTACCGCAAGGGAGAACGCTGACATGCCGATGACGCGGCCCCGCCTCCGTCGCCTGCTGGCCACCGCGCTACTCGCCCTGGCCGGCAATGGCGCTCATGCATTGGGTGCCGACTACGGCCCCGAGCGCTTCGCCACCCACGACGCCGTCACCTGGGTGCAGACCTGCGGCACCTGGGGCCCTGACCACCACGGCACCTACCGTGTGATCCACGCCGAAGCCTTCGCCCAGTCGTTCCTCTACGTGCAGTGGATGGCGCGCGGCGAGGCCGACCGCAGCTACAGCCTGTACGCCGTCCACACGACCGCCATCGCCGAGCTCGACAACGACCACGCGGAAATCTCCCTGAGCGAACTCACCTGCCGCGCCACGCCGCGCGGCATCGTGGTGACGGCCAAGGCCGACTCGGGCCACGACGACAAGCTGCGCCGCGTGACCATCGAGGTCGGGCCAGCCGCAGGGCAATACCGCTTCCGCGCGCAGCGCACGCGCTGAACGCCCCTCAAAAAAAAACACCCCACCGATGCTCGACCTTCTCATCACCAACGCCACCCTCCCCGACGGCCGCACCGGCATGTCGGTCGCCGTGCAGGACGGCCGCATCGCCGAGGTCACGCCCGGCCTGGCCGCGCCCGCGCACGAGACGCTCGACGCCCAGGGCCTGCTGCTCGCGCCGCACTTCGTCGACCCGCACTTCCACATGGACGCCACGCTGAGCTACGGCCAGCCGCGCGTCAACCAGAGCGGCACGCTGCTCGAAGGCATCGCGCTGTGGGGCGAGCTCAAGCCGCTGCTCACGGCCGATGCGCTCATCGAACGCGCGCTCGCGTATTGCGACTGGGCCGTGGCCAAGGGCCTGCTGGCGATCCGCTCGCACGTGGACACGAGCGACCCCAGCCTGCTCGCGGTCGATGCGCTGCTCGAGGTGAAGCGCCAGGTGGCGCCCTACATCGACCTGCAGCTGGTGGCCTTTCCGCAGGATGGCGTGCTGCGTTCGCCTGGCGGCGTCGACAACCTCACGCGCGCGCTCGACAAGGGCGTGGACGTGGTCGGCGGCATTCCGCATTTCGAGCGCACCATGGCCGACGGCGCGGCCAGCGTGAAGCTGCTGTGCGAGCTGGCGGCCGAGCGCGGCAAGCTGGTCGACATGCACTGCGACGAGTCGGACGACCCGCTCTCGCGCCACATCGAGACCCTGGCCGCCGAGACGCTGCGCCTGGGCCTGCAGGGCCGCGTGACGGGCTCGCACTGCACCTCGATGCACTCGATGGACAACTACTACGTGAGCAAGCTGCTGCCGCTGATCGCCGAGAGCGGTGTGAGCGTGGTGTCGAACCCGCTCATCAACATCACGCTGCAGGGCCGCCACGACAGCTATCCCAAGCGCCGCGGCATGACGCGCGTGCCCGAGCTGCTGGCGGCCGGCGTGAACGTCGCCTTCGGCCACGACTGCGTGATGGACCCGTGGTACGGCATGGGCTCGGGCGACATGCTCGAGGTGGCCCACATGGGGCTGCACGTGGCGCAGATGACCGGCCAGGCCGGCATCCACCAGTGCTTCGAGGCCGTGACCACGCGCGCGGCGCGCGTGATGCACCTGGACGGCTACGGCCTGGAAGCCGGCTGCGACGCCAGCTTCGTGCTGCTGCAGGCGCGCGACCCGGTCGAGGCCATCCGCCTGCGCGCAACGCGGCTCAAGGTGTTCCGCAAGGGCCGGCTGCTGGCCGAAACGCCCGCCGCCACCGCCGCGCTGCACCTGCCGGGGCGCGGCGACCGCACGCGCTGGATGCTCGGCGAACACTGATCCGAAAGCGGGTAGACAGGCGCCGCGCCTGCCGCGAACATCCGGGTTCCCCGACGAAACGCCGACCGGCGACAAGGACACCCGACATGAGCGCCCCACCCTTGCTGCGCACGCTGTTCCAGTACCACGCGTGGGCCAACGACGAGCTGCTGGACCGCATGGCCAGCCTCGACCCCGTGCAACACGCCGACGCCCGGCATGCCGCGATCCGCGTGGTCAACCATGCCCATGTGGTGAACCGGATCTTCGCGGGCCACCTCACGGGCACGCCGCACGGCTTCACCGACGACAACACGCCCGAAACGCCGACGCTGGCCGACCTGCGCGCCGCCGTGGCCGAGTCCGACCGCTGGTACCTCGCCTACCTGGACACGCTCACGCCGGCGCTGCTGGCCGAGCCGCTGCCCTTCGTGTTCACCGACGGCGACAAGGGCCGCATGACGCGCGAAGAAATGCTGGCCCATGTCGTGACGCACAACGGCTACCACCGGGGCGAAGCCGGCCGGCTGTTGGCGCAATGCGCGGTGCGCCCGCCGCGCGACACGCTGGCGGTGCACCTGCACCGCAGCGAACCCGCGCGCCGCGAACGCAGCTGACGCAGTCGATTCAGGCGGCGTGGGTGGTCGCGACGGTCATCTCGACCTCGACCGTCGCATTCTTCGGCAGTGCATAGACGCCGACCGCCGTGCGCACATGCACGCCGGCCTCGCCGAACACGCGGTGCAGCAGGTCGGACGCGGCATCGGCCACCTCGCTCTGCTGCGTGAAGCCGGCCGTGCACTGTACGAACACGCCCACGCGCAGCACCTTCTCGACCGCATCGAGCGAGCCGAGTGCGCGGCGCAGCAGCGCGAGGCTGCGCAGCGCGCAGATCTGGGCGCCTTCGCGCGCGGTGTCGAGCGACACGGCATCGCCCACGCGGCCGGTGACGACCACGGTGGTGCCCACGCGCGGCACCTGGCCGCTGAGGTAGACGGTGCGGCCGTCGCGCACCAGCGTCACGTAGTGGCCGCCGGCCAGGATCTCGCCATCGAAACTGTGGCCCAGTTCGGCGGCGATGTCGTCAGCGATCTGGTCGCGGCTGTGTGGTTCTGTCATCGGATGTCCAGGAAAACGGACCGCCATTGTCGCCAACCGGTCCGGCGCGAACCGATACAGATCACGCCGGCCACAGGCAGAACAGTTCAGCCTTCGAATGCCAGGAACACCCGCCCGCCCTCGATCTTCACCGGGTAGGTGCGCAGGTCTTCCGTGAGCGGCGCGCACATCGCCTTGCCGCTGCGCACGTCGAAGCGGCCCTGGTGCAGCGGGCATTCGATCTCGTGGCCTTCCAGGAAACCGTCGCACAGCCGCGCGTGGCCGTGCGTGCAGATGTTGTCGGTGGCGTGGATGCCGTCGTCGGTGCCGTACAGCGCGATGTCGCGCCCCTGCACCTCGATGCCGACCACGTCGTCGGCGGGAACGTCGTCGACCGCCGCGGCGTCAACCCAGGTCATCGTGCTCATCGTGTGCTCCCTTTTCTCAATCGGGCTTGAGGCCGGCACGGTCGATCACCGGCTTCCAGCGGCGCAGTTCCTCGTCCATGAACTTCGACAGGCCTTCGGGCGTGCTGCCCACGGGGTCGAAGTACGCGGTCTGCAGGCGCTTGACTGTGTCGGGGTCTTTCAGCGTGGCAGCGATCTCGCGGCTCATGCGCTGCACCACGTCGTTCGGCGTGCCCTTGGGCGCCATGTAGGCGAACCATGGCACGGCCTGGATGTCGGGCAGGCCTGACTCACGCAACGTCGGCAGGTCGGGCAGCAATGCCGAACGCTCGGCCGAAGTGACGGCCAGCGCCTTGAGACGTCCGGCCTTGGCCTGCGGCATCACCGTGACCGGCGGCAGGCAGGCGTACTGCACGTCGCCCTGCACGATGGCCGTCACGGCCTGGCCCGACGAGGCGTAGGGAATGTGCACCGCGAACGACTGCGTCTTGGCCTTGATGAGCTCCACGCCCAGGTGCGAGATCGAGCCGTTGCCGGTCGAGGCGAAGTTGAACTTGCCGGGGTTCTTCTTCATCGCCGCCAGCCAGCCCTTGACCGAATCGACGCCCATCGAATTCGAGACCGCGCAGACATTCGGCGTGGTCGCGGCCAGCGACACCGGCACGAGGTCCTTGAACGGGTCGTACGGCAGGTTCTTGTAGAGGATGGTGTTGTAGACCAGCGGCGCGTTCACCGACAGGAGGAAGGTGTAGCCGTCGGGCTGCGCCTTCGAGACGGAATCGGTGCCGCTGTTGCCGCCCGCGCCGGGCTTGTTCTCGACGATCAGCGGCTGGCCGATGCGCGCCGCGAGCTTGTCGTTGACGATGCGCGCCAGGATGTCGGGCGACGAGCCCGCCGCGAACGGCACCACGATGCGCACGGGGCGCTGCGGCCAGTCCTGCGCATGGGCGGCCGCGGCCAGGGCCACGGCGGTGAGTGCGACGAAGAGGCGTGCGCGCGTCATGGCTGCCCCTCCACGTCGACCATGCCCAGATGGTCCTGCTGCTCGCGCGCGATGAAGCCCGCGATGAGCGCGCGGTAGGCGGCCTCGACCACCTCGGGGTAGGCGCCCTCCTTCTCGGCCAGCGCCCTCACCTTGTCGATCACTTCCTGCTGGCGCTGCGGCGCCGACACCTGGAAGGCGTCGCGCTTGAAGCGCGCGGCGTCCTTCACGTAGCGGCCGCGCTCGGCCAGCAGCGCGACGATCTGGCGGTCGAGCCGGTCGATGTTCTCTCGCACTTCAGCGAGATTGGCGCACAGCGGCACGTAGGCCGGGTCGGTGAAGCGGCGCAACGGGGCACCGTGGGTCTCTGGTTCTTTTTCTGTCATGGCTCGGTTTCAGATGGGGTAAATGATGGAGTTCGGGATCATTTCGCTGTCGAACACGCACAGGCGCGCCGCGAATTTCAAGCCCTCGGGGGTCTGCACGACCTTGTCGATGTAGCGCCCCACATTGAACACGGTCGAGGGCCCGTCGAGCTTGGTGCGGAACACCGCGTAGTTGGCCTCGCTGTGGATCGCGCCGTCGTCGTCGACGCGGTGCACCAGCGGCAGGCCCACCACGTGGCGCTGGTAGTACGGGTCGTGGAACAGCGTCTCCTTGATGCCGTAGACGCGGTCTTCGAGCATGCCCCGGCTCTCGAACGAGAGTGTGGCCAACGGCAGGCCGCGTTCGTGGTTCTCGCGCGGCTGCAGGCGGTAGCTGCACTGCTCGGTGAAGAACGCGGGCCACAGGTCCCAGTCGCCCGAATCGACGGCGCGCGCATAGGCCGCGTACAGGCGCGACAGGTCGAGGTAGGTGGACGTGTCGAGCGTGCTCATGCGGCCTCCATCACTTCACGCCAGTAGCGGTACATGCCGCGGATCAGCGTCTCGGTCACCATGTGGTCGGTGTTCTCCACCTCGCGCCCGCCGAGCTCGGCCAGCGTGCGGTGGTAGGGCTTCTGCTCGAAGCCTTCCTGCGAGAACTCGATCACCTCGCCGTCGTCGGCCGACACGAAGCCCGCCGGCCCGAACAGGTTGGCCTGGCGCAGGCGGCGCTGAGTCATCTCGGGCGTGTCGTCCTCGAAGCCGAAATGCGTCCAGACGAAATCGAAGGCGTCGTGGCCCACGGGCTGGATGTGGCGCGTCGACACGCTGTTGACCTGCTGCTGCAGGATCAGGCTGGGGAACAGCGTCATCATCACCGCCGTCGGCCCGCCCCACCAGGGTTCGGGCACGATGTCCAGAAAGCGCGGGTCTTTCAGCTGCATGCTCTCCTTGAAGCTCGACACCTGCGTCACCTGCGCGGCCTTGCCGGCGCTGCCGCGCGTGGAGATCATGGCGGCGTGACGGCCGCGCGCGTCCATCTTCAGCTCCGACTTGTTGTCGGCGCGCCAGAGCCCGAAGGTCACGAACCAGGTGTGCAGCAGGCCGGGGTGGTACGGGTCCTTGATGTTCTCCTGCATGAGCTTCCAGTTGCCCGGAATGCGCTGGCGGCTGTAGCCCAGGATGGTGAGCTTGCGGCCGTCGAACAGGCGGTCGAAGTAATGCAGGATGTCGGGGCCGAGAAAGTCCTCGAACGATTCGATGTCGTGGTCGAACGACGCAAACACCACGCCGCCGCGCGACGCGACCTTGAGCTTGTTCAGGCCGTGGTCTTCGGTCTTGAAGTCGGCCGGCATGCCGCCGTGGACCTTGCCGTCCTGCTTCACACCGCGGCGAAACGGCACGCCCTGCAGGTCACCCTTGAGCGTGTAGTTCCACTGGTGGTAGGGGCAGACGAACTCTTTCTTGTTGCCGTGGCGCTCGCGGCAGAACTGCATGCCGCGGTGGGCGCAGACGTTCTCGAACACGTGGATGGCGCCTTCTTCGTCGCGCGACAGGATGACCGAGCGCTCGCCGATGGCGGTGCGCTTGAAGTCGCCCGGGTTCGGGATCTCGGCTTCGAGGCCGACGTAGCACCAGTGCTTGTCGTAGAAGAAGCGCTGCAGTTCCTTCTTGTGCAGCGCCTCGTCGGTGTAGGCCATGAAGGGAATGCGGCTGGTCTTCTCGCTCTCCCAGCGCAGTTCGATGGGGAAGACGGCTGGCGTGGTCATCGGGTCTCCTTTTCTCTTGTTCGGTTCTTCAAGTGCCTTGCAGGTAGAAGGCGTCGGCATGCGTCTGCTCGGGCGCCAGGCCGTGCGCCTGCACCAGCCGGCTCGCGGCCTCCACCATCGGCGGCGAGCCGCAGAGGTAGGCGCGCCAGCCGTCGAGCCCCGCGGGCAGGTCGGCGCGGATCGCGTCGGTGATGAGCCCCAGCCGCTGGCCGTCCCGCGCGGGGCCGGCGACCACCACGACGTGCACCTTCAGGCCGGGGTGCTGCGCCTGCAATTCACGCAGCTCGGGCAGGCCGTACACGTCGGCATCGGAACGCACGCCGAGGTAAAGGTGGATCGGCTGCATCAGCCCCGCCGCGACCGCGCCGCGCACGATCGACAGGATGGGCGCGAGCCCCGTGCCGCCCGCCGCGCAGAGCATCGGCCCGCGGTGCTTGGTGCGCAGGTAGGCGGTGCCCAGCGGGCCGCTCACGCGCACCGTGTCGCCCACGCGCAGCTGCTCGAAGATGTGGGCCGTGACGCGGCCGCCCGGCACGCGGCGCACATGGAACTCGAGCTCCGCGTCGCGGCTCAGCCCGGCCATCGAATACGGCCGCGCCAGCTCGGGGCCGAACTGCAGCTGTGCGTACTGGCCCGGCGAGAACGCCAGCGGCTTGTTGGGCTTGAGACGCAGGCGGCGGATGTCGTGCGTGAGCACGTCGATGCCCGTGACCGTGGCCTTGAGCACGCGCGCCGGGTGCACCACCACCTCGTCGGGCTCGGGAATCTCGATGGTGCAGCTTTCGGTCAGCGTGCTCTGGCAGGCCAGCACGTAGCGCTCGCCCTGCCCGTCGGGCCGGATCGCGTCCTGGCCGCCGTCGAGCAGCTGGCCCGACACCACCTTGCAGCGGCAGGTGCCGCAGCGCCCCGACATGCAGCTGTACGACACCGGCACCTGGTGCTCGCGCAGCACCTCGAGCAGGTTCGCGCCGGGGCGGACCTCGAGGGTGCGGGCAAGGGGGTGAATGTGCAGGTCCATCGTCGGGCTCTCTTTTTCTGGCGCCGGCGGCAGGGCCGGCTTGTCTCTGGGCACGGATGATGCGCGGCCTCTTCCGATTGACCAATAGAATCTGGTGAATCGGCTGTATCACCGGTATGAATAAAGGTGCGCCATGCAACTCAAGGACATCGACCTCAACCTGCTGCTGGTGTTCGACCGCATGCTGGCCGAGAAGCGCGTGTCGGCCGTGGCCGAGTCGCTGGGCCTGTCGCAGCCCGCCATCAGCAACGCGCTGGCGCGCCTGCGCAAGCTGCTGGGCGACGAGCTTTTCTTGCGCACCGCGCGCGGCATGGAGCCCACGCCCTTCGCGCTGCAGCTGGCCGAGCCGGTGGCCTACGCCATGGGCGCGCTGCACACGGCACTCAACCAGCAGGTGGTGTTCGACCCCGCCACGAGCACGCGCAGCTTCACGCTCGCCATGACCGACATCGGCGAGATCTACTTCACGCCACGCCTCATGGAAACGCTCTCGGCCGCCGCGCCGGGCGTGACCATCAGCACGCTGCGCAACAACACCGCGACCCACCTGCGCGACGACCTGGAGGCCGGCCACGTCGACATCGCCATCGGCCTGCTGCCGCAGCTCAAGTCGGGCGTGTTCCAGCGCCGGCTGTTCCTGCAGCGCTATGTGTGCCTGTTCGCGGGCACGCACCCGCTGGCGCGCAAGCGCAGCGTGTCACTGAAGGACTTCAGCGCGGCTGACCATGTGCAGGTGCAGGCCGCCGGCACGGGCCACGGCAAGGCCGACGACGTGATGGCGGCGCAGGGCATCCAGCGCCGCATCCGGCTCAAGGTGCCGCACTTCGTGGCCATCGGCCACATCCTGCAGTCGAGCGAAATGATCGCGACCGTGCCCGAGCGGCTGGCGCGCAGCATCGCCGAGCCCTTCGGCCTGGTGTGGCGACCGCACCCGGTGGCGCTGCCGCAGATCGCGATCAACCTGTTCTGGCACGCGAAGGTGCACCGCGACCCGGGCAACCAGTGGCTGCGCGGGCTGCTGTTCGACACCTTTGCCGATCAGGACGGCGCCTAGGCGGGCCAGCGGCCCAGCACCTCGTGCACGCCCTCGCCTACGTGGCTGTCGATGAGCACCAGCGAATGGGCGATCCAGGGGGCAGGCGCTTCGAGCGCGTGCTTTTCGAGCTTGCGCCGCGCATAGGCGACGGTCATGTGCGGCGTGAACGCGCGTGAGGGCTTCAGGCCGACATCGGCCAGCGCCTCGCCCAGGCGCTGCCTGAACGCGCGCAACGCCGCAACGTTGGCCTCGTCGTCGGCGCACAGCACCAGCGCGCCCTTGGCGTAGCTCATGGACTTTTCGAAAACGACGTCGAGCGCCGGCACCGCCACTGCGGCGGCCGCGGTCGATGCCTGGGCCACCTTGTCGGCCGGCACCTGGTCGTGGTTGCCGAGATCGAACAGCGTGACATGCAGGCGCGGCGCCTCGACCACCGTGCCCTTCAGGGCGTGTTGGGAGTTCATACGCGCGCCGAGCGCGGCGATCGTTTCGGCGTCTTGTGGGGTGGGAAGCAGTGCGAAGAAAAGCGAGTGCGGCAGCGGCGCCTTGCGAGGGGCCTGGGTGCCGCGCGGCCGCGGCAGGGGCCGCGGCGGGGGATCGATTCCGGGAAGAAGAAGCTGAGCTGACATGTGTCGATCATCGCCCATGGCAGGGGCCCTTCATGAGGCCTTCAGCAAACGCGAAGCTCGTCTTCAGCTTGGTTTTTGAGAATCGTCGGACGGTGGCGGCAAGGCGAACAACGACACGCCGCCCATCCACGCATTCATTCAATCAATCAATCAATCAACCAACCAACCAACAGGATTTCATCTTGACGAAAACGCAAGCCCGCCTCGCACTCGCAGCTCTTTGGCTCGGCACCGCCTCCGTCGGCGCCTTCGCCGCCGGTCTCGACAAGGACACCGGGTTCTATGTCGGCGGCGCCATCGGCCGCTCCAGCTACAGCCTGTCGTCCTCGAAGAACCACGTGCCCGTGCCATGGGGCGGCAAGAAGGCCAACAAGAGCGGCACGTCCTACAAGCTGTACGGCGGCTACCGCCTGACCGAACACTTCGGCGTGGAAGCCGGCTACGCCCGCCTCGGCAGCGTGAGCCAATGGACCTCGGCCTACGGCGGCTCCCGGCTGCAGACCGGCACCGGCCAGGTCTTCTACGCCGCCGCCACGGCCCGCATGCCGCTGGGCGACGCCTTCGCCCTCAACGGCCGCCTCGGCGTGGCACGCGGACGCATCTCCGGCGACAACAAGTGGGCCCCGGCCAACCAGCGTATTTCGGGCAGCGGCACGGGCCTGATGGTCGGTGTCGGCGCCGAGTACCGCATGACGCAGAACCTCGCGATCACGGCCGACTACGACTACTTCGGCAAGCTGTCGAAGCAGGCGAAGGGCGGGATGTTCACGGTGGGGTTGAAGGCGAGCTTCTGATCATCGGGTCACCCGTCAAAGAAGAAAGGCGCCTTGCGGCGCCTTTCTTCTTTTCAGGAACTCATTCCCACTCGATCGTCGCCGGCGGCTTGCTCGACACGTCGTAGGTCACGCGGTTGATGCCGCGCACCTCGTTGATGATGCGGCCCGACACTTTCTTGAGCAGCGCGTACGGCAGCTCGGCCCAGTCGGCGGTCATGAAGTCGCTGGTCTGCACGGCGCGCAGCGCGACGACGTAGTCGTAGGTGCGGCCGTCGCCCATCACGCCCACGCTCTTCACGGGCAGGAACACGGTGAAGGCCTGGCTCGTGAGGTCGTACCAGGTCTTGCCTGATTCGTCGGTGAAGTTGCGCAGCTCTTCGATGAAGATCGCGTCGGCGCGGCGCAGCAGGTCGGCGTATTCCTTCTTCACTTCGCCCAGGATGCGCACGCCCAGGCCCGGGCCGGGGAACGGATGGCGGTACACCATCTCGGGTGGCAGGCCCAGGGCCACGCCGAGTTCGCGCACTTCGTCCTTGAACAGGTCGCGCAGCGGTTCGAGCAGCTTCAGGCCGAGCTGCTCGGGCAGGCCGCCCACGTTGTGGTGGCTCTTGATGGTGACGGCCTTCTTGCTCTTGGCGCCGCCCGACTCGATGACGTCGGGGTAGATGGTGCCTTGCGCCAGGAAGGTCGCGCCCTTGTGGCCGCCGTCGCCGGCCTTGAGCTTGGCGGCCTCCTGCTTGAACACGGTGACGAACTCGCCGCCGATGATCTTGCGCTTGGCTTCGGGGTCGCTCACGCCCGCGAGCTTGCCCAGGAACAGGTCGCTGGCATCGACGCGGATGACCTTCGCGTGCAGCTTGCCTTCGAACATCTCCATGACCATGTCGCCTTCGTTCAGGCGCAAGAGGCCGTGGTCGACGAACACGCAGGTCAGCTGGTCGCCGATGGCGCGGTGGATGAGCGCGGCGGCCACGCTCGAATCGACACCGCCCGACAGGCCCAGGATGACTTCTTCGTCGCCCACCTGCTCGCGGATCTTCTGCACGGCTTCGGCGATGTGGTCGCGCATGACCCAGTCGGGCTTGGCTTCGCAGATGCCGAGCACGAAGCGGTCGATGATGGCCTTGCCCTGCACCGTGTGCGTGACTTCAGGATGGAACTGCAGCGCGTAGTAGCGGCGCGCCTCGTCGGCCATGCCGGCGATGGGGCAGCTGTCGGTGCTGGCCATGAGCTTGAAGCCGGGTGGTAGCTCGGTGACCTTGTCGCCGTGGCTCATCCACACGTTGAGCATGCCGAAGCCCTCGGGCGTGGTGAAGTCGGCGATGTCTTTCAGCAGCGCGGTGTGGCCATGGGCGCGCACGGCGGCGAAGCCGAACTCGCGCTTGTGGCCGCCTTCGACCTTGCCGCCGAGCTGGTGCGCCATGGTCTGCATGCCGTAGCAGATGCCGAGCACCGGAATGCCGAGGTCGAACACGGCTTGCGGGCACTTGTCGGTGGTCTCTTCGTACACGCTGGCGTGGCTGCCCGAGAGGATCACGCCCTTGAGGTGGCCGTCGGCGGCGTATTCGCGCACCCATTCGTCGGTGACGTCGCAGGGATGCACTTCGCTGAGCACGTGGGCTTCGCGCACGCGGCGTGCGATGAGCTGGGTGACTTGCGAGCCGAAGTCGAGGATGAGGATCTTGTCGTGTTGCATGGCGAAAGGACTCAGAGCGTTGAAATGTCGAACAGCTTGACGCCCGCGTGCGGCGCCGCCTGGATGAGGTGCTCGTCGAAGGTGGCGAGCGGAAGGTTGAGCGATTTGGCGAGCCAGAGGTAGCCCGCATCGTAGAGCGAGACGCCCACGTCGATGGCCACGGCGAGCACAGCCTTGTGCTGAGCCGGCGCGAGGTCGTGCAGCTCCACGCGGTGGCGGATGGCGTCGAGCACGCTCCACAAGCCCTCGACGGCCGATGCCGGGATGCGGCCGCTGCGCACGCCGTTGGCGAGGATGTTGGCGCACTCCCATTGCCAGGCATTGGGCGCCTGCGGCTCGACCTCGTCGCGCCGGATGGCGGCGTAGAGCCTGCGGGTGTGTTCGTTGGCCTGGTCGGGCAGCAGCCAGGCGGCGGTGACCGAGGCGTCCATGACGAAAGCGGTCATGGCTGGCGTCCCTGGTCCAGGAGCTCGCGGGTCGTGGGGCCGGGCTGGATGGTGGCGTGCAGCGCGTCGATCTGCCCGAGCTCGCGGGCGATCTGCTCGTCGGTGATGACGGGTTTGCGGCGCACCGGCAACATGCGCACGACTTCCTTGCCGTGGCGGGTGATGCGAACCTCCTCGCCCTTTTCGACCAGGTCGATCAGGGCCGAGAAGTTGTTCTTGGCTTCAGCGATGCCGATGGATTGCATTTAGGCCAGAAAATTTGAATCTGGCCCAAATTTTAAGCCGAGTCTGGCCTGACTTTCAAGGTCTGGCCAGATTGGGCTTACTCAGCGCGGTAGTTCGGGGCTTCCTTCGTGATCTGCACGTCGTGGACGTGGCTCTCACGGATGCCGGCCGTGGTGATCTCGACGAACTCGGCCTTGTTCTGCATGTCCTCGATGGTCGCGCAGCCGCAGTAGCCCATGCTGGCGCGCACGCCGCCGGCCATCTGGTAGACGATGGAGACGATCGAGCCCTTGTAGGGCACGCGGCCTTCGATGCCTTCAGGCACGAGCTTGTCGGTGTTGGGGTTGCCGGTGGTCGATTCCTGGAAGTACCGGTCGGCACTGCCCTGCTGCATCGCGCCGATGGAGCCCATGCCGCGGTAGCTCTTGTAGCTGCGGCCCTGGTACAGCACGATTTCGCCCGGCGCCTCTTCGGTACCGGCGAACATGCTGCCCATCATCACGGTGCTGGCGCCGGCGGCGATGGCCTTGGCGATGTCGCCCGAGTAGCGCACGCCGCCATCGGAGATCAGCGGAATGCCGGTGCCCTGCAGCGCGGTGGCGACGCTGTCGACCGCCATGATCTGCGGCACGCCCACGCCGGCGACGATGCGGGTGGTGCAGATGGAGCCGGGGCCGATGCCGACCTTGACGGCGTCGGCGCCGGCGTCGGCCAGCGCACGCGCGGCATCGCCGGTGGCGATGTTGCCGCCGATGACGTCGACCTGCGGATAGTTCTTCTTGACCCAGCGCACGCGCTCGATCACGCCGGCGCTGTGGCCGTGGGCGGTGTCGACCACGATGGCGTCGACGCCGGCCTTCACCAGGGCTTCGACGCGCTCTTCGGTGCCGTCACCCACGCCGACCGCCGCGCCCACGCGCAGGCGACCGTTGGCGTCGCGTGCGGCATTGGGGAAGCTGGTCTGCTTGGTGATGTCCTTGACGGTGATGAGGCCCTTGAGCTCCCAGTCGCCGTTGATGACCAGCAGGCGCTCGAGCTTGTGCTTGTTCAGCAGCGCCTTGGCTTCGGCCAGCGTGGTGCCGTCGGGCACGGTGATGAGCCGATCGCGCTGCGTCATGATTTCGCTGACGGGCACGTCGTAGCGGTTCTCGAAGCGCAGGTCGCGCCCCGTGACGATGCCGACGACCTTGCCGCCGTCGATCACCGGGAAGCCCGAGATGCCGAGCTGGTCGGACAGTGCCATCACCTGGCGCACGGAGTGCGTCGGCGTGATCACCACCGGGTCGCGCAGCACGCCCGACTCGTAGCGCTTGACGCGGGCCACTTCGGCGGCCTGCTGCTGCGCGGTGAGGTTCTTGTGCACGATGCCGATGCCACCCTCCTGCGCGATGGCGATCGCGAGGCGGGCTTCGGTCACGGTGTCCATGGCCGCCGAGACGAGCGGCAGGTTCAGCGTGATGTTGCGGGAGAACTTGGTGGCGAGAGACGTGTCCTTGGGCAGGACTTGGGAGAATGCTGGCACCAACAACACGTCGTCGAAGGTGAGCGCTTTGCCGAGAAGGCGCATGGGTGAGGCTCCAAAAGACGGATTGTAACGAGGCCCTCGCCCGCTTCGCCGGCGCGGGTTCTTTTTGACCGTTGCAAAACCGCCTATTCCGGATGTTGCAAAAAGTAAGGCCCAGCTAAACTCCGCGCATGAATCTCCTGCATTGGCTGGTACTGGGTTGCGCGTGCGCGCTGCCGCTCTCGGCGAGCGCGCAATGGCAATGGGTCGACAACAGCGGCAAGAAGGTCTTCAGCGACCAGCCGCCGCCCACCGACATCCCCGAAAAGAACATCCTGCGCCGCGCCGGCCCCTCGCCGTCGGCTCGGGCGCCCGCCCCCGCCACGCCGGCCCCAGAGGGAAGCAGCGACACGGCCGCAGCCCCCAAGGCCGCGCCGCCGCCCAAGCCCACGGGCGTGGACAAGGAACTCGAGGAAAAGACCAAGAAGGCCGAGGCCGAGCAGAAGGCCAAGGAAGCGGCTGAAGCGGCAAAGATCGCCAAGGCCAAGGCCGAGAGCTGCGCCCGCGCACGGGAAGGCAAAGCCACGATCGACAGTGGCATCCGCCTCGCCAAGGTCAACGCCAAGGGCGAGCGCGAAATCATGGACGACGCTGCGCGTGCGGCTGAGCAGAAGCGGGTTCAGTCGGTCATCGACAGCGACTGCAAGTAAGCCGGCGGCGGCGGCTCAGTAGCCGTCCTTGCCACCCTTGCGCTTGTTCGCGAACAGGCCCGTGCCGCGCGCGCCTTGCCGCTGGAAGCGTTCACGGCGCGCCACCTTCGGATCGACCGTGAGCGGCCGGCACAGCTCGATGCGGTCGCCGTCCTTCAACGGCTGCTCCCACGCCACCGCCCGGCCCCAGATGCCCGGCGTCATGGCATGTCGCCAGTCCAGGTCGGGAAAGCGCTGCATGAGCGCGCTGGCCTTCACCGCCTCGACCACCGCAGTGCCGGGCGCGAGCTGCAGGACCTGCTCGAACACCTCGCGCGCCGCCGGCGAACAGCTCAGCGTGACCTCGATGCGGCGATCGGCCATCAGCCTTCGCCGTAGACCTGTTCGGCGCGCTTGACGAAGGCCTCGACCAGGCTCGATGCGATGGTGTCGAACACCGGCCCCACCAGCGCCTGCAGCGCGAAGTTGCTGAAGCCGTAGCTCATCTGCAGTTCGACGCGACAGGCGCGTTCGCCCTGCTCGCCCACAGGATGGAATTTCCAGGTGCCGTCGAGATTGGAGAACGGCCCGTCGACCAGCTTGAGCTGCACCTCGCGGCCCGCGATGTGCGTGTTGCGGGTGGTGAAACTCTGGTGCAGCCCGGCGAAGGCCAGGCCGACTTCGGCGGTCATGCCGCCCTCGTCCTGCTCGATGACGCGCGACTTGTCGCACCAGGGCAGGAACTGCGGGTACTTCGCCACATCGGTGACGAGCGCGTACATTTCTTCGGCGCTGTACCAGATGAGGACGGACTTGTGGACTGTTTTCATAGAATCGGCACAGCGTGCGCGACGGATTGTATTGAAGCCATGCGCCCCCAACTTCTCGAGCCATGGCCACCAAGAAACAAGACACCTCCTCCCGCATCGCCGACAACAAGAAGGCCGCCTACAACTATTTCTTCGAAGAACGCTTCGAGGCCGGCATGGTCCTCGAGGGCTGGGAAGTCAAGTCGCTGCGCGAAGGCAAGGTGCAGCTGACCGACGGCTACGTGGTGATCCGCGACGGCGAGCTGTTCGTGGTCGGCTGCCAGATCAACCCGCTCAAGAGCGCCTCGACGCACGTCAATCCTGATTCGGTCCGCACCAAGAAGTTGCTGCTGCACAAGGAAGAGATCAAGCGCCTCGTCGGCAAGGTCGAACAAAAGGGCTACACGCTGGTGCCGCTGAACCTGCACTGGAAGGCCGGCAAGGTGAAGTGCGAGATCGCGCTCGCCAAGGGCAAGGCCGAGCACGACAAGCGCGACACCATCAAGGACCGCGAAGGCAAGCGCGAAGTCGAGCGCGCGATGAAGAGCCGCAACCGCTGATTTTTTCTTTTTTGGGCGGCATGGAATAAAACGCGCTCTGCGGGCGTTTGTGCGGTGTCATCGATCCTCGATGCCATCAACCCAGGAGTCTTTCCATGTCGCCTATCCGCATGTCCTCCGTCGGCATCGCCGCCGCACTGCTCGGCAGCCTGCTCGCCCTCCCCGCGTTCGCCCAGCCCAAGGCCGCCGATGGCGCGCTGGTCGGTGCGAACGGCATGACCCTCTACACCTTCGACAAGGACACGGCCGGCAACGGCAAGTCGGCCTGCAACGGCGGCTGCGCCACCAACTGGCCGCCCTTCATGGCCGCCGACAGCGACAAGCCGAGCGGCGACTTCACCATCGTCACGCGCGACGACGGCAAGAAGCAATGGGCCGCCAAGGGCTGGCCGCTGTACTACTGGGTGAAGGACACCAAGCCGGGCGACAAGACCGGCGACGGCGTCAACGGCACCTGGAAAACCGCCAAGCCCTGAGTCGGACAGGCTCCCGGCCCGCCCATGGACGCCCGCCTGCTGGTCGAGCACATCCCGAGCCTGCGCCGCTATGCGCGCGCGCTCACGGGCAACGCCTGGGCGGCCGACGACCTGGTGCAGGACACGCTCGAGCGGGCCTGCGGCAAGTGGCGGCTCTGGGTGGTGGGCACCGACCTGCGCGCCTGGCTCTTCACGGTCATGCACAACCTCTTCGCCAGCCAGGTGCGGCGCCGGCCGCCGCCGCATGCAGTCGTGCCGCTGGAGGATGTAGCGCCCGAGCAGCTGCAGGGCGGCGTCGATCCGGGCCTGGGCCTCGACCTGCAGCGCTGCCTGATGCAGCTGCCCGAGGAGCAACGTGCCGTGCTGCTGCTGGTGACGCTCGAAGACCTGTCCTACGCCGAGGTGGCGAAGGTGCTCGGCATTCCGATCGGCACCGTGATGTCGCGCCTCTCGCGCGCCCGCCTTCGCCTGCAGGAGCTGATGGACGGCGCCGCCGCGTCCAGCCGCCCCGGCCTGCGCCGCCTCAAGTGACGTGAAGCACCCGCCATGACCCGCCCCACTCTGCCCCCCACCGACGACGAGCTGCACGCCTGGGTCGACGGCCAGTTGCCGCCCGAACGCCGCGAGGCGGTCGAGGATGCGCTGGCGCGCGATCCGGCCGTGGCGGCCCGCGTGGCGGCCTGGCATGCCCAGCGCGACGCGTTGCGTCGCCTACACGGCGGCCTGCTCGACGAACCCGTGCCTGCGCCGCTGATGGGCGTGCTCGAGCGGCGCCGTGCCGAGGCTGGTCGCTCGGCCCCCTGGCTGCGCTGGGGCGGCATGGCCGCCGGCCTGCTGGTCGCCTTCGCGGCCGGCTGGCTCGGCAATGCCCAGTGGTCGGGCGCGCCGCAGGCGGCCGGGGCCTCCTTGGCGCGCGCACCGGCCGTGCGCGAGTTCGTGCGCGACGCCTCGGTGGCCCACGTCGTCTACACCCCCGAGAAACGGCACCCCGTCGAAGTGGCCGCCACCGAGCAGCAGCACCTGGTGCAGTGGCTGTCCAAACGCCTCGACCACCCGCTCAAGGTGCCCGACCTGTCCTCGCTCGGCTACACGCTGGTCGGCGGACGCCTGCTGCCCGGCGAAACCGGCGCGCGCGCCCAGTTCATGTTCGAGGACGCGGCGGGTGAACGCATCACGCTGTACATCGGCACGCTCGACGCGCAGGCCGCGGACGCCGCTGCCTCGCGCGAAACCGCCTTCCGTTTTGCCTCGGACGGCACCGTGCCGAGCTTCTACTGGGTCGACCGGGGTTTCGGCTATGCCGTGGCCGGTCGCCTGCCGCGCGATGCGCTACTGAGACTCGCGACCCTGGCCTACCGCGAGTTATCGTAGCGACGGCATAAACTGCCGGTTCGCGCATTCACCTGGCTTGTTTTCGCGATTGATTTTTCAACTGAAGGAGAAACTGCATGAAATTGCTCAGCGCCTCGATCCTCGCAGCGGCTCTGCTCGCCGGCTGCGGCGGCATGTCCACCAAGACCGCTGGAGCGCCCGACACGCCCACCCGCACCGCCGACGGCGTGCTGGTCGGCCCGAACGGCATGACGCTCTACACCTTCGCCCGCGACACCGCCAATGCCGGTACCTCCGCCTGCAACGGCCAATGCGCCACCAACTGGCCGCCGCTCGGCGTGGCCGATGCCGCCAAGCCCATGGGCGGCTACACCATCGTCGTGCGTGAAGACGGCAAGAAGCAGTGGGCCTACAAGGGCTGGCCGCTGTACTACTGGGCCAAGGACACCAAGGCCGGTGACAAGACCGGTGACGGCGTGGCCAACGGTGCCTGGAAAGTCGCCCGTCCCTGATGCGGTCGACGTGATGGCGCCGGCCTGACCGGTGCCCCACCCACGAAAGCCTCGGCCTGCGCCGGGGCTTTTTTCATGGTGCACGGCAGAATGGCCCGATGACTTTTGCCGACACCAACCCGGATGCCTTCCACGCACTTGTGTCCCACGGCCTCATCACCGACGCGCAGCATGCCGCCGTGCTCGCGCATCCCGAGGTCGGCGCCCTGCCGCCGATCCCCGGCCCCGCGCATGCGCTGGCCTGGATCCGCCTCAAGAACCTGATCACCGAGGAAGAACTGGATGCAGCGGTGGAGCGCCTCGAAGCCGCATCGCCGGCCGTCGCGGCGTTCACCGAAGCGGAAGACATCGCCTACGACGCAGACGACCTGCTGGACCTCGGCAAGACCGGCATCACGCACGAGGCCGTGATCGCGCTGTTCAACGAAGGGCTGATCGACACCGAGACCCGCGACCTGGCGCTGCGTGCCGCGCCTCTGACCGGCGCGCCCGCCGCCCTGGGCCGCACGCTGGGCTGGTTGGTGACCGACGGCCTGCTCGACACGGCACCGTTCGAAGCGCTCCGCGCCCGTGTTGCCGCCGAGCCGGCCTTTGCGACGGCAGCCGACCATCGGCGCATCCTCGACGAAGCCCAGGCGATCGTCGCCGCCGACGAGCAGGAGACCGCCGACATGCTCAAGGAGTTCGCGCGCAGCCAACGTGCCAGCTGGCGCAACTTCGGAATGACCGTGGTGGCCGTCGTGATCGTGATCGGCTGGTACCTCTTCGGCCGCTGAGGGCGGCGAAAGGTCAGTGCGCGCCCGGCAGCGCGCTGTCCGCCAGCGTGGTGCGGCGCCCGCGCAGCGCGAGCAGCTCGTTGAACACCAGCGCGCCGATCACGAGCACACCGCCCGTCAGCACGCTGGCCGCGGGCGTCTCGCCGGCGCCGAGCCAGGCCAGTGCGATGCCGAAGATCACCTCGAGCAGCGCCAGCAACGCCACCTCGGGCGCCTTGAGCACCTGCGCGCACAACACCGAGAGCACGCAGGGAATCGCCAGCTGAAAAACGCCCAGGAAGGCCAACAGCCCCAGGTCAGGGGGCCCGGCATGGAACGGCCACGCCAGCGGCAAGGTGACGAGTGCGGAGAGGGTCGCGCCGATCAGCACCGCAGGCACGAGGTCGACATCCTGCCCTTTGGCGTGCGCATGCTGGACCACGGTCCATTGCGTCGCGCCGGCCAGCGGCACGCACAGCGCCACCAGCGTGCCGACAAGCGACCCGCCACCACCGCCCAGCAGCTGCGTGCCGTACATCCAGCCGATGCCCAGCCCGGCGACCACGATGGCCGCCCAGGTGCGAGCAGGCAGCTTGTGCCCGATGAAGAGGCGCGCGGCCAGTGCTGTGAAGAGCGGCCCGAGCGCCATCATGACCAGCACGCTCGCGGTGGAGGTGAGGGTCAGCGCCACCATGAAGGCCGTGAACATCACGGCCCAGCAGACACCCGAGATCCAGAGCGAGTGCCCGCCGCGGCGCAGCTGCGAGAACACCGCCCGCCCCCGCCAAAGCGGCAAGATCACCAGCAGCGCCAGCATCGTGAAGAGGCTGCGCCAGAAGGTGATCTCGAAACTGTGCGCCTGCGCCAGGTGCCGCGTGACGACGCCCGCCGTGCCCCACATGAGGGTCACGACGACCATCAGCCCGACAGCGGCGCCGTGCGTCAGGCGCATGGCCGATCGAAGGCGATCAGCCGTTCGACGTGTCGCGGCCGGCGCGCTTGCGGTCGCTTTCCTTCAGGAAACGCTTGCGCAGGCGAACGCTCTTGGGCGTGATTTCGACCAGCTCGTCGTCCTCGATGAACTCGACGCCGTATTCCAGCGTGAGGTCGATCGGGGGCGTGATCTTGATCGCGTCTTCCTTGCCGCTCACGCGGAAGTTGGTCAGCTGCTTGGTGCGCGTGGCGTTCACGACCAGGTCGTTGTCGCGGCTGTGGATGCCGACGATCATGCCTTCGTACACCGGATCGTTCGCCTTCACGAACATGCGGCCGCGGTCGTCCAGCTTGCCCAGCGCGTAGGTGAAGATTTCACCGTCGTCCATCGAGATCAGCACGCCGTTCTTGCGGCTGCCGATCTCGCCCTTGTGGGCTTCGTAGCTGTCGAAGATGTTGCTGATGAGGCCCGAGCCGCGCGTCAGGTTCAGGAATTCGTTCGTGAAGCCGATCAGGCCACGCGCCGGAATGCGGTACTCCAGGCGCACGCGGCCACGGCCGTCCGGTTCCATGTTGACCAGCTCGCCCTTGCGTTCGCCCAACGCCTGCATCACGCCACCCTGGTGGGTTTCCTCGATGTCGGCCGTGACCAATTCGATGGGCTCGTGCTTCTCGCCGTTCACGGTGCGGAACACCACGCGCGGCTTGGACACGGCCATTTCATAGCCTTCGCGGCGCATGTTTTCCAGCAGGATGGTCAGGTGCAGTTCGCCGCGGCCCATGACTTCGAAGATGCCTTCTTCGTCGGTCTCGCTCACGCGCAGTGCCACGTTGTGCTGCAGCTCCTTTTGCAGGCGGTCCCAGATCTGGCGGCTGGTCACGAACTTGCCTTCGCGGCCGGCCAGCGGGCTGGTGTTCACGCAGAAGTTCATGGTCAGGGTCGGCTCGTCGACCTTGAGCATGGGCAGCGGCGCAGGCTTGTCCTTGTCGGTCACGGTGACGCCGATGCCGATGTCGGCGATGCCGTTGATCAGCACGATTTCGCCGGGGCCGGCTTCGGTCGATTGCACACGGTCCAGGCCCTGGAAGGTCAGCACCTGGTTGACGCGGCCCTTGACGGTCTTGCCGTCCGGACCTTCCATGACCAGCACGTCGGTCATGGGCTTGAGCGTGCCCTGGCTGATGCGGCCCACGCCGATACGACCGACGAAGGTCGAGAAGTCGAGCGCGGAAATCTGCAGCTGCAGCGGTGCGTTCGGGTCACCCTTTTGCGACGGCACGTGCTTCAGGATGGTGTTGAACAGGGCCGACATGTCGGGGCCCCACTGCTCGCCAGGAGCGCCCTCTTCGAGCGACGACCAGCCGTTGATGCCCGAGGCGTACACCACGGGGAAGTCGAGCTGTTCGTCGGTCGCACCGAGCTTGTCGAACAGGTCGAAGGCGGCATTGACCACCTTGTCGGGGTTCGCGCCGGGCTTGTCGACCTTGTTCACGACCAGGATGGGCTTCAGGCCCAGGGCCAGCGCCTTCTTGGTCACGAAGCGCGTCTGCGGCATCGGGCCTTCCTGCGCGTCGATCAGCAGCACCACGCCGTCGACCATCGACAGCGCGCGTTCCACTTCACCGCCGAAGTCCGCGTGGCCCGGGGTGTCGACGATGTTGATGTGCGTGCCTTCCCAGGTCACGGCGCAGTTCTTGGCCAGGATCGTGATGCCACGTTCCTTTTCGATCGCGTTGTTGTCCATCACCGTGTCGACGACCTTCTCGTGCTCGGCGAAGGTGCCCGACTGGCGCAGCAGCTGGTCGACCATGGTGGTCTTGCCATGGTCCACGTGGGCAATGATGGCGATATTGCGGATTTGCTTGGTACTCATGGTGTCGCTTCGGTCTGTGGTGCGTTCAAAAGAATTTGCTGAATTTCGATGGGGTTCAGCAAGCGCCCCGGGATCAGTTCGCCGGCGCTCACGTGGGCGGTGCCCAGGAACGCCTGCGGGTCGGTGCCGAACACGGCCACCGCCTCGGCATCGGCCCAGCCGCCGCGGCGGCGCAGGCCCGAGAGAAAACGTGCGGCATCTTCGGCCGCGAGCGTGACGCGGCTGTGGCCGTCGACCAGCGCTTCGGGAGGCAACAGGCGTGCCAGGCGCTCGTCTTCGGTCATGGCTTCGAGCGCTTCGATGGTGACGCACTGCGCCTGCCCGAAACCGCCCGTGACCGTGCGGCGCAGCGAGGTCAGGTGCGCGCCGCAACCCAGGGCCTCTCCGATGTCCTCGCCCAGGGTGCGAATGTAGGTGCCCTTGCTCACGCTCGCAACGATGCGAATGCTGGTGTCATCCAGCCGGGTCAGCGTGAGCTGGTGAATGACGACGTCGCGCGGCGCGCGCTCGACTTCGATGCCTTCGCGCGCGTACTCGTACAGCGCCTTGCCATCTTTCTTGAGCGCGCTGTGCATCGGCGGCACCTGGCGGATCGGGCCGGTGAACAGTGCCTCGACGCGAGCCAGGTCTTCTGGCGACACCTGCACCGGCCGTTCGGCGATCACCTCGCCTTCGGCGTCACCCGTGGCGGTCTTGACGCCCAGGCGCGCGACCGCCTCGTAGGTCTTGTCGGCGTCCAGGTGCAGTTGGCTGAATTTGGTGGCGGCGCCGAAACACAGCGGCAGCACGCCTGTGGCGAGCGGATCGAGCGTGCCGGTGTGGCCCGCTTTTTCGGCGCGCAGCAACCACTTGGCCTTTTGCAAGGCCTGGTTGCTGGAAAACCCCAGCGGCTTGTCGAGCAGCAACACCCCATGCACAGGGCGCCGCTGCACCCGTGTGCGTGGCGCGTTCATCGCTAGTCGTCTTTCGAGCGCGAAGCAACGGCCTGTGCGATGAGCGCATTCATGTCGGCCGCACGCTCGGTGGTGCGGTCGAACAGGAAGTGCAGCGTCGGCACGGTGTGGATGTGCAGGCGCTTGAACAGGCCGTTGCGCAGGAAGCCCGCGGCCTGGTTCAGCGCTTCGGTGGTCTCGGTCACGTCGCCCGTGAGCAGGCTGAAGAAGACCTTCGCATGCGCATAGTCGGGCGTGACCTCGACCGCCTGGATCGTGACCATGCCCACGCGCGGGTCCTTCAACTCGCGCGCGATCAGCTCCGTCAGATCGCGCTGGATCTGGTCGGCGACCTTGAACGCGCGGTTGGGTGCGGCTGCTTTTCTTTTCGGCATGGCCTCTTTCGCGTCGAACGCTTACAGCGTCCGGGCGATTTCCTTGATCTCGAAGAATTCGAGCTGATCGCCTTCCTTGATGTCGTTGTAGTTCTTGAGCTTGATACCGCACTCAAAACCTTCGCGGACTTCGCGGACATCGTCCTTCATGCGCTTGATCGAGTCGACTTCGCCGGTGTAGATCACCACGTTGTCGCGCAGCAGGCGGAAATGCGCGCTGCGGTTGACCGAGCCCGAAGTGACGTACGAGCCGGCCACGGTGCCGATCTTCGAGGCCACGAACACCGTGCGGATCTCGGCCGAGCCGATGATCTCTTCGCGGCGCTCCGGTGCCAGCATGCCCGACATCGCGACCTTGATCTCGTCGACGGCGTCGTAAATGATGCTGTAGTAGTTCAGCTGAACGCCATTGCCTTCGGCCAGCTTGCGCGCACCGGCATCGGCCCGCACGTTGAAGCCGATGACCACCGCCTTCGACGCGATCGCGAGGTTGATGTCGCTTTCGCTGATGCCGCCGACGCCGGCGTACACGATCTGCACCTTGACTTCTTCGGTCGCCAGCTTGAGCAGCGACTGGGCCAGTGCTTCCTGCGAGCCCTGAACGTCAGCCTTGATGATGATGCGCAGCGTCTGCACTTCGCCCGCCGACAGGTCGGTGAACATGTTCTGCAGGTTCGCGGCTTGCGCCTTCGCCAGCTTGGTGTTGCGGAACTTGCCGGCACGGTAGGTGGCGATTTCGCGCGCACGGCGCTCGTCGGCCATCACCATGAACTCGTCGCCCGCTTGCGGCACTTCGGTCAGACCCTGGATTTCGACCGGGATCGACGGACCTGCCGACTTGGTGGCCTTGCCGTCTTCGTCCAGCATGGCGCGCACGCGGCCGTAGGTGGAACCCGCCAGCACCACGTCGCCGGTCTTGAGCGTGCCGGACTGAACCAGCACGGTGGCGACCGGGCCGCGGCCCTTGTCGAGCTGGGCTTCGATGACCAGGCCCTTGGCGGCGGCATCCACCGGCGCCTTGAGTTCCAGCACTTCGGCTTGCAGCAGCACCTGCTCGAGCAGGTCGTCGATGCCCTGGCCGGTCTTGGCCGACACCGGCACGAACGGCACGTCGCCGCCGTACTCTTCTGGCACGACCTCTTCGGCCACCAGTTCCTGCTTCACGCGGTCCAGGTTGGCGTCAGGCTTGTCCACCTTGTTGATCGCAACCACGATCGGCACACCCGCCGCCTTCGCGTGCTTGATGGCTTCCTTGGTCTGGGGCATGACGCCGTCGTCGGCCGCCACCACCAGGATCACGATGTCGGTGGCCTGCGCACCGCGGGCACGCATGGCGGTGAACGCCTCGTGACCCGGGGTGTCGAGGAACGACACCATGCCGCGTTCGGTTTCGACGTGGTACGCACCAATGTGCTGCGTGATGCCGCCGGCTTCGCCCGCGGCGACCTTGGCGCGGCGGATGTAGTCCAGCAGCGAGGTCTTGCCGTGGTCGACGTGACCCATGACGGTCACGACCGGTGCGCGCGGCAGGGCTTCGGCCTGTTGCGCCGACACGTCCTCGTCGGTGAAGGCTTCGGGGTCGTCCAGCGCGGCAACCACCGCGTTGTGGCCCATTTCCTCCACGATGATCATCGCGGTGTCCTGGTCGAGCGACTGGTTGATGGTCGCCATCATGCCCAGCTTCATCAATTGCTTGATGACTTCCTGCGCCTTCACGGCCATCTTGTGCGCGAGCTCGGCGACCGTGATGGTCTCGGGCACGTGCACTTCGAGCACGCGCGCCTCGACCGGTGCGGCCGGTGCGTGCTGCTCGTCATGACCGCCACGGTCGTTGCCGCGACGGCCGCGCGGGCCTCCGCGCCAGTTGCCGCGGCTGACACCCCCGCTGGCATCGCCGCGGGTCTTGATTTCCTTCTTCTTGGCAGGATCGCCGGCCCAGCTCGACGAGAGCTTGGCGGACTTGACTTCCTTGCCAGCACCGGCGGCGGCCGGCGCTGCGGCGCCAGGGGCCGCAGGGGCGCCCGGACGGCCCGGCGGCGTGGCCGGCTTGTGCAGCGTGCCCTTGACCGTCGACTTTTCAGGCTGCGGCTTCTCGGGCGCCTTGTGCGGCACCAGCACGCGGGCCGGTGCGTTCATCATGGCGCGAATGGCTTCGGCTTCGGCCAGGGCCTTGCGGCGACGCTCGTCGAGGTCCTTGGCGCGGGCGGCTTCTTCGTCGGCACGGGCCTTCGATTCGGCGGCGGCCTTGGCCTTGGCGTCTTCCTTGGCCTGCGTGGCGGCGTTCTGGGCGGCCAGCTTGGTGTCGGCAGCCTGCTTTTCGGCGACGGCAGCGGTTTCTGCAGCCGCAGCGGCGGCGGCCACAGCGGCCGGTGCGGCCGGGGCAGCCACCGGCTGCTTCGCGGCTTCCTTGGCCGAAGCGGCGGCGGCTTCAGCGGCCTTCTTCTCGGCGGCGATGCGCGCAGCTTCCTGCTCGGCCTGTTCGGCGCGCTCGGCCTTTTCGGCCTGCTCGCGTTCGCGGGCTTCGGTTTCTTCGCGCTGGCGACGCTTCTCGGCCAGCTCTTCTTCCTGGCGGCGGATCAGCTCGGCCTGGCGGCGTGCGTCTTCCTCGCGACGGGCCAGCTCGGCTTCGTCGATCTGGGGCGCGGCCGGTGCGGCGGACGTTTCGGCCGCCTGCTGCTGCGCGCCTTCGGCCGTGGCCGGGTGGCCTTCATCGCGCTGGATGAAGGTGCGCTTCTTGCGCACTTCGACCTGGATGGTGCGGGCGCGACCGGTGGCGTCGGCCTGCTTGATCTCGCTGGTCGACTTCTTGGTCAGCGTGATCTTCTTGCGCTCGGGCTCGGCCGTGCCGTGGCTGGCCTTCAGGAAACCGAGCAAGCGCTGCTTGTCGGCCTCCGTGAGTGCATCGGTGGCGGCCGCTTTGGGCACGCCTGCGCTCTTGAGCTGGTCAAGCAAGGTTTCGGGAGTCTTCTTGAGCTCGTTCGCGAACTCGGCGACAGTGGTACTGGACATATTGCTTTCGTGCCTCCATACCGTCACTCTTGGCCGGCGAACCAATGTTCGCGGGCTTTCAAGATGAGGGCTTTGGCGTCATCGGCGCTCAGGCCGGTGATTTCGGTGAGTTCATCGACCGCGAGGTCGGCCAGGTCGTCACGGGTGTTCACACCCGCTTCAGCCAGCTGCGGAATCAGGTCGGGATTGAGGCCTTCGAGGTCGCGCAGGTTCTGCGAGACGGTTTCGACACCTTCTTCCTTGGCGATTTCCATGGTCAGCAGCGCATCCTTTGCACGGGCGCGCAGCTCATTGATGGTGTCTTCGTCGAAGGCCTCGATCTCAAGCATCTCGGAGATCGGCACGTAGGCCACCTCTTCGAGGCTGTTGAAACCTTCCGAAATCAGGATGTCGGCGATTTCCTCGTCGACATCGAGCTTTTCCATGAAGAGCTTGCGGCTGGCATCGGTCTCGGTCGCCTGCTTCTGGGCCGACTCGTTCGCGTCCATGATGTTGATCTTCCAACCGGTGAGGTCGGAAGCCAGGCGCACGTTCTGGCCGCCGCGGCCGATGGCGATCGCGAGGTTTTCCTCGTCCACCACCACGTCCATGGCGTGCTTTTCTTCGTCGACCACGATCGACGAGACATTCGCCGGCGCCAGGGCGCCGATCACGAACTGGGCCGGGTCTTCGCTCCACAGCACGATGTCCACGCGCTCGCCGGCGAGTTCGTTCGTGACGGCGTTGACGCGGGTGCCGCGCACGCCGACGCAGGTGCCGATCGGGTCGACACGCTTGTCATGCGAGAGCACGGCGATCTTGGCGCGCGAACCGGGGTCGCGGGCACAGCTCTTGATCTCGAGCAGGCCTTGTTCGATCTCGGGCACTTCCTGGCGGAACAGCTCGATCATGAACTCGGGGGCCGAGCGCGACAGGATGATCGGCGCGCCGCGCAGCGTCAGGTCGACCTCCATGATCATGGCCCGCACGCGGTCGCCGTTGCGCAGGTTTTCCTTGGCGATCATTTCGCTGCGGCGCAGGCGGCCTTCGACGCGCCCGGCTTCCACGATGATGTCGCCCTTGTCCAGGCGCTTGACGGTACCCACGAAGATCTTGTCGCCGCGCGACATGAAGTCGTTGAGCAGCATCTCGCGCTCGGCGTCGCGGATCTTCTGCAGGATGACCTGCTTGGCAGCCATGGCACCGATGCGCCCGATCGGCACCGAATCGACGGATTCCTCGATGTATTCGTCGACCTCGATGTCGGGCATCTCCTCACGCGCCTCGAAGAGCAGGATCTCCTGGTCGGGCAGTTGCAGGCCGGCTTCGTCGGGGACCACGTGCCAGCGGCGGAAAGTTTCGTAGTCGCCGCTGTCGCGATCGACCGCCACGCGGATATCCACGTCACCCTGATGGAGCTTCTTGGTGGCTTGCGCCAGTGCGGATTCGACCGCGCCGAAGACCACGTCGCGCTCGACGTTCTTCTCGCGCGAGATCGCATCCACCAACATCAACATTTCGCGATTCATGCCACCACTCCTCTTGTTCAGTCCGGAACGTTCGTTCCGTCGTCAATATCCGAAAAACCCGGTTGGGTTTTGGCCTTGCGGCCCTTGAAATCCACAATCGGCGCAAGCCGCGCGTCGCGCAGCTCGTCCAATACGAAGCCCAGCGCATGCAACGGTGCAGGCGCGCGCTTCTTGCTCACTTTTTGACCCGGCTTGGTCTCGGGCGCATCGCTCCAGACGATCTGCCAACCCGAACCGCCTTCAGCACGCTCCAGCGTGCCGCGAAACTTCTTGCGATTGGCAGACACCTGGCCCGCCGCGGCAGCGCCCATGGGCGCCTTGAGGGTGATGTCGATCACCGCGCCCACGAATCGCTCGAAATCCTGTTCATTGCGCAAGGGGCGATCGATACCGGGCGAGGAGACCTCGAGCCGCTTGTAATCGACCGCATCGACTTCCAGTGCGAATTGCAGCTGGCGCGTGACCTTCTCGCAGTCTTCCACCGTCACGAAGGGTTCGGGCACGCCGGCCGCCACATCCTCAGAGGTGGGGGGCGTCCAGGGCAAATCAATCGTCACGCGCAGCAATCCACCGGCCGAGCGCTCGACCTCGACCAGGTCGTAGCCGAGACCGGCCACGGTTTGTTCTACTGTTTGCTGCAATGCCACGTGTTTGAAAGCGCCTTCTGAATCAATGCCCAAGCCGCAGCACCCGCCCACCACGGATGCCACGACGCCAAATAATTGCTGCTTGAGAATGCATAGACCAAAAAAAACGGGCGGTTGGTACCCGCCCGTTTGGTCGTGAGCCTCGAATTATATGCTATTCGCGTGCATAAATGAAGGACATCGGTATTCAGGCGGTCACAGGGCGCCGGTATTTCGACCAGACCACGGCAAACAGCACCGCGCCCAGGGCCAATGCGGCCGCCGCCACCAGCAAAGGCAGTTCGAAAGAACCGGTGCGCTGGGCCAATGGCGCCGCAAACAGCGGCCCGATGATCTGCCCCACCCCGTAGGACGCCGTGGCATAGCCGATCAGCCCGGCCGCGGCATTGCCGCGCAGCCGGCGGGCTTCCCGCATGGCGAAAAGCGTGATGGCGGTGAAAGGCATGCCGAGCAGCAGGCTGCCCAGCGCAAAACCCGCAATGGTCGGCCAGGCCACCGAAAAAACGACGCCGAGCGCCTGCAATGCATAAGCGGCGGCCAGCAGCAGCCGGTTGTCCCAATGCACTGGAGCGCGGGCGCCGATCAATGCGCCCGGAATGATGGCCGCGCCGAACAACGGCCAGAAGAAATCCGGCCACGGCGATCCCGGCAGCGCCTGCCGGGCGATCACGGGCAGGAAAGTGGCCGTAATGATGTAACCAAAGCCTGCCAGTCCATAGAGCGCGACCAGCCAGATCGCATCGCTTCGGGCTGACGCCGATCCAGAGGCACTGCCCGCTGCAACAGCCGGACTCGCCACCGCCCCGCCCGCCGGCGCCCCCGCCCGCTCGCCGTCATCGAACACCCGCCAGATCACCGCGATCAGCGCCACGGCCAGCAGCCCGAGGCCGATCCAGCCCGCTTCCGAACCCCAGCGGCCCAGCGCCCCGCCCAGCAGCCCGGTCATGGCGATCCCGATGCCCGGCCCCGTGTAGATCACGCCGGCCAGCGTGGGCGCGTTCGTCTCGGCCAGCCGGCGCAGCCCCCAGCCGGAGGCGAACACGAAGACCCAGGCACTCATCACCCCGGCCGCCGCGCGCAGCACGCCCCAGCCGACGAAGCTGTGCAGCAGCCCCATGCCGACCAGCAAGGCGGCCGTGGCGAGCAGCCCGCCGCGCACCATGCTCGACGCCTTGATGCCGATGGCCGCGCAGCTGACCGCGCCGAAGAAATAGCCCAGGTAATTAAGAGACGCCAGCAAACCGCCGCCGGCCAGCTCGAGCTTTCCCTCGCTCAGCATGATGGGCAGCATGGGCGTGAAGGCGAAGCGCCCCAGGCCCATGGCCACCGCCAGCGTGACCATGCAGGCCAGCGCCGCGCGCCAGGCACCGCGCCGGTCGTGTCCGATATTCGACATTTCTACCCGTCTCCGTTTTTTATTCCAGCAGCGCCGCAGCCACCAGCTTCTGTGTGTAGGGATGCTCGGGGGCGTCGAGAACGCGCAAGGCCGGCCCGGATTCGAGGATCGCGCCGTCCTTCATCACGATGACCTGGTGCGCCATCGCGCGGATCACCTCGACGTCGTGGGTGATCAGGAGGTAGCTCAGCCCCCGCTCGCGCTGCAGCCGCTGCAGCAGGCCGAGCACCTGCTTCTGGATGGTCACGTCCAGCGCGCTGGTGGGCTCGTCAAGCACCAGCAGCCGCGGATCGACGATCAGCGCCCGGGCGATCGCCAGCCGCTGGCGTTGCCCGCCCGAGAACTCGTGCGGATAGCGGTCGAGCAGCGCGGGGAACTGCGCCTCGCTCAGCCCCACGTCGGCCAGCGCCGTGAGCGCGCGCGCCCGGCGGGCCGCGGCGTCGAGCTCGGGCGCATGCACGCGCAGCCCCTCGCCCACGATCTGCTCCACCGTCATGCGCGGCGAGAGCGACGAGAACGGGTCCTGAAACACCACCTGCATCGTGCGGCGCAGCGCGAGGTCGGAGGCGCGGTCCACCGCCCAGCCCTTCCCCGTCACCTGCAGTTCGCCCCGGTGCTTGAGCAGGCCGAGCGCGGCCAGCGCCAGCGTCGACTTGCCCGACCCCGATTCGCCGACCACGCCCAGCGTCTCGCCCGGCGCAATCCGGAAATCGGCGCCCTGCACGGCAACGAACTCGCCTTTGCGGAACCAGCCCGCAAAACCAGGGCGCGACACCGGATAACTCACGCGCAGCGCCCGGGCCTCGAGCACCGGCGGCGCCGCGCCATCGGCGGCCGCCTCGGCCACGTCGCGCGCCGGATGGCTGTCGATCAGCTTGCGGGTGTAGGCATGCTGCGGCGCCTCGAACACCGTGCCCACCGGACCGTGCTCGACGATGTGGCCGCGCTCCATCACCGCCACGCGGTCGGCGAAACGGCGCACCAGGTTCAGGTCGTGGGTGATGAGCAGCACGGCCATGCCGTACTTGCGCTGCAGCTCGGCCAGCAGCTCGAGAATCTGCGCGCGCACCGTGACGTCGAGCGCCGTGGTCGGCTCGTCCGCCAATAGCAGGCGCGGCTTGCAGGCCAGCGCCATGGCGATCATGGCGCGCTGGCGCTGCCCGCCCGAGAGCTGGTGCGGATACGACCTCGCCCGCCGCGCCGGTTCGGGAATGCCGGTGTCGGCCAGCAGCTGCACAGAAGCCTCTTGCGCGGCGCGGGCCGACAGCCCCTCGTGCAGCTCGAGCACCTCGGCGATCTGGTCGCCCACGCTGTACAGCGCATTGAGCGCGGTCATCGGCTCCTGGAAGATCATCGCGATCTCCTTGCCGCGGATGCCGCGCAGTTCGCGCTCCGGAATCGACAGCAGGTCGCGCGCACCGCGCTGCGCCTGCGACCCCGACAGGGTCGCCACGCCGGCGAGGTCGGCGTTCTGCACCAGCCGCAGCAGCGAGAGTGCTGTGACGGTCTTCCCCGAGCCCGACTCGCCGACCAGCGCGAGCTTTTCGCCCGCCGCGATCTGCAGGTCGATGCCATGCACCACCGGCTTGCCGCCGAAGGCGACGCGCAGCCCCTTCACGTCGAGCAGGGGCTGGTTCTTCGTCGTGTCGCGCGTCGTCATCATTTGTCGGCCTTCCGGGGATCGAGCGCATCGCGCAGCGCGTCGCCCATGAAGGTCAGCAGCATCAGCGTGACGACCAGCACGCAGAAGGTGGACAGCGAAATCCACCAGGCGTCGATGTTCCCCTTGCCCTGGCTCAGCAGTTCGCCGAGCGACGGCGTGCCGGGGGGCACGCCCAGACCGAGGAAGTCGAGCGAAGTCAGCGCCAGGATGGCCGCGCTCATGCGGAACGGCAGGAAGGTGACGACCGGCACCATGCTGTTGGGCAGGATGTGGCGCCACATGATCTGCAGGTTGCCCACGCCGAGCGCGCGTGCGGCGCGCACGTAGTCCATCTGGCGGTTGCGCAGGAACTCGGCGCGCACGTAGTCCGACAGCCCCATCCAGCCGAACAGGCTCAGCAAGATCAGCAACAGTGACACGCTCGGCGTGAAGATCGCGCTGAAGATGATCAGCAGGTACAGCTCGGGCATCGCGCTCCAGATCTCGATCAGGCGCTGGAAGGTCAGGTCGATCTTGCCGCCGAAGAAGCCCTGCACGGCGCCGGTCGCGATGCCCAGCACCACGCCGACCACCGTGAGCGCCAGCGCGAACAGCACGCTCACGCGAAAACCGTAGATCAACTGCGCCAGCAGGTCGCGCCCGCGCTCGTCGGTGCCGAGCAGGTTCTCGTGCGAGGGTGCGGCGGGGTTCGGCGGCTTCGAGAAATAGTTGAGCGTGGTCGGGCCGTAGCGGTTGGGCGCATACAGCGCCCAGTTGTCGCCCTGCGTGATGCGCTGCTCGATGAACGGGTCGAGGTAGTCGGCCGGCGTTTCGAAGTCGCCGCCGAAGGTCTTCTCGGAATAGTCGCGCAGCACGGGGAAATAGGTCTGGCCTTCATAGCGCACCACCAGCGGCTTGTCGGTGGAGAGCACGTCCGCGAACAGACTCAGCACCACCAGCGCCGAGAAGACGACCAGGCTCCAGAACCCCAGCGGGTTGCGGCGGAAACGGCGCCAGGCACGGCGCCCGGGGCTCACGGACACGGCGGCGGCTTCAGTCAAACTTCACCCTCGGATCGACCCAGACGTAGCAAAGATCGGAGATGAGCTTGGTCACCAGCCCGATCAGCGTGAACAGATAGAGCGTGCCCAGGAACACCGGGTAGTCGCGCCGCAGCACGCTCTCGTAGCTCAGCAGGCCCATGCCGTCGAGCGAGAACAGCGTCTCGATCAGCAGCGCACCCGAAAAGAAGGCGCCGATGAACGCCGTCGGAAAGCCCGTGATGATCGGGATCAGCGCATTGCGGAACACGTGCTTCCACAGCACCTGCCGCTCGGCCAGCCCCTTGGCGCGCGCCGTCAGCACGTACTGCTTGCGGATTTCCTCGAGGAAGGAGTTCTTGGTGAGCATCGCGGTGATCGCGAAGCTGCCCAGCACCATGGCGGTCACCGGCAAGGTGATGTGCCACAGGTAGTCGACGATGCGCGCACCCCAGCTCAGCGACTCCCAGTTCGGCGAGGTCAGCCCGCGCAGCGGGAACCACTGCAGCTGGCCGCCGAAGATCACCAGCAGCGCCACGCCCAGCACGAAGCCCGGGATGGCGTAGCCGACAAGCACCAGCAGCGTCGTGAAGAAGTCGAAGCGCGAGCCCGCGCGCACGGCCTTGGCCACGCCCAGCGGCACCGCGATGAGGTAGCTGATGAAGAAGGTCCACAGCCCCAGGCTGATCGACACCGGCAGCTTCTCCTTGATGAGCTGCCACACGTCCTTGCTCTGGAAGAAGCTCTTGCCCAGGTCGAAGCGGGCGAACTGCTTGAGCATCTGCCAGAAGCGCTCGGGGGCCGGCTTGTCGAAACCGTAGAGCGCCTTGATCTCGGCCACCTGCTTGGCGTCGAGCGTGCGGCCGGTGGGGCCGCCCGAGATGCGGTTCTCCTTGTTGGTGAGTTGCGAGAGCAGTTGCTCGGCCGGGCCGCCGGGCACGAACTGCACGATCGCGAAGTTGAGCAGCAGCACGCCGAACAGCGTGGGAACGATCAGCAGGAGGCGTCGGATCAGGTAGGCGGCCATGCGTGTTCTTGTTCTCTTACTTGGCGCTCGGCTCGATCCACCACATCGTCAGCATCGCCGACCCCGCCAGCAGGCGCTGCGGCAAGGGCGCGTCCGGGCGGCGCAGCTTGCGCTTGTGGGCAATGAAATACTGCTTGCCGTAGTACATCGGGGTCATGTAATGCTGGTGGAGCAAGTAGCGGTCCAGCAGCCGCGCGGCCGCCGCGAGCGAGGCGCGGTCGTGGCTGTTGACGATCACCTCGACGATCTCGTCGACCACCGGATCGCTGATGCCGCTCAGGTTCTGGCTGCCCTTCTCGCTCGCCGATTTCGAGCCGAAGTCGTCGTAGAGCTCGTTGCCCGGACTCGACGAGCCACCGACGAGGCTGATGGCCATGTCGAAATCGAAGTCGTCCAGCTTCTTCTTCAGCAGGCTCGGGTCGCGCAGGCGGTAGTCCAGGCGGATGCCCAGCTTGCCGAGGTTGCGCGCATACGGCGCGAGCACCACGCCCGAGCTGCGGTCGGCGATGTCGATGGTGATCACGAACGGCGTGCCGGCCTTGTCGCGCAGCGCGCCGTCGCGGTAGGTCCAGCCGGCCTCCTTCAACAACTCCTGCGCCTTCACCAGGTTGCGCCGCAGGCCTTCGGCGGTGTCGCCGCTGCTGTCGGGACGCGGCAGCTCGCCCTTGGTGTTGTCGAGGTAGCGTTGCCGGGTCTTGAGCTTGTCGATCAGCGCCTGCTCCTCGGGGCTGACCTCGGGCTGGGCCATGAGGTCGTCGCTGTTCTGGAAATAGCTCTGGGTGCGCCCGCGGCGGCCGTAGAACAGGTGGGCGTTGAGCCAGTCGAAGTCGAAGGCCAGCGCCAGCGCCCTGCGCACGCGCATGTCGGCGAAGCGCGGCTGCCGCAGGTTGGGCGCCAGGCCCTGCATGCCGGTGAAGCGGCGATGCGCGATCTCTTCCTTGACCAGCTCGCCGGAGTCGAAGCGGCGGCCCTTGTAGCGGCGCACCCACGCGATGATCGAGCGCTCTTCCATCGCGTCGAGCGCGCCGGCCTTGAGCGACTCTTCTTCGCCGAGCGAGTCCTTGAAATACTGGTACGACACCGTGTCGTAGTTGAACATCCCCTTGCGCACCGGCAGGTTGGCGGCCCAGTAGTCCGGGCGCCGGCGGTAGGAGATGAACTTGCCGAAATCGACCCTGTCCACCACGTACGGCCCGCTCGCGATCGGCGCCTCGGCCACGATCTGGTCGAAGGGCTTGCCCTTGCCCCAGGCGCTGGAGAACACCGGCAGCCCGCCGATGATCATGTGCAGCTCGGCGTTCTGGCGCACGAAGTCGAAGCGGATGGTGCGCTCGCCCGTCACCACGGCCTCCTTGATGTCGGCCCAGTACGAGCGGAAGGTCGGCCCGGCCAGCTTGCTGCGCAGGGTGTCGAAGGAGTACTTCACGTCTTTCGCCAGCACCGGCGAGCCGTCGGAAAAGCGCGCCTTGGGGTTCAGCCGGAAAGTGACGCTCAAGCGGTCGGGCGCGAGCTGGATGTCTTCGGCCAGCAGGCCGTACTGCGAGAAGGGCTCGTCCTCGCTCGGCGTGGTCAGCGAGTCGAAGAGCAGGCCGTACTCGGAGAACACGAAGCCGTTGGCGCTGTAGCCCATGCCCACCGGGGGCACGCCGCGCAGGGTGAAGGGGTTGAGCTTGTCGAAGCTGCCGGCGGCCGACAGGGTCAGGTCGCCGCCCTTGGGCGCGTTGGGGTTCACGTAGTCGAAATGCGTGAACGACGCCGGATACTTGGGCTCGTAACCCATGCCCAGCCCGTGCGCCGCCCACGAGGGCAGCGCCAGGAGCGCCAACATCCAGAGCAGCCAACCTCGCATGCGAGAATTCTGCCCAAGATTTTCACGAGGCAACTTCATGGGCTTTCTTTCCGGCAAGAAACTGTTGATCACCGGTGTGTTGAGCAATCGCTCCATTGCATATGGCATTGCCAAGGCCTGTCACGACCAGGGCGCGGAACTCGCCTTCAGTTATGTCGGCGAGCGATTCAAGGACCGTATCACCGAATATGCCGCAGACTTCGGCTCGAAACTGATTTTCGACTGCGACGTGGGCGACGATGCGCAGATCGACAAGCTCTTCACCGACCTCGCGCAGACCTGGCCCAAATTCGACGGCTTCGTGCACAGCATCGGCTTCGCCACGCGCGAATCGATCGCCGGCGACTTCCTGGAAGGCCTCTCGCGCGAAGGCTTCAAGATCGCGCACGACATCAGTGCGTACAGCTTCCCGGCCATGGCCAAGGCGGCCCTGCCCTACCTCAACGACAAGTCGGCCCTGCTCACGCTGACCTACCTGGGCGCCGAGCGCGCGCTGCCCAACTACAACACCATGGGCCTGGCCAAGGCCTCGCTCGAGGCGTCGGTGCGCTACACCGCCGCCTCGCTCGGCCCGAAGGGCATGCGCGTGAACGGCATCAGCGCCGGCCCCATCAAGACGCTCGCCGCCAGCGGCATCAAGAGCTTCAGCAAGATCCTCACGGCCGTGGCCGACGCCTCGCCGATCCGCCGCAACGTGACCATCGAGGAAGTCGGCAACGTGGCCGCCTTCCTGCTGAGCGACCTGGCCAGCGGCGTGACCGCCGAGATCACCTACGTGGACGGCGGCTTCAGCAACGTGGTCGGAGGCATGGCGGAGTAATTTCCCCCTCTCGGCTCCCAGCGCCTGCCACCGTGTTGAACCGACGCACCCTCCTCCTGTTCGCGGGACTGGGCGCAGCCCTTTCGGGCCGCGCCGCGTTCGCGCGCGCGGCCGCCCCCGCCCTGATGCTGGCCGAGGTGTACCGCCCCGGCATGTCGCTCGCGGGCTACTGGGTCAGCGAGAAGTTCGACGGCGTGCGCGGCTACTGGGACGGCCAGAAGCTCTGGACCCGTGGCGGCGAGCCCGTCATGGCGCCAGCGTGGTTCACCGCCTCGCTGCCCAAGCAGCCGCTCGACGGCGAACTGTGGGCGGGACGTGGGCGCTTCAACCACACGATGTCCACCGTGCGCAGCCAGACGCCCAGCGACACGGCCTGGCACGAGATCCGTTTCATGGTGTTCGACCTGCCCGCCCAGGGCGGCGACTTCAACACCCGCCTCGCGGCGCTGCGCAAGCTGCTGCCGATCACCGACGCGCCCTGGGTGGTGGCCGTGCCGCAGCAGCCCGCCACCACGCACGAGGACCTGCAGGCGCTGCTCGACAAGACCGTGAAGATGGGCGGCGAAGGCCTGATGCTGCACCGGGGCGCATCGATGTACCGCGGCGAGCGCAACAACGACCTGCTCAAGGTCAAGCCCTTCGAAGACGCCGAGGCCCGCGTGGTCGCGCACCTGCCCGGCAAGGGCAAGCACCACGGCCGGCTCGGCGCGTTGATGGTCGAGATGCCCGACGGCCAGCGCTTCCGGCTCGGCACCGGCCTGACCGACGCCGAGCGCGACCAGCCGCCGCCGATCGGCAGCCTGGTGACCTACCGCTACAACGGCACGCACCCGAGCGGGTTGCCCAAATTTGCCCGCTTCATGCGCGTGCGCGAAGGCTAGCCCCGCCTTCGCAGACCGTGCCCCTCACCGGGGCACGCCCCTTTCTCAACTTGCCTGACGCACGCAGTCCGCGTAGTACCGCTTCTTGCCCGTCTCGTCGATACGCGCCACGAGGCCGTGGATGTCGGTCTCGAAGCCCGGGCACTGCAGGTTGAACTCGCGCGAGAACTTCAGGTAGTCGACGATCTTCTTGTTGAACACTTCGCCCGGGATCAGGAGCGGAATGCCCGGCGGGTACGGCGTGATCAGGCTGGTCGTGATGCGGCCTTCGAGCTCGTCGATCTCCACGCGCTCGGTCTTGCGGTGCGCGATGTGGGCGAAGGCGTCGCTGGGCTTCATGGCCGGCGTGAGGTCGCTCAGGTACATCTCGGTCGTGAGACGAGCCACGTCGTAGCGCGCGTACAGCTGGTGGATGTGCTGGCACAGGTCGCGCAGGCCCAGGCGTTCGTAGCCCGGGTGCTGCTGGCAGAACTCGGGCAGGATGCGCCACATCGGCTGGTTGCGCGCGTAGTCGTCCTTGAACTGCTGCAGCGCCGTGAGCAGCGTGTTCCAGCGGCCCTTGGTGATGCCGATGGTGAACATGATGAAGAAGCTATAGAGGCCCGTCTTCTCCACGATCACGCCGTGCTCTGCCAGGAACTTGGTCACCACGCTGGCGGGGATGCCGGTCTCGGCAAAGTTGCCTTCCAGGTCCAGGCCCGGCGTGACGATGGTCGACTTGATCGGGTCGAGCATGTTGAAGCCGTCGGCCAGCTCGCCGAAGCCGTGCCAGTTGCGCGGCGACTTCTTGCTCTTGGGCTTGCCGTTCTTCTCGCCGTGCATGATCCAGTCTTCGGCGCGGCCGATGCCCTCGTCGACGAGCTTCTCGGGGCCCCAGACCTTGAACCACCACTCGTCCTTGCCGAACTCTTCCTCGACCTTGCGCATGGCGCGGCGGAAGTCGAGCGCTTCCAGGATGCTCTCTTCCACCAGGGCGGTGCCGCCGGGCGGCTCCATCATGGCGGCGGCCACGTCGCAGCTCGCGATGATCGCGTACTGCGGGCTGGTCGACGAGTGCATCAGGTAGGCCTCGTTGAAGAGATCGCGGTCGAGCGCGCGGTTCTGCGAGTCCTGCACCAGCACGTGGCTGGCCTGGCTGATGCCGGCCAGCAGCTTGTGCGTGGACTGCGTGGCGAACACCAGCGACTCCTTCGGGCGCACGCGGCGCTTGCCCATCGCGTGGTAGGCGCCGTAAAACGGGTGGAAGGCGGCGTGCGGCAGCCAGGCTTCGTCGAAGTGCAAGGTGTCGACGTAGCCGTCGAGCATGTTCTTGATGGTCTCGGTGTTGTAGATCACGCCGTCGTAGGTCGACTGCGTGAGCGTCATCACGCGCGGCTTGACCTTGTTCGGGTCCACGTCGGCGAGCAGCGGGTTGGCCTTGATCTTGGCCTTGATGGCGCTCTGCTCGAACTCGCTCTTCGGAATGGGGCCGATGATGCCGAAGTGGTTGCGCGTGGGCTTCATGAACACCGGAATCGCGCCGGTCATGATGATCGCGTGCAGGATCGACTTGTGGCAGTTGCGGTCCACCACCACCACGTCGTCGGGCGCCACCGTGTGGTGCCACACCATCTTGTTGCTGGTGCTGGTGCCGTTGGTCACGAAGAAGCAGTGGTCGGCATTGAAGATGCGCGCCGCATTGCGCTCGCTGGCCGCCACCGGGCCGGTGTGGTCGAGCAGCTGGCCCAGTTCTTCCACCGCGTTGCAGACGTCGGCGCGCAGCATGTTCTCGCCGAAGAACTGGTGGAACATCTGGCCCACCGGGCTCTTCAGGAACGCCACGCCGCCCGAGTGGCCCGGGCAGTGCCACGAGTACGAGCCGTCCTCGGCGTAGTCGATCAGCGCCTTGAAGAACGGCGGCTGCACGCCTTCCAGGTAGCTCTTGGCCTCGCGGATGATGTGGCGCGCCACGAATTCGGGGGTGTCCTCGAACATGTGGATGAAGCCGTGCAGCTCGCGCAGGATGTCGTTCGGGATGTGGCGCGAGGTCTTGGTCTCGCCGTAGATGTAGATCGGCACGTCGGCGTTCTTGCGACGCACCTCGCCGATGAAGCTGCGCAGGCTCAGCACGGCCGGGTCGAGGTCGGGGCCGACCGAGAACTCTTCGTCGTCGATCGACAGGATGAAGGCGCTGGCGCGGCTTTGCTGCTGCGCGAACTGGCTCAAGTCGCCGTAGCTCGTGACGCCCAGCACCTCGAAGCCCTCGCTTTCGAAGGCCTGCGCGAGCGCGCGGATGCCGAGGCCCGAAGTGTTTTCGGAGCGGAAGTCCTCGTCGATGATGACGATGGGAAAGCGAAATTTCATGAGCGGGGCTCCGGACAGGCAGTCAGACAGGCAATGAGCGAGGCGCGAAGTGTACGGAATTCGGATGACGGATTGCGTCGGGCGCCTGCAAGCCCCGCAGGGCACGCCGGCCCGAGCAGCCCCGGCGGGCGCCATATCCCTACGCGACACAGGCGCATGGCGCGCCATGCCGCAGAATGGCGAAGGTCCAAGTAACAAAAGAAGAGAGGAGTTGCCATGGGAAATCCCACCTTCTGGTGGTTGATCGCAGGCGCGGCCATCGTGGCCGAGTTGTTGTCCGGCACGGTGTACCTGCTGCTGCTGGCCGCCGGCTTCGCCGCCGCAGCCATCGCCGCGCACCTGGGCTTCAACCTCGTCACGCAGCTGCTGGTGGCCGCCGTGGTCGGCGTGGGCGCGGTCGTGACCTGGTACCTGATCCGCCGCAACCGCCCTGCCGAGCCCTCCAGCGAGGCCAACCGCGACCTCAACCTGGACATCGGCGAGAGCGTGTACGTCGATGCCTGGAACCCCGACGGCACCGCCACCGTGCGCTACCGCGGCTCGCAATGGACCGTCGTGCTGCGCGCGGGCCATGCGCCCTCCACCGGCGAGCATCGCGTGGTCGAGGTGATCGGCAGTCGCCTCGTGGTCGACAAGATCTAGCAGTTCAATCCGTCCGTCAGAAAAACGCATTCGAAAAGGAAGCACACCATGGAATTTTCAGTTCCTCTCATCATCCTGGTCATCGCGATCATCTTCATCAGCCAGTCGGTCAAGTTCGTGCCGCAGCAGAACGCATGGGTGCGCGAGCGCCTGGGCAAGTACCACGGCACCATGACGCCCGGCCCGAACTTCCTGATCCCGTTCATCGACCGCGTGGCCTACAAGCACAGCCTGAAGGAAATCCCGCTCGACGTGCCCAGCCAGATCTGCATCACGCGCGACAACACGCAGCTGCAGGTCGACGGCATCCTGTACTTCCAGGTGACCGACCCGATGCGCGCGAGCTACGGCTCGTCGAACTACATCGTGGCCGTGACCCAGCTCGCACAGACCTCGCTGCGCAGTGTGATCGGCAAGCTCGAGCTCGACAAGACCTTCGAAGAGCGCGACGTGATCAACGCCCAGGTCGTGGCCGCCATCGACGAGGCCGCACTCAACTGGGGCGTGAAGGTGCTGCGCTACGAAATCAAGGACCTGACGCCGCCCAAGGAAATCCTCTTGGCCATGCAGGCGCAGATCACGGCCGAGCGCGGCAAGCGCGCACTCATCGCCGCCTCGGAAGGCCGTCGCCAGGAACAGATCAACATCGCCACCGGCGAACGCGAAGCCTTCATTGCCCGCTCCGAGGGCGAGAAGCAGGCGCAGATCAACAACGCGCAAGGTGAAGCCGCTGCCATCACGGCCGTGGCCACTGCCACGGCGGACGCCATCGAACGCGTGGCCGCGGCCATCCGCCAGCCGGGCGGCGAACAGGCCGTGCAGCTGAAGGTGGCCGAGCGCGCCGTCGATGCCTACGGCAAGGTTGCCGCCGATTCGAAGACCACGCTCATCGTGCCGAGCAACATGACCGAGACGGCCGCGCTGATCTCGTCGGCCATGCGCATGATCCAAACCGGGAAAAGCGCCGGCCCGAACTGAAACGGCTGAAAACCCGCGCTACAATCGTGGGCTCAGGAGCGGTGGATGAGCGGTTTAAGTCGCACGCCTGGAAAGCGTGTGAGGGTTAATAGCCCTCCGCGGGTTCGAATCCCGCCTGCTCCGCCAACTATCTAGGTTTCATGCGGGTTTCTAGCCCGTGTTGAGTGGTCATCCAACATCTGACCCAACAACCTAAAAATGATTGAATCGGCGCGATGCTCATAAGGTATCGCGCCGATTTTCATTTCCCTCAGCGCAATTTCGGCCGGCCTCACTCAGAAGGCTGCGCTTCGTATGAAATTGACGTGGAGCGAACCGCTCGTCGGTCCGAGCCAGTACCAATGGACGCAACATCTCGCAAGAGCGACTCCATACACGGCTTACGGCAAGCTGAGTGGGCAACGTCTTCGGCTCGTGTTCTGCGCAACGCTCCGAAGGGCAAAATGACTCGCCTTTCAAGATCGAGCCCTCTCGGACCACGCCCATGAACACGACTCGCCCACCCAACCCACCCCAGCAGCCGCCCGCAGAGCCCTCCTCTCGGGAGCGGGCTATTACCTTCGCACGACACCGACGCGCCACCCCTCACATAAGAATGCTTGCCGTCCTGCTCGACGGCGTCCCGATCGGCACGATGAAGCCCACCCCCCTCATTGGCAACGGCAGCGGCTATATGCTGGAGTTGGATCATCCCGAAATCGTATGGAGCACCGAGGCGGGTCATGCGCCCAACAAACGGTCAGGCAACAGGGAAATTTACTGCCGCAACCAAGACGTGGCCGAGCGCCACGTGCGACGCGCCCTTGAGTTGTTGAGCCCCGCAGAGTGAACCTCGCTGAGCCCGCCGAGCGCGGGCTTTTTTACGAGCGTCCGCCGAGAGCCCAGAAGAAATCTCACTTATCGGCTACGAAATAGTACTAGTACTGCCCACACACGCCCCCCCTGCAGCCCTGCTGCCGTCAACTGCACTAGCCGTAACGTCGGGCAACTTCATTACTTTGTGATCGATAGGACTTGAAATGTTTGCTTGGGAAAAAAGACTCAACGATCTGCGCCACCTACTGACTAGTTGTCAAGTCTCATATTTCGATCCCGAATTATTTCGCAGAAACCTAAACCAATTTCTACAAACCTCTCGAACCGTTACATTTATCATTCAAAAAAATAAAGCAACGATCCCTGATTTTGAAAATTGGTATAAGAAATCTGTACTCACCAAATGGAGCGGTGACTCGACAATGAGTTGGGCCAAGGAATCACGCAACATCATTGAAAAGGAAGGTGATTTAAAAACATTTAGTTCTCTTAGTGCAACTTTAATTTTTTCCTACTACGAAGAGCAAGACGCTGAACTCCCATTGGAGCACGATGATTTGTTGCGCGCAGGTGTAAAAAAGCTAATACGACATGCGCAAAAACACCTTCCATCGGGCGTATCTGACGTAGCCAGTGTCAAGATCGAACGGCGCTGGATTTCATCAAACCTGCCAGACTCTGAGCTATTACAGGCCATGGGATATGTTTACGCACGAATTTTCGAATGCTGCGAAGCACTTGCCAAGCACATGGGCCGCACTATCGATGAGCGCATTGAGAGACCAAGCGTGACTGAGAGCAGTCGTGAAAAATCCCGACAGACTCAATATATAAAAATCAATGGTCAACAATCCCATTCCATAGCAACGGAACAGTTTTTAATTGATCGCAAAACAGCGCCCGCATTGCCAAGAGAGTTGCAGGAAATCTGGTCCCGAGCTCGAATCGAGGGCAACCAAACACTCACATTCGATTTGCTTTTCTCACATTTTTGCGAGGTGGCTGAAACTACGTTCAATTTGCACGGCTATCATGCCCCCATTTTATTTTTGTTCAACGCCGAAAGCAGATTAATCCAGCAAATTGGAACAAACTTTTCAGATGGCGCCGACAAATTAATTTTTTGGCGAACAATTTCAGAAATCATATCCAATCTAAAAGTTCATGGTTTGATTTTTATTTGCGAAGCTTGGATTCGCGTCGCAAAAGACTTCCCCAGCACTCCAGTCAGAAAAATGCAAATCATCGACGAGCAACTGGTCGTGACAGGCGTTCAGGCTGATGGGAAAATTCTGACCTCCGCTTGGAAAATTAGCAGAGAGAACGAAAAATCAAAGCCAACACTTACGCCTTTCACCAAGAAGGGCATTTGGGAGAAATCTCAAAATTATTTGGTTCCAGCATTAAGAGCCATGGGCGCAAAGGAACGTGCCCACGAACACCAGAAATAAATGGATTTTTCGCAGTAGTCACAGTCAAGCCTGCTCGAATTTTGCCGGTAACGTGGCAGTTCCCAGTAGCCCGTTCAAGAGCAGCGCCGACTACGACCAAACTTCCGCCGCCAGAAGTGCAGCCTCTCTAGCGCGGCTGCGATGCTCCTCGACAAACGGGAGCACCAACGACCATCAAGGCCTTAGGGCCTGCAAATCTTCCAGATGTGCAACGTCAAGGTCGGTGATAGCGCTACCAGCCTGCTGCCAGGCTACTCGGCGTCATCAACGCGACCTGACGCGATGCAGGGCATCACGGACCCAGCTTCGCTTACATCGGCAGGAAACGGTCGCAGACCCACTCGCAGCGCGCTTGCGCAAAGCGAAGAATTGCGATTGCTAGGAACCATCAGGCCGGCGGCCTTCGCCCCGAATAACCAAGACGCGCGCTTCAAGTTCGGGCAAGGCGGCGTTCGGCAGATCCTTCATGGCCTTCATGGCCGTCTCACGGTCGCACCCCGTATTTTTGATCAGCCGTGCTAGCGACACGTTCGAGTAACCTGGCTGCGGTGTAGAACCTTGTCCCGCACCAGCAGCGCCATCGCCATTGGCCTCTTCATCTTGCCTGCTCATCCACTCCTCCAAGTCGTACTGCATTTGCAACTTTCGAATTATCCGCTCAATCTGCGCTCTCCCAGCATTGCTGGAGGCCGCATGCTGCGGGCTCCAGCAGCACCGAGTTCCCTCAAAAGACCACCCAATCCGTCCCCGACGAATGCTTGCTCATTTTTGATTTATGTTTACAATAAATCAATGACGAACAACACCAAAATTGCAGGAAGAGGTGGCGCCGGCAGAGGACAAGGGCGGAAGCCGAGCGCCACGACCGTCGAGACTGTCCCCGTCGCGATTCGAATGACTATCGAGCAGCGCGACAAACTGCAACGTCTCGGAGGCGCGCCATGGGTACGCGAACGCATCGACGAAGCCAAGTTCCCAGAAGAATGACCGCCGCGCCTCAGGGCGAGATGCGAGCAGCTTTTCGCGCATCTGTCTGGGGCAAAAACAGACGACGGTCACGGAGGTACGAACTCCGCAACCGTCTGACCACAACGTGCAAATCCCATTGAAAGGCGCACACCATGGCTACCATCGATCCTATCGTTTTCAACCGTCTTCGTAGCACCATCGACGACTTCACGGACGCAGCCCATCGCATGGTCCAACAACTCGACGGCGAAATCGTCGATTCGGCAGACGAAGCCGGGAACGACCTTCAACACCTCCGCGCGCTGATCGCTGACCTGGGCCTGCGGCTCGATATGTGCGACCCTGATGGCGGCGATGCGGTCGACGCGTGGAGCCTCTCAAAAGGCATCAAGCATTGATCGGAACTCAGCTTACGGGCCGCATTGACGGCGTCATCATTGCTGCCGAGCTAGACGGTGGCCTGAGCATCACTGCTTGGGGGCGACCTGCGCGACTGGCTGTGATCTTGAACGAGAGCGTCATCGCAGTCTGCCAAGATGTCGCGCATGAGTTCGAAGCTGTCGCCGTAGATTCCTACCGAAACTTGCTGCAAGGCCAGGGCTGGGTGCGCGTCTTCGGCAAGGCGCTGTCGTGCGCGGCCGCCCCCCCTGCTCATGCGAGCGCGATCATCAGTGCTGTTTCGCACGACGGACCGACCGTCACCATGAATGAGCAATCGGCTCAGTTCGCGATCATTGCGGAAGATGACGCAATAGTCGCCGTCGGCGAGGTCGTCGCACGCGAGGCCGAAGCTGTCGCCATCAACTCCTACCGCGAGTACCTAATGAAGCTTGGGCATCTGCGGGTTCTCGGTGCCCCCAAGGCGCCCGATCCAGCGGCGGTGTAGAGCAAGCTTGGCCGGTGCTCTTCCCTTCGATGGAAACCGATATGCTCATCCCAAACAACGCAGCCGCTGCGATAGCACGGCCCCCGTTTCGATATGAGCACTTCGGCACGGAGCCCGTTAAGGTGCTCGCCATTCGAGTCACCGCAGCATGACCGTCTCGACCGTTGCCCCGATTCACCCCGCCGCGCTCGGGCGGGAGGACGCCGCAGCCTATCTGGCTCTCGGCGTCACTACGTTCGAAAAGTTGGTGCGCGAAGAGTCAATTCCGCCGCCGCGCCAGCTTTCGGGTCGCCGCGTGGCCTGGATTCGCGCCGAACTCGACGCATGGCTGTTGGTGCGGCCCAAGTCGAACCTGCCCCCGCCGGAGAACACCGGAGCGTCGAAGCCTCGCGCCAAGCGCGAGTACGTCGCGGGTACTGTGAACCAGGCCGGTGATGACGCGCCCCCTCCCCGTCTACCCGTCTACCCGTCTACCCGCCTGCCCGTCTGCCCGCCTGCCGCCATGGGCCGCGCCGAGGCCGCCGCCTATGTGGGCCTGAGCGAGCCCACATTCGCCCGTCGGGTGCAGAAAGGCTCAATCCCACAGCCGCGCCAGCTTGCCGACAAGCGCGTGGCATGGCTGCGCTTTGAACTAGACGCGTGGCTGCTGTTTCGGCCTGTGTCGGACCAACTCCCTCCCCAACACCGGGGTGCCAAAGCCGAATGTGAAGGGCAAACGCATCGTTCGTCATGGGCAGCCTGAGGGATCGCGTTGCACAGGGCCCATGACTGGTGTTCGATGAAAAAGGGGCTGCAAGTTCTGCATCCCCCCGACGTGCTGCTCGATCGCGGCGACGCAGCAACACCTCGATCTGCGTGAGCAGCGCGGCCTCGTAGCGTCCGGTCTTACGGACTGAGGGCAACACATCCTCGAACACCCTGCACTCTAAGCGCTCCTCATAGCCTTGACTCAAACTGAAAGGTAGCGATACTAAATGTTTCAAGGAGGTGAAATGGCTGATGAGATGAAGGTTCATGCGTATCAAGTTACGGCCGGCGACGGGACGCCGCCACTCGAACAGTTGATTCAACAAGTTGGGAATCTGCCGCTTTTTGACCGGTTGATGACCGTGGGAACGCATGACATCAGGCTGGAAAATTTTGCAGCGCCGCACACCGCTGACAACCCGACCCGATATTGGCTGATGGACTTCACCAAACTTCGCTTCGAACATGGTCCCGGAAAGGCAAGTGCTGCAACACCCATTACGGGTTTCAACATCGCGAACGGGGACGGCTTTGGTGAAGAGACTGCAGCCCTCTATGATCCGATCCGCCGTCATCTAATCGTTCAATATAACCATCACGGGGTGCGCGCGGCTTCCATCGAAAGATACTTCTCCAGTTTCGACGCAAGTCAAATCATTGGATATGACTTCATGATGCGTTTGGATATGGCCTCGGAAGCAAAACTTGCAAGAAAAACATTATTTAAGAAGATTGTATTTAAAGTCGCAACGCCGAAAATGACTGCGGCTCAGCGGAGTTCAGGGGTCGGCCTGAATAGAGCACTAGAACTTGCGGATCATATCGGGGGGCAGCATATTGAAATAACCATTTCGAGCGGCCGAGATCGCAGCGCCCACTTAAACACGCAAAATGCTCGTAATATAATTAATGGATTGCGGAACGTGCTCGGTCTGAATGGTGTAAATGGTTCTGATCCAGTGGAGAAATTTGAGGTTGTCGGAAGAGACTCCGTAGTTGACCGCGCAGAAGCAATTGATATGTTGGCAGCAAAACTTGAGCTGAAGATTGACCAACTCGATCTGGGCGCGGATCTGAGGTACACCCAAGAGTCACGTTGGAGAGGACTTGTTCGTGCGAGGAACGGCTGGAACACAATCATTGGAAATTAAATGAATCTTTGGCTAGAAAAATACTACCCTTTCCTCGCCGCACTTGTTGCGGCGTTTGGATGGTGGTATTTTTCTCCCCCATTCCCATCTTCTGAAAAAGAATTTCTCGGCGCAGCAATTGGCATTGGTGCAATTTTGGCTGGATTTATTGCAACTGCGATTGCAATTCTTGCCGCACTCCCGTCGGATTCAGTTATGGGGCGAATTAAAAGCTCAGGCTACGTCGAAGAGCTTATGCGCTATATGGTTGAGGCTCTCTACACCTGCCTAGCGTTCAGTGCGTTCGGCATGTTCGGCTTTTTCTTAATAAAAGGCGATGGTCAAGAGCTTTCGTTAAATGGCTGGTACAGCGACGTGTGGATATTTTTTGCAACGTACGCATTGCTTAGTTTTCATCGAGTCGCAAAAGTGCTAGTCAAAATTATCAAATTCCCGAGTTCTTGACATGCGTGGGATGACACCCACCTTGACCTGGAAAAGCGGAATTTGGCCGACTGCGCGCAATAGCGTGCTCTGCCTCGTCCTCGGTGCGCAGCACGCCCACGCAGCCCATGGTCAGGTCGCCCCCACCTCACTCGGGTCACCGTTGTCGTCGGGCTCAACGCGCGTGACCAGGCAGGGGAAGGAGTTCGGGTGTCGAAGAGTGACCTGCCGCGAGGCGGCATTGATGGCGGCGGGGACTGCGTTGAGCATGCGGGCATCTTGACAAGACTGACCGCTTCGATCTATTGCAAATTCCCCAGCATGGTTCGGCAAGCGGATGACTGCTGCGGCCATGCGCGAGCCGAAAAGAAACCAGCATAGACCGACAAAAACAGATGGCCCCGAAGACTCGCATCCTGGCAAATCACTCAGGGGGCCAATGGTCAACATCGCCCCCTTCGGCTGCTTCGATCGCATCGCGAGTCGGTACAGCACATGCGCCGCGACCGCGGCCACAAGGGATACGTCGCCAACCCGGCTAAAAGTTGAGCCGGGTATAACTGCCGGGTTGCCGCAGCCCTTGACACCTGAAAGCTCCAGATGAAGATCGTCATCGCCGTCGCCCTTGCGGCAGCCACCCTGGCGCCGCTCCACGCACGCTCCCGTGAAACCGCGAAGGTGATGACCGATGCGCAGTTTGCGCGGTCATTCCGCTGCCCAGAGTCTCTGTCGAACGACGAGGCTCGCTCGGCAGAGACAACGCGGTTCGTAGATTGGGTCGCCGCGCGACATCCAGACTGGGACGTACAGCGTCTAGTCGCCCATCGAGTCAAGTTGCTGGAGACCAACGGCTGCGATGAGACCTTGCAGAGCATCCGCGCTAGCGCCGGAAAGTAATGGCTCAGGCCATGCCGATGCCGCCGCTCAAAATGTGAGCAATTCCGCGATCGGAAACGTTTTGGCCGACCGTCTCGGGAATGTTCACCTGCACCGGCTCGCGCCCGACGCCGCTGCTCAACGAATTAAGCGGCGCGGCCGGGTCTTTCACTTCCGGCGCGCGCGGGATCGCCAGCGGCACCGAGGACGGCACGGCCGCCGACCGAACGGGCGGCACGTTGTAGGCGCCGCTCGGCACCGCCGTGGTCCTGCCGACCTTGTAGCCCTCGACCTTCTGCATCGCGTCCATGATGGCCTCACGCTCGGCCGGCGTGTACTGATTCATGGGCTTGTTCTTGCCGCCCGCGGCCGCCAGAACCGCACTCTGATAAGCAGCCGTGTTGTTCTCGCTCGGCGGCGCGTAGCGGGCGATCGCGTCGGTGAGGTTCTTGTCCTTGTAGTTCATGTTCTCGAAGATAAGCGCCGACTTTGCGGCTCGGCCGGTGGCGTAGTCGGGGAAAATCGCGAAACGACCATCCGAACCGATGGCCCCATGTTTCTGAGCGAAGCCGCCTGCCTTCCACTCGATGTTGCCTGGGTTGTTGTTGCGCCAGTTGCGCGCCCCATCCTGCCGCGTCACCGAGCCGTCGGCGTTCTGCGTGACGTTGTAGCCCGCGCCGGTCGCGAGCACCTTGTTGATGCCGACGCCGGCTGCGCCGCCCGCGGCGCGCGCACCACTTTGCAGAGCGCCACTCGGCGCCCCGGCGGTAGTTCCGTTGCCGCGCGCCACGTCGTAGCCCGCCTTCGCCTGGGTGGCCGCCGCCGCGCCCGCGTTGTAGGCCCGCTTCACGGTGTTGGGCACCAGCGCCGCGGCACCACGGCCAGCCGCATCGAGCGCGTCAGCGCCATAGCCCTTCGCCGCCGACCAGCCGGCCGCGGCCATGTTCTTCGTCTTGCCCCAGGCCGCACTGGCCGCATCGCTCACCGCGCCCGCCGCACTGCTGACGGCGCCTTTCACATCGACGCCGGTCTTTTCCCTGATCCGGTCGTTGACGGCGTTGCCCGCGTTCGTGAGGGTTGTACCTACGGCATCGAGCCCGCTCTTCGCCGCGTCGAGCCATTCGGACGCCTTCGAGGTGACGGTCTCCCAGGCCGCGCGAGCGTCGCCCGCCAGCGAGTCCCAAGCAGCGCCGATCGCCGCGGTCGTGACTTGCCACGCCGCGAGCGCCTTGCCGGGCAGGTCCGCGTCGACGAGGCTCATGGTCCACTCGCCCACCTTGTCGCCGAACTTCTCGCCCAGCAGGGCACCACCGACGCCGCCGAGGAATGCGCCGACGGCCGCGCCGATCGGACCGACGAACGCGCCGAGCATCGCCCCGCCCTTCGCACCCGCTAGACCTCCCGCCAGCATGCCGCCGGCCTCGCCGACGCCCTTGTACTTCTCTTCACGCGACCCGCCGCCGAAGAGCGATGCCAGCGCACCGCCGCCGGCCAGGAGCGCGCCGAGCAGCGGCACCTTGCGCAGCAGTCCGCCGCCGCCCTTCATCAGCGCCTTGCCTTTGCCCATGAGCGCGCCCAGCACCCCGCCCGCAGCGCCGCCGCCGGCCGCACCGAGCAGGCCGCTCAGGAGGCCGCCGCCACCGCCCAGGCCGAACAGGCCACCGCCCCCGGCTACCGCCACGCCCTGCGCGCCGTTCTTCTTCGACGGCGTGAGCGCCTTCAGGAAACGGCGATACCACACCTCTTTCTTGCGCTCGGCGGTCCGCCCGAACATGAAGGTCAAGCCGCGGCCAAGCGGCGCCACGACATCCTTGATTTCCTTCGCCGCGTTGATCGTCGGGTCGATGTTGTCTGCCGCCGCCAGTGAGCCTGCGAGCTTCCCGACCGAATCGGACAGCTTGCTCATGACGCCATTGCCGCCGCGCTCGCCGCCGCCGGCCGCGCCACCGGCACCACCACCGCCGGGCCGCTGGCCGCCGGCAACGAAACGCCCGCTCGCCGCACGTGGCTGCGTCACGACCACGCTAGCACGCGCGCCGGAGCTGGCGCGTTGGCTGGCCGAGGTGCGGTAGCCGGTGCTCACGGGCGCGCGCGGCGTGGCACCGGGCCGGCTCGTACGCATAGTCGTGGCGACCTGAGCGCCCACGGCGCGGCCGATCGCGCGCACATCCGAGCGGATGTCCTTCAGGACCGCGTAGCTCTGGCCTTGCAGGCGTGCGAGGTCGCGGCCGTTTTCGATGATCTCGCCAACCAAAAAACCTTGGAGATCAGCCTTGTATCCAGATGCCATGTTGATTCTCAATGTTGGAGGCGGCGCGCGATGGCCGCGAGGAAATCGGTGTCGCGATCCGGCGTTGAAGCCAGAGGCCGCGCCACGGGCCGATCGACAAGCCGCGGAGCGACCCGCGTGGGACCGGGCTGAGCGACCCGCGCTCTTTGGGCTGCGATGTGCGCGTCGAGCGCGTCCCAGCCCTCCGCGGCGCGCCGCAGAGCCAACTCGATCACGTCGTCAATCGCCTTCCCCCGGGCACGGTGTGCAGCCAAGGCGATCGAGGCGGCGCGGGCGCGTTCGAGTGCGGTGTTCGAGCTCATACAACATCCGACTCGTCAGCGCCGTCAAAGACCTGTACCAGCAGGCCTTGGCCGGGTTCAAGCGCGTCCAGGCGGGCGTCGTGCGTGGCGTTCGGTCCGGGGTCCGGCGCAGCAGGATCATGAAGATCGGCATGCGTCAGCCAGACGTAGAACACCACGCTGACGCCCTCGCTGGTTTCGAGAACGACGAACTGGCCGAGCACCGGCTGCACGTGGCCCTCCGCACCGTCGAACTGCACGCGCATGCAAAGGGTCGGCTCCGATTCGGCATCGATGGCGCCCACGGCCAGCGCCAGATCGGTGGCATCGGGATCGACGATCTTGAAGCGCACGGAGCCGCGGCTGATGAACTCCGGCTCCGCTGCGTCGGCTTCGGCCCACGACTCGGGATCGGCGTCATCGAAGGGTTGACCGTCGGCATTCAGTGCGATGCTTTCCAGCAGTTCGGCCGTCAGGGCGCGCACCTCATCGGTGGGCTCGGCATCGTATTGATCGGGGGTGTTCATGCGTTCTTTCCTTGAGCTTGAAGAAGGGCCACCAGCGCGCGAGCGATGGCGGCGCTGTTGGTGTCGCGCTTTTCCGCAAAGGCGGCCATGGCGGATCTGATATCGGCAGCGCTGGCCTGCGGAGGCAGCCTTGCGCCACGCTGGTCGGGGCGGACCACGATGCGGCGCGCGTTCTTCGGCAGCATGCGCTCGGCATCGGCCTGCGTGACCGTGAAGGTGCGGGGCTTGGCCTTGCCCGGCATGTCGATACGAGCGCGATCGGCTTCAACCATCTGCGTCACACGCTGGCGCATCCCGACGCTCATTTGAACGTCCGTCATCACCCGTGCCAAGTGCTTGCAGCACGCGCCGTCCAGCGTCGGGTTGGTCAGCTTCGGCAGGCCATGTTCTGCACGGCCCGCAACCCAGCCCCCAGCCGTCGCGACGAAGCGCAGGAAGTAGCGGAAATGCTGACAGTCGCACTCAAACCGCAGCGGAGACTCCTTCATCAGCCACTGTGCAGCCTGCGAAGCTGTTCCAGGCCGCGACAAGGCAGCCGAGTACAGCGCGAACTCCACGTTGACGTGATGCCGCGTGACCTTGGAGTTCGGCCCCGAATCGGTGACGAGGTGCACTTTGCCGGCCTGAAGCCGGACGGGCATTGAATAGCGGATTTCGGCCTTCGCACGATCGATATCAATCGACCGCGACAGGCCCAGCGCCTCTTTCGCGGTCAGGCCCTGCCGGGCCTTGTCACCAAGGGCTTCGACTTCCCTCTTGAAGTGAGCCAGATCGGCGGGCGTGATGAGGCGGGCGCCGGCACCACCGAGCCGGGTCGTCAGCATACGCGCGGGCGACAGCTTGCCCGCGACCTCGCTCGGCTGAAGGATCGTGCGCGCCGCCCGTCGGCTCTCCAGCTCGTCCTGACGGAGGCGATTCAACGCCGAGATGGCGTTGCCGATGCGCGGGGGCGTCGTCATTGACTTTCCCCCTCGGCGCGCCGAACCGGGCAATAGCCAATTTCAAAGATTTGGCGAAAAAACTTAGCAAAACTTAGCATTGCGCGTCCTTCTCATGTGTCGCTTGGGTCACCCCAACGGCGGCCAGGAGCGCGCGTCCCGCCAGGGTTTTGCCGGCGGCTTCGATGAAAGCAGCACGTGCCGCGAGCCCGCGTTGCTCGGCTGCCAGATGGGCCTGAAACTTCGCTTGCGCACGTGCGCGGACGGCCTTGCCTTGTGTGGTGTTCGCGTGCTCACGGGCGTACTCGGCGCAGCAGGATTTGCACTTGGACTTGACGCCGCCGCGCCCGCCGCGGCTCGGACTGAAGTGATGCAGCGCCCATTCGAGCCCGCAGCCAGAGCAAACCTTTGACGTGACTTCCTCCTTTTCGACCGTGCCCCGTTCGAGTTCGGGCGGCGGGACGTAGGCCAGCACCGAGACATATCGACCTAGTTCGCGGGCGTACACCATGTTCCCCTTGGCGTACAGGTCGCCCCAGTACTCGCGCGCGCGCTCGCGCAGCGCGGCAAGCTCCTCGGGCGTCTGCGGCTCCTCCGCCTTGATGCGACGGGGCTTGTAGGGGCCACGCGCCACGCCGGACTGCGAGCCGCGCTTGCGGGGTTCGGTCGGGCCGTGGATCGTCATGCGTTGGCCTCGGCGACCCGCGATTCCATGCGAGCGTGCTCCGCGCGGGTCGCGGACTGCTCTTCCTCGATGGCCCGAACTTGGGCTTCGAGCCACTCGGTGGGGCTCGCGCCCTCCATCGCCACCAGCGCAGCACGACACAGAAAGCTCTCCATCGCCGCCGCGTCGGTCAGGTGGCGCAGTTGATGAGCCGCGCTCTTCGCCAGCGACCGCAGGCGCTTGTTGCGGCGGGCAGCCTGCACATCGGCGATCACCCAAACGTGCGCCTCATCCGCGCCCGTGGCGCCGAGCGGCACGCACGGGAAATAGCGCTCGCTGACAGCGTTCATGCCGGTTCCTGTTCGGCGGCGGCACGGGCGTTGATCAGCGCTTCGAAACCGAGGCCCACGAGCGGCGTCACATCGGCCTCGTTCGCCAGGAAGGTCCGCAGCGGCGTGATCTGCGCGTCGATGTCATTGATCCTCGCCCGGATCGCCGCCTCTTGATCTGCGGGTGCCTGAGCGGCGGGGCGGAGTTTGAGGATTTCTTCGGCGGTGAGACCGGCCGCGACAAGGTTGGCGTGCCGCTGCTCCGCGGCGTGCGTCATGGTCGAAGCGCGGCGCGCCGCGTCGATGCTTTCGACGCAGCGCGTCCTCTCGCTCGCCAGGGCGCCAATGCGCGTCGCCACTGCCCGGCGAAGGGGCGTCAGGCGTTCGATGCGCGCCTTGTGTCGGGCGTCATGCCGCGCGCGATCCTCGCGAACCGAGGCAATCTCGTCATCGACCTCTGCCGTCATCCGGTCGAGGATCGCGACAACCTGCTCGGCCGTGACGGCGGTCGGATCATCAGCAGCCAGGATGGCCTCGGCGATCGCGCTGCGGAAGCCCGCGACTTCGAGCAGACGCGTGCGCTTCAGATGCAGTTGGCCGGCCACGAGCTGCACCCGGTCGTTGATGAAAACAAGGTCAAGGGCATCGACCTGGGCGGCCGTCAGTTCGGCGGAGGTTGCGAGCGGACTGCGGGCGAAGTTCTGCATGGCGTTGAGCTTTCGGGTTGAGAGCGGGCGGAGGCGGTCGAGGACGAGGTGGCTGGTGGTCGGGCAGAGAGCCCGGTCGAGGGGCTTGTCGGGGCTGGCAGGTGCCTCGGCGTTGAAGCTCAGGCGCGCGACCTCAAGCAGGCTGGCAATGGCTTTGTGCATGCGCATCAGGCCCCGTCGGTCGCGGGCTGCGGCTGATGAAGGCCGGCTGCGATCAGGGCTTGCACGTCGCTCTTCCGGTAGCGCACGAGGCGGCCGCCGACTTTGACGAAGGGCAGCGTCACGCGATTGGTCGAGCGCCATGCGGCGAGCGTCGCGGGTTCGACGCCGAGGACGGCCGAGACCTGGGCTTCGTCCAGCAGAGGTTCGATTGATTCATCCATGATTTCTTTGGGTGCGGAAGTAAGCGGAACCAATACGTTATTTGCGGGACCGTGCGCGGAGGGGTGCGCTTTTCCAAACCGGGCGGGCGGGCGATCGGGGGCGCTGTAGGGGCGCGTTCGGAAGACAGCCCCCCCGCAGGTGGGTTAGGCCTCGTCGCCGAGCGCAGCAAGCTCGCGAGCCAAGTCCGCGTCGCGGGCGTCGTGCAGGCGGATCGCCGTGCGCGCGTCCGCCAGTGCGGCTTCGAACTCTCCGGCGAGACGCTGGAGGCTGGCGCCGCCACGCATGTTTACGAAGGCGCCGTGGTTGTGCCGAACGAAGGCGCCGAATGCTTCGAGCAGCGCATCACCGCTTTCAAGCAGGCCGCGCACGTTGCCCGCGTGCGGACCGATGAGGCGCTGGTGCCTGTCGATCTCGCTGACGGTGATCTCGGCCACGCGCTCCAGCATGCCGCGCACGCCCCGGAGAACGGCATGACGCGCGCCGGTCGAAGGATCGCGGTCGGGCTCGTGGGTCTCGCCCATGATGTAGTCGATGCTCACCCCGTAGAGACGAGCGGCCTTAATGACTTCAAAGATCGGCGGAAGGCGGCGCCCCATCTCCCACAGGTTCACCTGCGCAGGCGTGCGGTAGCCCAATGCCGTCGCCGCCTCGGTCTGCGAGAACCCAGAAAGCGCGCGCGCGCGATTCATGCGCGGTCCGACGACGCAGCGCAGCTTTCGGCTGGCATCTCCGCGAGGATCGCGCGTGGCGCTAGCGTCGATCGAAGCTTCTCCGCCGTCGTCATCGGCAGCGTTGTTGCCCTCCGCAACGTCGTCGTTCGATGCCGGCCCCGCCGTGCGGCGCCCCAGGGGAAGCAGGCCGACAAAGACATTCCCGATCACCGCGGCGGCTTCGCCGTCGAAATCAGGCAATTTGATTGCGGGGGCAGCAGGAATCTCTACTGCAACAGCGACGGGTGCGTGCGCGATGGCGGGGATGGTGTCGCTCGCGAGCGTCATGCCGCACCGCCTTGGATGACGCCGAACAACGGCACGTGAGCGCGGTGCAGGTTGGCCGCGAACTCGGCGCGACTTTGGTGATCGGGGCAGTACGCGCCGTCATCGGCATGCTTGGCGGCCGTGCACAGGTTCAGGCAAGGCCCATCAACCTCCGCGTCCCAGTCAGGGCCGGAGTCAGGGGAATAGCTGTCGCAATTCAGGCACATCCGAGAGCGGTGTACGAAGGCTGCGCCACCGTCGCGCTCGCCGAGGTGGTCGATGATCGTGAGCGTCAGGATGTGATGGGTTCGAGACTTCAAGGTGGTCATGTGTTTCCTCTTTGCTGGGTGGTGCTGGATCAAGCGCTGGTGCGGCAGCGGGCTCGTTCGAGCAGGGCCTGCGTCTCGAAGCCGGTGATCGTGTCGCACCACTCGGCACGTGCCTGACTCACAACGTCTTGCAGGCCGGTGCAAACGGCGTCGATGTCGCGGGTGTCGATGACGAACACGTGCAGCTTCCCGTCGGAGTCGCGATGCCGAACAACGACGCCGCCGCCAGCGGGCGTGGAATGCATGCTCATCGACTGCGCGGGACGGCCGTGCTCCAAACGGGCGTCGGGACTAAGGAGAATGGTGGTGATTTTGTGAATCGGTACGTCGGTCATGTTTAAGTTCCAGCAACGTTGAAAGAGATGTCGCTGTATGCCGCGACGCGCGCTGCGGCGCCGGCCTTCAGCGCAGCGGTGCGCTCGCGCTCGATTTCGTCGGCGCCCTTGCGAGGCTTGACCTGCTCGGCGCGCATTTCTGCCAAGCGCTCGCGGGCCTTCAAACGCGCCGCGCGGCCGGTCTCGGTCTCACCCTCGGGCGCGGGCAGCGCGAGCATGTCGTCGAGCCCTATCGGCGCTTCGAGCAGCAGATCGCCGGACACTCGCCCGGCTTGCACGTGCGGCAGCAGCACGCGATTGCGCTCTGCGCTGTCATGCCCCAGCGTTGCGGACCACTTCGGCGGCACACGGTCTTCGCGCGCCTTCGCAACGATTCGCGTGTAGGCCTCTTTGAACGCCATCCGGGCGCCCACCTCATCGCCGCCGAGCAGCAGCGGCCGGGCGATGCCCAGGGCTTCAGCAGTCTCGTCGGTCCACACGAGGGTCTGCGAGTCGTCGGACGAGCGGAAAGCCATGGCCCAGGCCTCTTCGGCGCCAGGACGGCCGTCGTCGGCCACGATGCCGATGATCTGCGCGATCACATCAGCCGGCATGGGCAGGAACTGGCCGCGCTTCGGGTCGCGGATATGCGCGTCCAAGCCGGCCCGAACCTCGGCCAAGGGGTAGGCCGCCAGCGCCCGGAAAAACATCGCCTTCTGGCCCGCCGTGAGCAGCGCAGAGCCTTTCAGGCCCCACACGTCGTTGAGCAGTTCATCGAACTCGCGGAAGTCTTCACGCTGCATCAATGACCTCCCCGTCGTTGGCCGCCTTGTCGCCGAACAGCAGCCGCTCTGCGTCGGCACCTGATTGCGCGTCAGCAACGGCGCGCTGCTCGTCGGTCAGTACCGGTGCCCGGCCGGCGGCATGCGTCGCACCGCGCTGGCGTTGGAGCACGAGCTGCTGCCACTTCTCGCGCAGCTTGCCCGGCGACAGGATGTTGGTCTGCCAAAAGCCGTCCTTGTTCGCCCATCCGAAAAGCTCGCAGGCCTCGCGATGGGTGCGGCCATCCTGCCCACGCATCAGCCGCATGTCGTTCGCCCACGCGTCCCAGTTCGGCTCTTTCATGGTCGGGTCGATGACCTTGATGCGCGCCCACATCCACCTAACCGCCTCATGGTCGTCGTCGGTCCCGTGGCGCCTCCTCGGCTTTGCGCCCTTCCCGGACAAGTCAGCACCGTCCGGACTTTGCTCGGACGAGGGAGACTCTTGCCCGTGGTCGTGTACGTGATCCTGTGCATGATCTTGTTCATGCTCTTGGCTTCGAAGGGCCTCCGAAGGGGCTTCGATGGGGTATGCGTTGACCTTCAAAGCCCCTTGTTCGAGATCGTCGATTTCTGCCATCGCCGGCAGGTGAAAGGCAACGGCATACAGGCGGTGAAATGCGCGGCGGAGGCTTTCCGACGGAACGGTCGACCACTCGCGCAGCACGGCCTTGGTGCGCTTGTCGGCCGGCGCCAAAGTGGAGCCGATCTGTTCCGGCGCCATGTCATGAACGAACACAACATCAGCCTCCGGATCGAAAGTGCAGTACCCCGCTTCGGAGAGGCTTGCAAGGGCCTTCGAAGCCCCTTCGAAGGGGATACCGGTGTCTTGCGCCACGTAAGCAATCGGGCAGTGGTAGAGGCCGATCAGGTTGGCGTGCGGACCAGTCTTCAGGTACAGCGCAACGACCTGTGCGAACGGATTGCCGCGCAGCGACTTGGCAAGCGGCGTGATCCAGAACTTGGACGGCACGATCGCGTACTCACGCATTGGCACCGCCAATCTGCGCCAGGAGTAAGGCGCGTGCGTGATCGAGATCGTCCAGCGGGACAATCCGGCCGTGGTGGAGCGTGTACAGGTGCGTCGCGCCGTCGATGCCGGTCTCGGCGGTCAGTTCAACTCCAGCCAACGCGTAGCGCGCAGCCATGGTGTCGAAGCACTTGCGCTCCAGTGCAGATTCAAGGAGGTGCTTCACAGGCGAACTCGCTTCCGCGCCTTTGCAACCTCGGCGCACGCCTGGGCGCGATCAACGAATGCGACTACTTCGTCAAGGCTGTAGATGTGCCGGAACCAGCCGACATGGGAGATCAGGAAGCGTAAACGGCCGTCGCCAGTCGCTTCGAGTTCGAGGCAATGCGCGTGCTTGCGAAGGCGCTCACGCAGCGTCACGAACTCGCCTTGTTCTTCAACAGTGAGCCGCAACTCGACCTTGCCAATCAGATGAGCGTAGGTGGTCGGGCTCATTTCTTCGAGCTGTTCATCAGCGTGGCCGGATCGTTCGCAGCGCCCCCGAAGTCGAAGCCGATCTGACCTTGATCGCCGAGTTCGTAGAAGGCGCAGCGGGGGTGAGACCAACCATCGGCATCAACGATCGTGACCCAAGTGGTGCGGATGTCGTGCCCAAGCTTGCGCAACTCGAAAACACGAGTCGGCACTTGGTAACAGCCGTTGTTGCGAAAGAAATAGCTCGACTGCCCGCTGGTCGCCAGCACCGAGAGCACAAACGCGCGCTGCTCCGCACAAGACATGGCCCTTGTCGTGGCGCCGAGGAATGCCGAATCATTCGCCGCAGCCCTCGGGCGACCATTGGCCCGACGCTTGCTCGGCACACTGCCGGTTTTCTTGGTCGGCTTCGGGGCCGCCTTCTTAGCGGCGGAGCAGCCCTTTCTTTTTCTAGGACGGAACGTGAGCGGCAGGCTTCCAAGTGCACCTGCGAGCACAATGTTGAAGGACTTCATGGGGAGTCCTTTAAGCCAAAGCAGCGGCGCCAGCAGGCTGGAGGTAGCGGAGCAGCTCAGCGGCCTGCTCCTGACGTTCTGCCATCAGCGCGCGGACGAGTTGACGAGTCTGGTCGTCGCCCCAACCGGCGGCCCGCGCGCTGGCAAGCGCATTGACCTCCACTTCGAGGTAGCCACCGCCCGCGATAGGCTCAGGCCACAGGCCCTCCTTGCGGCGAAGGAAAAGAGTAGCGCGACACATGTCTTGCGTCGCGAGCACGTCTTTCGTCTTGATGATTTTCTTGATAGCCATGATCTTGCCGTTTCAGACGCTTTTGAACATGGCCGAATCTTTTTCCGGCTACCCTCCCCCTGCGCAACCCTCCCCCGTACCCGAAGTTGGGGGGCCCCGCCCCTACTCTGCGGACTCTCCGCGAAGAGCCTCCCAAGCCTTGTCAAACACCTTGCTTCCTGCCCAGATCGTCTTGTTCCCAACCATTTGGCGGACCTGTGCCTTGACTCCCGATTTGCCGGAACCGTTCTTCGGGAGCGCCCCCATGTCGGGATAACCGAGTTCCTTCAGTACACCGAGGATGGCCGCCTTCCGCTGCTCCGGGCGAGACGCGACCACCGACGTAGGCATCATCAATTCCACCGTGGACCTAGGTGTCTTCGCGGCGGCGTCTTCACGCTCAAAGGCGTACTCGGACTTCAATCCCATCGCGCCCAGCCAGCGCGCAATCTCGGCACGCGCAAAAAGCTGCTTTTCAAATTCACCATCCGTGCCGCGAAACCATTGCGGGGGTTGATAACCCCCGTAAAAATCAAATAGCGTACTTACCAGTGCGGCGGCCCATGCGGCCATCCCGCGCTGAAGCTTGAACCCTTCTGCAGTCAACTCTGGCTGAGTAATCATGGCAATCGCGATCCGATGCCCTTCCTTCAACAGCTTGTGCATCGGAGCAGCTCTATGAGGGGCGGCGTCCGGCGCTGCCGGGTCCATCCCCACGACCAGTGCAGCAACCTCCAGCGCGGTGAACTCGGCCGTGTTGTCCCAATGACTCAGGTCTTCCAATTTTTCGCTCCAGCTCGTCTATTTTTCGCTACGTGTTGATCAGAGTTTGTGCTGCCACGCACGCGACGCAGTGCTGATTCAGCTTGCGATGCCGGTTACAGCACGCCTTTCGCCGATGCTCGCGACCTTCGAGGTTCGCACTTCGGTGTCGCAAAACACCGCCCAGCTTGCCATCAAGGTGGCCCGCTTGGCGAACATGTCGCCGCGCCTGTAGGCTGCCTCGACCTTGTTCTCGATAGTGTGTGCCAGAGCCATTTCAGCAAGCTCCCTAGGGAAATTCGTACGTTCCGCCGCCCAGTCACGGAACGTTGAGCGGAAACCGTGCGGTACGGCATCAACCTTCATTCGCCTCATCACAGCCGAGAGGGTCATGTCGCTTAAAGAGGTACCGCGCGCCCCAGGGAAAACAAAGTCGCTGCCTTCCATCTTGGGCATCCCCTCAAGCAGCGCAATTGCTTGCTTGGCAAGCGGCACCCGATGCTCACGTTTTCCCTTCATGCGCTCCGCCGGGATGACCCACATGCGCGCCTCTATGCTGATCTCAGACCACAGCGCACCACGAACCTCTCCAGATCGAGCGGCCGTAAGGATTGCGAACTCCAACGCTCGGGCACCCATGCCGTTGATTTTGCGCAACGCGGTCATAAATGCGGCCATCTCGCCAACAGGCACGGCTGCATGGTGCTCGACCTGCGCGATCTTTCCGGGCTTCGCGAGCAATTGGTCGAGGTGGCCTTTCCATCGAGCCGGATTGTCACCAGTGCGGTAACCCCTAACGGTCGCCCAGTCGAGCACCGATTCGATGCGTCCACGCAGGCGCGTCGCCGTCTCTGTTTTTTCGCGCCAGAGCGGCTCCAAAATCTCAAGTACGTGCGCCAGCGTAACGTTGGACACCAGCAATTTGCCTACGACCGGTCCGGCGTACGTATCAAGCGTGTTTTGCCACTGTTGCCGATGCTTCGGATTGCGCCACTCCGCTTCCCGGCTTTCGATGTACGAAGTAACGCATTGCTCGAACGTCTTGTGGCTAGCGCGACTCGCCAAGAGCAGATTCGCAGCCTCGCGTCGCCGCTCGATGGGGTCAACGCCTTGCTCAACAAGCTCTCGCGCATCGCGCGCCTTGCGCCTTGCGTCTCCCAACGGCACATCCGGGTAGCCACCGAGCCCCATGTCGCGGCGCTTGCCGGCGATTACTACACGCAACACCCATGTTCGGGCACCAGCCGGGGCAACTTGCAGTTGGAGACCAGCGACGCCGCCAACCGCATGCAGCCCTGGTTTTCGTAGGCGGCTGACCTCAATGGCAGAGAGTTCACGGGATTTCTTGGGCATCTATTTCCTTCCAACTTCTTACCCAACATACCAGATTTTGTTAGAACAGACGAAATTGAACAGAAATAGACATGCAAGAGTCCACTCTCATTGAGAGAGCGTCATGAAAATGAGCAACTTCAGGCATGTTTGAACATCCAGAAAGCGGACGCCTGCTCCGCCAAAACGATGCCCCAGTAGCTGCCAAGCTGCTGGGGCTTTTTGTTTGTTGGGCACCCGCAATGGGTCTGCCTGTGCCTTGCGGACATCGGGCATGCCGTTGCCCGACCTCCTCCGGTTCAGCTGAACACGCTTTCGAGATCGACCTCTTCCGCGCTGTCGTCCAGCTTCAGGCTCTGCTCGATGTGGTCGAGGTGATGCAGCATCAGCTTCTCGGCGCGCGCGGCGTCGCCGCGGTTCACGGCAGCGACGATTTCCTCGTGCTCGTCGGCGCGGCAGCTGGTGGCCGTGGGGGCGTCGTACAGCGAGATGATCAGGCAGGTCAGCACCGACAGCTCGCGCATCGAGCGCGCCAGCGCCGAGTTGCCGGCCAGCTCGGCCAGCAGCACATGGAACTCGCCCGACAGCCGCACGATGGCGCGCTTGTCGTCGCGGCGCCGTGCATCGGCCTCGAGCTCGATATGGCGTTGCAGGCGCTCCCGCTTGGCGTCGTCGAGCGTACGGATGAGGCGGCGCAGCACGCCGGGCTCGATGAGGCGGCGCGCCTCGAACACATCTTGCGCCTGCTCGATGGTGGGCTTGGCGACGAAGGCGCCGCGCTGCGGCACGAGTTCGACGATCTGCTCGTGCGCCAGCCGGGCCAGCACCTCGCGCACCTTGGCGCGGCTGGTCGCGAAGATCGTGGCCAGCCGGTCTTCGCCCAGCTTCGTGCCCGGCGCGAGACGGTGTTCCAGGATGGCGGCCGAGATCTTCTCGGCGATCTCGTCGACGCTGTGTTCGCGGGCGTTGGGGGCACCGGTCGTGCCGGTGGCGCCAGTCGCGCCGTTCGCGCTGGTCTTGCGGGCTGGGGCTTTGGTGGGCATCGGCGCCGATTCTATCGACGCCCCCTCGAGGCTGCAGAGCGTCACGGGGCCCGCGACCTCAGCCTGGCGCGCGGGCGCCGTCGCGTGCCAGAAGCCGCGCCAGCGCCTCGGGCAGCCCGTGGTTCGGCTTGATCGGCGGCGGCGCAAAACTGCCCAGGCGCGCCGGTGCAGGTGCCAGCGAGACGAGCGTCTGCGCATGGCACACGGCGCTCGACACGCCATCGACCACGGGCACCGGAATGCGGTCCTTGATGGAGCGCGCCAGGCCCGCCAGCGGCGCGCCGGCAATGATGATCACGTCCGCGCCGTCGTCCTCGATGGCCGACATGCACAGGGCCTCCAGCCGCTGGCCGTGGTCGTCCTGCACGTGGCCGATGTCCTTGAGCGGACCGTCCAGGCTGCGGATGCTCGCCAGCCGGTCGATGAGGCCGTTGGCCTGCACGCACTCGCGGTACCAGGCTGTGATGCGCCGCGAGATCGCGACGATCGAGAAGCGCTTGCCGAGCAGGCACGCGCTCATGAGCGCGGCTTCGGTGAGGCCGACCACAGGGATGTCGAGCGCCTCGCGCAGGCCGTCGATGCCGGGGTCGCCGAAGGCCGCGACCACGATGGCGTCGTGCCGCGTGTGGTGCTCGGCCGCGAGCGTGGCGGCGGCGTAGGCGCCGATCAGCGATTCGAAGCGGGTCTCGATGTAGGCCACGCCGAAAGGCGCCGTGAGCACCTCGATGTGCGTGTCGCTCGCGGCCGCGCGCCGGGCCTCGGCCGCGATCAGGTCGGAGACGCTTTGCGAGGTGTTGGGGTTGATGAGCAGCAGGTTCATGGCGGTGGCTCCAGGTTCAGGCGGGTCGGCGGCTCGGCAGCAAGGTGGGCTCGCCCCGGCGCAGGAATTCTCCGCGTCCGGCGCGTGGATGGAAGCGTTCGCCGTCCCACACGACTTCGCCGCGTGCCAGCGTCAGCGCCGGCCAGGCTTTCACCTCGATGCCCTCGTAGGGCGTGTAGTCGACGTCGTGGTGCAGGTCGGCATTGCGAATCGCGCGCGGCGTGGTGCCCCAGACCACGAGGTCGGCATCGGCACCGACGGCGATCGTGCCCTTGCGCGGGTGCAGCCCGTAGGCCTTGGCGGGGTTGGTGGACGTCAGCTCGACGAACTTGTTGATGGTGATGCGCCCGTCGAGCACGCCGTGCGAGAACAACAGCGGCAGCCGCGTCTCGATGCCGGGAATGCCGTTCGGGATGTGGCGGAAGGCCACCTCTTCGCCGCCGGGCTTCTTGCCCTCGGGCGCGTCGTAGCGGAACGGCGCATGGTCCGACGAGAAGATCGTGAACAGCCCGTCGGACAGCCCGTTCCAGATCACCTGCTGGTTCTCGCAGTTGCGCGGCGGCGGGCTGCACACGCAGCGCGCGCCCTGGTAGCTGTCGTCGATGCCCAGGTCTTCGGCGGTCAGGAACAAATACTGCGGGCAGGTTTCGGCGAACACGCTCAGGCCGTGCGCGCGCGCCCAGCGGATCTGCTCGACGGCTTCGCGCCCCGACACGTGCACGATCATGATCGGCACGTCGACCAGCTCCGACAGCGCGATGGCACGGTGCGTCGCCTCGCGCTCGACCAACATCGGCCGCGAATGCGCATGAAAGCGCGGCGCGGTGCGCCCGCTGGCTTCGAGCCGCTTGGTCAGCCACTCGATGCAGTCGGCGTTCTCGGCGTGGATCATGGCCATCGCGCCCTGCTCTCTCGCCACCGACAGCACGTCGAGGATCTGGCCGTCGTCCAGCTTCAGATCGTCGTAGGTCATGTAGATCTTGAACGAGGTGTAGCCCTCGGCGATGAGCTGCGGCAGCTCGTACTTGAGCACTTCCTCGGTCGGGTCGCTCACGATCAGGTGGAAGGCGTGGTCGACGTGGGCGCGGCCCTCGGCGCGCTGGTGGTAGTCCTGCACGGCGGCGCGCAGCGACTGGCCCTTCTGCTGCGCGGCGAACGGAATCACGGTGGTGGTGCCGCCGCAGGCGGCGGCGCGGGTGCCGGAGCCGAAGTCGTCGGCCATGCGCACGGGCGGCTCCATCGGCTGGTCGAGGTGGCAGTGGGCGTCGACGCCGCCCGGCGTCACGTAGCGGCCGGCGGCGTCGATCTCCTGCCGGCCGGGCGGCAGGCCGAGGCCAAGCTGCACGATGCGGCCGCCGGCGATGCCGATGTCCGAATCGAAGGTGTCGCTGGCGGTGGCAACGCGGGCGTTGCGCACCACGAGATCGAGGTCGCGGAAGGTCATGGTCTTTCTTTGCTTTTCTGTCTGTTTCGGGGGCGGTGGCGAACGCTCAGGCTGTCGCGTCGAACAGCCGGCCCCAGCCCTTCACGGCGCCCGGCGCGACGCCGACGGTCTTCAGCGCGCGCCAGACCACGGTGGCCACCGAGTCGTAGATCGGGATGCCGAGCTCGCGCTCCATTTCCTCGACCAGCTGCGCGCCGCTCAGGTTCGTGCACATGATGGTGATGGCGTCGGGGCGCTGCTGCGCCACTTCGCGCAGCATGCGGCGCAGCGTGTCGGGCTCGACCTCGCTGAACGAGAAGTTCACCGTGAGGTCCAGGTGGCGCTCGGCCACGCAGTCGATGCCGATGCCCGCGTAGTTGGCGACGATGCGCCGCTGCACGTCCTCGACGTACGGCGACACCAGCCCCAGCGTGCGCGCGCCCTGCGCGGCCAGCAGTTCGTTGAGCGCCAGCACCGAGGTGGTCGCCGGGATGCCGGTGGCTTCGGTGATGCGCGCGCACAGCGCCTGGTCTTTCTCGAAGCCGAGCCAGCTGGCCGAGGTGCCGCTCCAGCAGATGGTGTCGACGCGCGCGTCAGCCAGCAGCCGCGCGGCCTCGAGAATCTTGCTGTCGTCGAACTGGTTCAGCGATGCATCGCGCATCGAGATCTCGGTGACGGTGAAGCGCGAGAAGTGCGCCGACACGCCGGGCACGGCCGCGACCATCGCGCTGGTCAGCGGCTCGAGCGCGGTGTTCGAGGACGGCGTGAGCACGCCGATGAGTTTGCGAGGGGTCATGGGATGGAAGTCCGGGTGGTTGGCATCAGACCGGCAGCTTCTTGCTGTAGTCGATCAGCATCGTCGAGCAGACGAACAGGCCCGCGCCGGCTGCGGTGAACAGCATCAGCGCCATGAAGTACGAGCCCGTGGCCTGCACGATGAGGCCGACCACGATCGGCACGCCGATGCCCGCCACGTTGCCGCCCAGGTTCATCGTGCCGCCCAGGAAGCCGACCCGGGCACGCGTGCCGAGGATCGACGGCACGCACCAGAACAGGCCGCACCAGCGCAGGAAGAACAGCGTGACCGACAGCAGCACCACCACGGCGACCGGGTCCGTGATCCGCGTCACCATGAAGATGGCGATGGTCGCGATGATCGACGAGATACCGAACAGCGTACGCAGCACCTTGCTCTGCGACGCGCCGGCCGCCATCCATTTGTCGGCCAGCCAGCCGCCGAACATTTCGCCGACGAAGCCCGAGAAGAACATGATGAACACCGCACCGCCCATCTGCTTGATGTCGAAGCCGTGCACCTTCGACAGGTAGTTGGGCATCCAGGTGAGCAGGCCGTAGAACAGCGCGTTGAAGCACATCCAGCCGAAGAACATGCCCCACACCGAGCGGTAGCGGAAGAAGTCGAGCACGCGGCCGCTGGCATTGGCCGATTCCTTGGCGGCGTCGGCGGCGTGGCTGGCCTCGATGTAGCGCGCCTCGGCCTCGTTCACGTCGGGATGCTGGCGCGGATGGTTGCGGATGTAGCGCCAGGCGAAGTAGCCGGCGATGACGGTGCCGACACCGGCGATCACGAAGGCCAGGCGCCACGAGCCGAGCACGGCGATCAGCGCCGAGATCAGGATCGCGCCCAGCGCCGCGCCCAGGGGCGCGCCGCCGTCGAGCAGAGTGGCGCCGCGCCCGCGTTCGGTCTGCGTCATCCAGATGCCGTTGAGCTTGCCGCCCGCGGGGTAGATCGGCGCTTCGGCCGCGCCCAGGCCCAGCCGCGTGAGCAGCAGGGGCACCCAGCCGGTGCAAGCCGCAGCGATGGCCTGGAAGAAGCCCCAGCCCACGGTGGCGCCGGCAATGACGACGCGTGGGCCGAAGCGGTCGGCCAGCATGCCGCCCGGAATCTGCATCAGCGCGTAGGTCCAGAAGAAGGAACTGAGCAGCAGGCCCTGCACGGCCGGGCCGATGTCGAATTCCTTGGCGATCAGCGGCATGGCCACCGAGAGCGAGGCCCGGTCGATGTAGTTGATCGAGATCAGGAACAACATCATCAGGAAGATCTTCCAGCGCACCTTGGTGGGCTGGAGCGTGTCGTCGGGCGCTGCGGCGGTCGCCTTGGCGCCGTCCGTCATGGTGTTTTGCATCGGTTTGTCTCCTTGCAGTGGCACGGATGCCAGCTTGCAAGGAAACGACCCGGCACGCTGGCGAACTTTGCAGTCGCGGGTCGGGCTGGTCCGGTCCAGTGCACCACCGAGGCTGTGGAGCGGAATTTAGGCTTTGTCGAAATTAACGTCAACATCAATGTTGACAATCTTGTTGACGATAATGGCAAACACCTAGACCGCAGCCCCTTCCCGGGGGATCACGCGGCGTTGGCGGCCGGTGTTTCCGCAAAGTACGCCATGGCCGCCAGCACCCCGCTGCCGGCCACCGGCACGCCCGCCAGCTTGAAACCCATCTCGATGCCGGTCAATGCGGCCATCAGCGTGAGGTCGTTGCAGTCGCCCAGGTGTCCGATGCGGAACATGCGGCCCCGCAGCTTGCCCAGGCCCGCGCCCAGCGAGAGGTCGAAGCGCTGGTGGATGAGGCGGCGCAGCGCATCGGCATCGACGCCCTGCGGCGTGATGACGCCGGTCAGCACGGGCGAGTGCACGCGCGCGTCGGCACACTGCGTCGGCAGGCCCCAGGCCTGCACGGCGGCGCGCACTCCCTGGCCCCAGCGCTGGTGGCGCGCGAAGATCACCGGCAGGCCCTGCTCGAGCACCATGTCCAGCGCCTCGCTGAGGCCGTACAGCAGGTTCGTGCTCGGCGTGTAGGGCCAGTAGCCGCCCTGGTTCATCTCGATGATCTCGTCCCAGGCCCAGAAGGCCTTGGGCAGGCGCGCCGTCTTCGCCACCTCGAGCGCCTTGGGCGACACCGCGTTGAAGCTGATGCCCGGCGGCAGCATGAGGCCCTTCTGCGAGCCGCTGACGGTGACGTCCACGCCCCATTCGTCGTGCCGGTAGTCGGCACTCGCCAGGCCCGAGATGGTGTCGACCATCAGCAGCGCCGGATGGCCCGCCGCATCGATCGCGCGACGCACTGCGGCGATGTCGGAGGTGACGCCGGTCGAGGTCTCGTTGTGCACCACGCACACGGCCTTGATGTGGTGCGTGGTGTCCTGGCGCAGGCGCTGCTCGATGAGGTCGGCCTGCACGCCGTGGCGCCAGCTGCGCGGCAGGCCCGTCTCGTCGCTGCCTTCGAGCGCGAGGAACTCGGGCTCCAGGCCGAGCCGGCGCGCCATCTTCTGCCACAGCGTCGCGAAGTGGCCGGTCTCGAACATCAGCACGTGGTCGCCCGGGCTCATCACGTTGACCAGCGCCGCTTCCCACGCGCCGGTGCCCGACGCGGGATAGACGACAACCGGGTGCCGGGTCTGGAACACCTGCTGCAGCCCGCCGATGACCTTCTTGCCCAGCGTGGCGAACTCGGGCCCGCGGTGGTCGATGGTCGGCAGGCTGATGGCCCGCAGGATGCGGTCGGGCACGGGGCTGGGGCCCGGAATCTGCAGGAAGTGGCGGCCGCTGGGGTGGTTGTCGAGCGCGATCATGGGGGTTGTCTCCGTTCTGGATGGGTTGTGGAAATTGCTAGAGCTGCACCGACGCGTGGCCGATGCCCGGGAATTCGGCGGTGACGAGGTCGCCCTCGCCCGCTTCGAGAATGCCGACCCAGGTGCCGGTCGTGACGACGGTGCCGGCCGCGACGGTCTGGCCATGGCGCGTGGCGTGGCGCAGCCACACGGGCAGCAGCCAGGCGGGATCGCCGAGCGAATGCGTGCCGCGACGCATCACGGTCGCGCGCGCGCCGATGCGCACCTCGCAGGCCTGCGCGGCCCAGTCGCGGGCGACGAAAGGCACCCACTCGCCCAGCACCAGCGCGCCGTGCGATTGCAGGTCGGCCAGCTTGCACAGCGCGGGCGCGTCGAGGGCCTCCTGCCAGCGGGAATCGACGATCTCGATCGAGACCGTCATGGCGTCGACCAGGGCGCGTGCGCTGTCGACGTCGAGCGTCGCCGCCAACGCCGCATCGACGTCGCGCCCAATGCGCAACGCGATCTCGGCCTCGATGCCCCGCAGATGGAACGGCCAGTCGCCGGCCGTGGCCGGGCTGGTCCATACGCCGCGCGGCGGCAGCGGCGCATGCGTCAGCACGGCATCGCGTGACGGGCCGCCGGCCTTCCAGTACCGGGGCGGCGCCGCACCGAACCAGCCGAGCGCCTGCGCCACCTGCTGCTGCACGGCGTAGGCCTCGTCGGCCTGCGCGAGCCCTCCGGCCACGTCGGCCGCCGGGCTCGCGACGTGCGCGCCGCGCGCACGCACCAGCGCCTGCGCCACCGCGTCGATCGTTGAATGGGACATATCGGGTTCCTCCAGTGATCCCAGGAAAGAAATCAGAAGCGCGCGTGCAACGGCGCGAGCCCCTTCACTTCCGCCCGCACGGCCGTGCCCTGCGAGGCGAACAACATGCCGGTGCACGAACCGGTCGTCACGACCTGGCCGGCCCGCAGGCCCTGGCCCCGCGCCGCGCCTTCGTTGGCCAGCCACACGAGCAGCGCACCGACGTCGGGGTGCGTGTGCTCCCCGACCGTGTGGGCGACGACCTGCGCGTCGAAATGCATCACGACCTCGGTCTGTGCGAGGTCGAGCCACGACCGTTCGAAAGGCGCGGGCTCGCCGAGCACCAGGCCGCCGTGGCACAGCAGGTCGGCGAGCAGCGCCGAGGGGCTGGCGTCGAGCCAGTCGATGAGCCGGGTCTCCGCCACCTCGATCACGGGCAGCACCGCGTCGATGGCACCGGCGACCTCGTCGCGCGTATAGGGCAACGCGCGCGGCGGCAGGTCGGTGCCGAGGCGGAACGCGAGCTCGGCCTCGACGCCGCGCAGATGCCATGCACCGCCGACCAGCGACGCGCCGCCGGGCACCAGCCCTTCGGCCGGCAGCGGCGCGCACACGGGCTCGCGCCCCGGCGCGCTCGCGCCGACCTTCCAGCCGCCGACCGCACCGAGCGCCGCCAGCGTCGCGTCCTGAATCGCGTAGGCGGCGCGCCGGTCGTGCGACGGCAGCAGCGACGACATCACGCGCCGCCCGTCGCGCCGCGCGCGGCACAGCGCCTGCGCGGCCTCGGCCGGCGCGAGCTGCGCCGCCACGGCCTCGGCCAGCGTCACAACGCGGGGAAGCGCCGCCACGGATGGGCCTGTTCGAACGAGCGCGCGAGCGCGAGCAAGGCGTCGTCCGCGCCTTCGCGCGCCACGAGCTGCACGCCGACCGGCAGCGGCCCCGCAAAGCCGCAGGGCAGCGCGATGGCGGGCAGGCCCACGGCGTTCGCGAAGCCGGCGAACACCGCATGGCCGCGCGGGCCGACCTCGCGCCCGTCGATGCGCGTCGGATGCGTCTCGCCGGCGGGCCAAGGCAAGGCCGCGGCGGCGGGCGTGAGCAGGAAGTCGTAGCGGTCGAACAGTTGCGCCAGCGTGTTGCGCAGCCGCTCGGCTTCGTACAGCAGCTCGAACAGCTCGCTCGCGCTGGCCTTGCGGCCGTTCTCGGCGTTCGCCTGCATCGCGGGGCCGAACAGCGACGCGTCGAAGGGCCGGCTCGACAGCTCCTGTGGATGCGCCACCAGCCAGGCCAGCCCGACCTGCGCCAGCAGCGGCCAGCGCTGGTTGACCGCTTCGGCGATGCCGAAGTCCTGCGCCGTCGTCACCTCGTGGCCGAGTTCGGCCATGTGGCGCGCGGCGGCCTCGGTGAGCGCCGCGATCTGCGGATCGACCGGGTGATCGCCGAAGCGCGGAATGAAGAGAATGCGCGCGCGTCGCGGGCCCGCGCCCTCCTCCACCGGCCAGTCGCCGATCACCTGCATCACGGCCGCCACGTCGGCCACGCTGCGCGCGATCGGGCCCGCGACCTCGAAGCCCAGGAAGATCGGCGGCAGCCCGTCGCCGCGCGGCACGCGAGCGCGCGAGGGCTTGAAGCCCACGAGGTTGGTGTGCGAGGCCGGCCGGCGGATGGAGCCGCCGCCGTCGGTGCCCAGCGCAATGGGGCAGCCGCCCGCGGCCACCAGCGCCACCGCGCCGCCCGACGAGCCGCCGGGCGTGAGCGCCGGGTCCCACGGGTTGCCGGTGGGGCCGAACACCGGGTTGTCGGTGTAACCCTGCATCGTGAACTCGGGCACGTTGGTCTTGCCGAAGATCACGGCACCGGCCTCGCGCAGCCTGGCCACCGGCAGCTCGTCGCGCTCGGCCAGCACACCGGCCAGCGCGCGGCTGCCCCAGTGCGTCGGCAGGCCGCGCACCTGCAGGTTGTCCTTGATGGTGACGGGCACGCCGTCGAGCGCGCCCAGCGCCCGGCCACTGCGCCAGCGCGCGGTGCTTTGCTCCGCCGCGTGCGTGGCGCCTTCGCTGTCGAGCGTGATGAGCGCGTTCAGCCGCGGGTTGACCTCGGCGCTGCGCTGCAGGCAGGCATGCAGCGCATCGGTCGGGGTGAACGCCGCATCGCGAAAGCCTGCGGCGAGCTCGGTCGCGGTGAGTTGCCAGAGCGATGGCATACCGGGCTACTTGAGACCGACCACCGGGCCGACGACCTGCTTCCAGGTGGCCGAGCACTTGTCGTAGGACTTGTCGCAGAGTTCGCTCCAGATCGGCAGCGACACCGTGGTCAGCGCGTCGCGGATCATCTGCTGGTCGCCCGGCTTCACCGGCACGTCCTTCATCGCGAACTTCTTGACGGTCTTGCACGGCTCCTTGCCGACATTGCAGCGCGACGCATCGTCGAACAGCTCCTTCGAATAGCCCCACACCTCGGTCTCGAACTTGCGGAAGGCGTCGGTGAGCTTCGTCTTCTGCTCGGCGCTCAGCGCGTTCCACTTCTGCAGGTTGATCGCATACGCGTTGAGCGCGATCTGGAAGCCGATCGGCATGAAGTGCGTGGTGACCTCGGGCCAGCCCGCCGAGTTGGCCGAGCTCGGGCCGGTGATGGCGCAGTCGGTCACGCCGCGCTCCAGCGCCTGCTGCGTCTCGCCGAAGGGAATGGTCACGGGAATGCCGCCGAGCTTCTCGATGAACTTGGCGAGCGACTGGTCGTACACGCGCACCTTCTTGCCCTTCAGGTCGGCCAGGCCGCCGATCGCGACCTTGCAGAACACCACCTGCGGGCCGAAGGGATAGATGCCCAGCAGCTTGCCGCCGTGGCGCTCCTGCAGCCGCTTGTCGAAAGCGTCGCGGTAGGCATCGACCACCTTGCGCGCCACCTCGTAGTCGGTCGACAGGCCCACGATGTCGGGGCCCAGGAAGAAAGGCTCGTCGCGCGACACCTGCGCCAGGCGCAGGGTGACGATGTCGAACAGACCCGACTTCAGCACGCGCAGGCCGTCGGCGTCCTTCACGCCCAGCACGTCCATCGGCTTGTAGTCGGCGTCGATGGGCAGCCCCGTGTTCTTCGCGAAGTTCTCGAAGAAGGGCTGCTCCTTGGTCTGCTGGATCAGCCCGGTGGCCACCAGGTTGCCGGCCACGCGCAGGCGGGCGTTGTCCGCCTGCGCCGGCAGTGCCAGCGCCAGGGTGGCCGCGATCAGCGGGAGAACGAATTTCAGTTGCATGCCTGACTCCTTGAAAGGTTGAAAGGTGATTCGAGAGCGGGAGAAAAAAGTACCGTCACTTGCCGAACAGCAGGTTCGGCAGGTAGGTCGCGATCCAGGGGTTGTGGATCAGGATCGCGGTCATCACAACCATGGCGACGAAGAAGGGCAAGGTGCCCTGGAACACGTCGTTGATCGAGCCTTCACCACGCACGCCCTGGATCACGTAGAGCGTCATGCCGATCGGCGGGCTGATCAGCGAGATCTCGCACATCAGCACCATGAAGACGCCGAAGAACACGGGGTCGATGCCCGCGGCCTGCACGATGGGGAACACCACCGGCAGCGTGCCCACGAGCATCGGCATGGTCTCCAGCGCGATGCCGAGCACCAGGTACAGCGCTGCCAGCATCCACAGCAGCATGATGGGCGACACGTCGGCCGACTTGATGAGGCTGGCCAGCGCCTGCGGCACGCCCAGCATCGAGAGCACGAAGTTCAGGTACAGCGCCGCCACCAGGATCAGCGCCGTCATCGCCGTGAGCCGCATGGTCGAGCGGAAGCACTCGTGCAGCATCGCGATGTTCAGCTTGCGGTAGCCCGCCGCGATGGGCAGGCAGACGATCACGCCCAGCGCCGCGCTTTCGGTGACGGTGGCCCAGCCCGTGTAGATGCCGCCCATCACCACCGCGAACACGGCCAGCGGGCCCAGCAGGTGCACCGAGTGACGCAGCTTCTCCGCCAGCGCGGTGCGGCCTTCGCGAACGCCCGCCACCGACGGCCGCCACACGCAGATCGCCAGGATCGTGAGCAGGAACAGCACCGTCATGATCGCGCCGGGCAGGATGCCGGCCATGTACAGCCGCGCCGCCGAGGTGTTGGTCATCGAGCCGTAGATGATGAAAGCCACCCCGGGCGGAATCAGGTTGCCCAGGCTGGCGCCGGCGGCGATGGTGCCCAGCACCATGCGCTGGTCGTAGTTGCGGTTCTTGAAGGCGGGCAGCGCGACGGTCGAGATGGTGGCCGCGGTCGCCACCGACGAGCCCGACACCGCGGAGAACAGCGCCGATGCACCGATGTTGGTGTGCAGCAGCCCGCCCGGCATGCGGTTGAGCCACTGGCCCAGCGACTGGTACATCTTGTCGGTGGCGCCGCCGCGCATCAGGATCTCGCCCAGCAGGATGTACAGCGGGATCGACAGCAGCAGGTAGTCTTCGCCGGCGGCCCAGAGCTGCTCGCCGACGGCGTTGATGGCGGGCATGCCGAAGTGGATCAGCGACCCGAGCAGGCCGACGACCAGCATCGTGGTCGCGACGTGAAAGCCCAGGAACATCAGGCCCAGCATGATCGCCAGGCCGGCCAGAATTTCGAGCGGCCCGATCACGAGGCGACTCCGGTGGCGCTGGCCACGTTGGTGGCGGCGTGTTCGGCCGGTGGCTGCGCCGGGCTCTTGATCTGGACCTCGGTCTCGGCCTCGATCTCTTCCTCGAGCGTCTGCGGCCCGAAGCGCTCGTTGAGCTCGCCCGTGCGGCGCCGCACGAACAGGCGCAGCGCATCGAAGGCCGCCCAGGCCGCGACCAGCGCGAACATCAGGTAGCCGCCGAGCCAGATCGATTGCGGAATCCACATCGGCGTGGCGAGCGGCGTGGCGGCCGTGCTTTGCAGCTCGATGCTCTCGACCACGACGTTGTAGCCGCGCCAGAGGCACAGCATCGCCAGCAGTGCGAGGCTCACCATCGCGAGCATGTTGAGCAGCGCGCGCGTGCCGACCGAGAAGCGCGACAGCAGGAAGTCGACCCGCGTGTGGCTGCGCGTGATCAGCGTGTAGGCGAAGCCGAAGGCGCCGACGATGCCGTAGGTGTAGGAGCCGATCTCGTCGATGCCCTGCAGGCTGAACGAGAACACCTTGCGGCCGAGCATTTCGACGCAGGTCATGACGGACAGCGCGATCAGCCACCAGCCGCAGGCGATCACGGTCCAGTCGCAAACCCGCGTCAGCGTTCGGCTGATGCCGTGCTGTGGAAGCAATGTTTTCATGGTTTTGTGCAAGGAGGTGCGGTTGAAGGGCAAGCCATTGGAGCGCGCGCCGCACGCGCGCAGCGGACTATCCCGCTGCGCGGGACGGTCGGAAAAACGGCTTAGGAATCAAGCACTTGGCGCGCTGCGCCAGTGGAATGCGCGCGCCTCAGCGGGCGCGTCCGCCGTAGGCGGCGGTGATCTCGTCGGCGGCGGCGCGCACGGTGGCGCCCAGGTGCGGGAAGTCGGTGCTCTTGATGCGCTGCGTCGGGCCGACCAGCGAGATCGCCCCGAAGGGCTGGCCATGCTCGTCGCGGATGGCCGCGGCAATGCAGCGCAGGCCGACCGCGTTCTGCTCGTCGTCGATTGCATGGCCCGCGCGGCGCACTTCGCCCAGCGTTTCATGCAGCCGCGAGGCGCGCGCGATCGTGTTGTTGGTGAGCTTGGGCAGGCCGTAGGTGCGCAGGTACTGCAGCACGTCGTCTTCCGACATCGCCGCCAGGATCGCCTGCCCCATCGCGGTGCCATGCAGCGGCGCACGGAAGCCCGGCTTGCCGATGGCGCGCATGAGTTCGCGGCTCTCGACCTGCGTGACGAACACGATGTCGCCCAGGTCGGCGATACCCAGGTTGATGCTCTCGCCCGTGCTGTCGCGCAGCCGGCGCATCACCGGCAGCGCCAGGTGCGCGATGCGGCGGCGGCGCCCGAAGGCCGCGCCCACCGAGAAGCAGCGCACGCCCACGTACCAGAGGTTGGTCTCGCGATCGAACTGCACGAAGCGCCGCTGCTCGAGCGTGGTGAGCAGCCGGTGCGCGGTGGACGACGACAGGCCCGTGTGCGCCGCGATGTCGACCAGCCGGAAGCCTTCGTCGTCTTCGGCCAGGAGTTCGAGCAGCTGCATGGCGCGCGTGAGCGACTGCACGGTGCTGTCGTTGTCGCGGTCGATGCGGGTGACCTTGGGGGCCTTGGCGGAAGTGCGCGGCGAGCTGGCTGTCATGGCGTGCCTTGTGCAAATTGCGTGCCATCCGGCCTGCCCGTCCGGCACGCGATCTGGCCGCCGATGGTCTGCGACAAACGATCTGTCAACCACGGTGTTTGCACCAATGTCGACATTTCTTGATACAGCGATCACTCGATGCGCCCCGCAGGCGTGCATCGCGCCCGTCCCTGCGGTGCGCCCGCACGCACGGCGGTGCCCTACCATCGCGGGCATCTTCTTCCTGCCCGCTCCGATCACCCGGATGCCATGATGCCCAGCGATCTCCCGCGTTTCTTCGGCTTCGGCGCGTCGCGCGCCACCCCACGCGGTGTGATCAGCCTGCTGAACCGCTACCAGCGCGCGCTGCTGTACGTGGGCGGCGCCGTCACCTCGCTCGTGCTGCTGGCCGCCACCGGCGTGATGCTCTCGTCGCAGGTGCGCGACTACGTGGCCGAGCGGCAGGCCGAGTTCAATGCGCGCAAGGCGCTGCTTCACCTCGAACTTTTCGTGCGCCAGGGCTCGGCGCGGATCAACATCTTTCACGAGGAAGGCGCCTGGGAGCGGCGCGCGCGCGCGCCGCAGTCGCTGGTCGACGCCTTTGCCGCGCACGAGGGCCGGCTGGTGCTGCCCAGCAACAAGGACTTCCCGCCGATGCTGCTGCTGGGCGACCTCTCGGCGCAGCGCCCGGCCGACAGCTTCGCGCAGTACCTCGGGCTGGCCGAAGAGGTCGGCTACCGCTCGGCGGCCTACACGAAGACGCTGACGCTGCACTCCAGCTATTTCTATGCGCCCGACCTGCGCTTCCTGGCCGTGGTGCCGGCGCCCGCCGCGGCCGACCTGTTCGAACGTCACGGCGCGCGCACCACCGAAGACCTGCTCCAGCGCATCGCGCCGCCCGAGCTCGGCGACCTGAACGACCCGGCCGTCGTCGCCCGCCTGCGCGACAGCGGCACGGCCGTGTGGCTGCCGCCGGCCGTCAGCCCCTTCACCGGCGAGACGGTGCTGCGGCTGGCGCAGCCCGGCTTCCACGACGGCAAGCCCTTCGTCGTGCTGGTGAACGACTACCCGCTGGACATCATCACCGCGCACCTGTCGAACGAGCGCCACGACGAGGCCTCGATGTTCGTGGACCCGTCGGGCCGGGTGATCGCCGAGACGCACGGCCCCAGCGGCACCGAGGGCCTGCAGGCGCGCGCGCTGCAGCTCTCGCAGCCGTCGCTGGCCGCGAACGGCGCCACGCTGCAGTACCGCGACGGCCTCTTCACCCTGCGCGCCCCGATCGCCGACGCCGACTGGACCTACCTCTACGCCTTTTCGTGGCGCACCATCGCGTCCGAGCTGGGCCTGCGGTTCGCGCTCTATGCGGGCGCCATGCTGTTGCTCATCGCCTTCGTCTGGGCCGCGCTGCTCCTGCTCGACCGCAAGGTGTTCCGGCCCGGCTATGCGCGCTCCCAGCGCATCGTGGAAAGCGAGAACCTCAACCGCACCATGGTCGCGACCACGCCCTCGGGCCTGGCGCTGCTGCGCTACCCCTCGGGCGAGGTGCTGCTGCAGAACCAGGTGATGCAGGCCTGCACCGACACCGCGCGGCCTGAAGACCCGCCCCTGCCGCAGCGCCTGCTGCGCCTGTACGACGACGCGCCCGGCGCTCCCGAATGGCTGCCCGACCTGGAACTGCCCGTGACGCTGGCCGGCGGCGAGGTCACCGAGCTGCTCGTGAGCGTGGTGCGCACCAAGTACCAGGGCAGCGACGTGCTGCTGTGCAACTTCTCCGACATCACGACGCGCAAGAACGCCGAGCGTGCACTCGAAAGCGCGCGCGAGGCCGCGCACCAGGCCAACCATGCGAAGTCGGCCTTCCTGGCCATGATGAGCCACGAGATCCGCACGCCGCTGAACGCGATCATGGGCAACCTCGAGCTGCTGCAGCGCTCGCCGCTGTCGGCCGCGCAGAACGAGCGGCTCGGCGCCGTGACGTCGTCGTCGACCGCGCTGCTGGGCATCATCAACGACATCCTCGACTTCTCGAAGATCGAGTCGGACCAGATGCGCCTGGAGTCGATCCGCTTCGACCTCGCGGACACGGCGCGGCAGGTGATCGCGGTCTTCACGCCGCTGGCGCAGGCCAAGCGCCTGGCGCTCGATTGCGTGATCGACGACGCCCTCGCCCCGCACCACCTCGGCGACCCGACGCGCATCCGCCAGCTGCTGATGAACCTGCTGAGCAACGCCATCAAGTTCACCGACACCGGCGACGTGCTGCTCGAGGTCTACCTGAAGGACGACGCCGACCCGGCCTCGCCGGTGGTGATCGGCGTGAGCGACACCGGCATCGGCATGACGGCGGCGCAGCAGAAGGCGCTGTTCGAGCCCTTCACGCAGGCCGACAGCAGCATTGCGCGCCGCTTCGGCGGCACCGGCCTGGGGCTGGCGCTGTGCCGCCGGCTGGCCGGGCTCATGGGTGGCGACATCCAGGTGGTGAGCTCGCCGGGCAAGGGCAGCACCTTCCTGGTCACGCTGCCGCTGCCGGCCGCGCCCGCCCTGCCCCCCCGCGCGCCCGCACCGCCGGCCACCGGCGCCGACACGGCCGCGCCGGCGGCGCACATCCTCGTGGTGGACGACCATCCGGCCAACCGCGAGCTGGTGAAGGTGCAGCTCGAGGCGCTGGGCTACACCTCCGACCAGGCCTCGGGCGGCCTGCAGGCGCTGGACCTGTTCGCCCGGCGGCGGCACGACCTCATCATCACCGACATCAACATGCCGGGCATGGACGGCTACACGCTGGCACGCGCGCTGCGCGCACAGGGCTCGCGCGTGCCCATCGTGGCGCTCACGGCCGACGTCGCGGTGCGCGAACGCGAGCGCTGCGAATCGGCGGGCATCGACACCGCGCTGATCAAGCCCATCCTGCTGGACACGCTCGACCAGACCGTGCGGCAGTTGACCCTGCGCGACCCCGAGGCCGCACCATTGGCCGGCGCCCGGCGGCAGGACATCGCGCAAGGCACCCTGCCCGCGTCGGTGCACCAGCCGCTCGCGCAGTCACTGGCCGACACCGCGGCGGCCATCCGCGCGGCGCTGGACGCCGGCGACAGCGCCGCGCTCGGTGCCGGGCTGCATTCGCTGCGCGGCGCCTTCGCGCTGATCCACGAAGCCGGGCTCGCCGCCGACTGCGTCGCCATGGAAACGCAGCTGCGCGACGCCGACCTGCCCGCGCTGGCGCAGGCCTTCGAACGCTTCGAGCCGGCGGCGCGCGCCGCGCTCGCACGCCGGGCGCCCGAGGGCGCGGCCGCGGCCTGAAGCCGCCCGGGTCCGAACCCGTTTTCGGACCCGATCCGATCCGCCGGCGCCCCCGGTCCTAGCCCCGGGCACCCCGCGTCTTACAAATTAGGACGGGTCCTATGCATTGGCGGCCCGCTATCGGATCAGGCCGCTTAACGCAGGACCGATGCCCTCCTAAAGTCCAGTCATCCCCTGCTGGCCCCGCCCGAGGCACCCGCCACCGGCCCCTTTTTCAGACGTCCCCGACGCCGGGGGCCGGGCGTTCGACAGCAGCCCTTCCTGCACGCGGCGCGCGCAGGTCCGATCCCTCTGTGTTCCACAGGTCCGCCATGAAGCCATTCAATCTCCGCGTCCTGATCGCGGACGACCATCCCGCCGTTCGCATCGGCATCGAGAGCACGCTGCGCGAAAGCCAGGCGGTCACCGTCGTGGGCGCCGCGCGCGACTCCACCGAGATGATGGAGATGCTCAAGCAGCACGACTGCCAGATCCTAGTGTCCGACTACGCCATGCCCGGCGGCCTGCACGGCGACGGCATCGCGCTGTTCGCGCTGGTGCGCCAGCGCTACCCGCGGCTGAAGATCGTGGTGATGACCATGCTGGACAACCCCGGCATCATCCATTCGCTGCTGGACATCGGCGTGCCCTGCATCCTGAACAAGGCCGACTCGGTGAGCCACCTGCTGCCGGCCGTGCATGCGGCCTACGCGAGCGGACGCTACCTGTCGCCCAGCATGGCGGAGATCGCCGCGCGCACCGCGCCGCACCGCACCGACACCCAGCCGCACGCCATGCTCTCCAAGCGCGAGCTCGAGGTGGTGCGCATGTTCGTGTCGGGCCTCACAGTGACGGAAATTGCCGAGCGGCTGCATCGCAGCAAGAAGACCATCAGCACGCAGAAGGGCTCGGCCATGGCCAAGCTCGGCATCCTGCGCGACATGGACCTCGTGCGCTACGGCATGGAGACGGGGCTCATGAGCACGTCGGCGGCTCCCCCGCCGCCACCGCCGGGCCTGCCGGCGTTGCCCTGGCCCTGAGGCCACACGCGGGTCAGCCTTGCGGCGCGCCCGTCACCGTGGCCGTCAGGCCGTTTTCGAGCGCGTAGCGCAACAGGTCGACATCGCGCTCGATGCCCAGCTTTTCCATCGCCTTGGTCTTTTGCGTGCTGATGGTCTTCTTGCTGCGGTGCAGCTGCTCGGCGATCTCGTTGATCGTGAGCCCCGACGCATACAGCCGCACCACCTCCGACTCGCGCTGGCTCAGCACGCCCGCGGCGTTGCGGCTGCGCACCTCCCAGTCGATGGAGCGCACCACGGCGTCCATGGTCGGCGAGTAGTACGTGCCGCCAGTGCGGGCGGCGTGGATGGCGGGGATGAGGTGCGCCACTGCATCCGATTTGCTCACGATGCAGCGGATGCCGCTGGACACCAGCGAGTGCAGCACCGCCGGGTTGTCGAGCATGGTCATCACCACGATCTGCGTGTCGGGAAAGCGCCGCTTCACCAACTTGAACAGCGGCACGCCGTCGCCGAACTCGCCGGCCGGCATCGCGTAGTCGGACACCAGCACGTCGCACGGCGTGGTCTCCAGCAGCGCCATGAGCCCGGTCGAGTTGGCCGCCTCGCCCACCAGCGTGAGGGTTTCGACCGACGCCAGCTCGTGCCGGACCCCGGCCAGCATGCCGGGATGGTCGTCGGCCAGAACGACGCGGATTTCGAAGCGGTCCATTGCCATTGTTTTTTCCCTTTCGCTTGCCGGCGTGGCCGGCGGACGAGGGTCCGGGCGCAGCGCCGGGGCATCTTACCCGCCGCTCCTGCGCGGGCGGGCCGCGTCGCGCAGGTGAAAGGCTCAGGCGGTTTCAGTGGGTGGTGGCGCCGCGGCAGCGGGCTGCGAAGCGCGTGCGCCCGAAGCCGACAGCATGTCGCCCGGGAAGGCCTGCGCGATGGCCTGGAGCGCCGCGTGCGCGGCTTTCTTGCCGGCATCGTCCGAGGTCCGGTAGGCGCGCAGCAGCGACACCTCCTCGCGGCTCACCGACAGGTCTTCGGTGCAGGTGGGCATGCCGGTCACGACGTAGAGCACGTCGATGCCGATGACGGCCATGGTGGCCAGGTAGGCCGCGTCGGGATGGCGCGCGCCTTTTTCGAAAGCCTCCTGCACGGAGGCATCGACGCCGCCGAGCACCGCGAAGGCGGAGGCGCTCAGGCCGAGCCTGCAGCGCTCCATGGACAGGCGGTGTCCGATCATCCGCATGAGCGCGCTCCCCATGAAGGGTCGAGGCCCCATCCGCCTGCGATCTTGATCAAGGCCAAATGCGACCGCCTGCTCAAAGGAAATTGTCGTTCCGGGCTGTGACCGATGGCTTTTTTGCCAGCACCAAAGTGCCGAACAACGCGCTTCGCCGCGTGCAGCCGGTTGCCAGCACTCCCTTGCCACGCATGAATTCCCACAATTTCTTGATCCACAAGATATTCGTCATCGACGACCTCTAAAAAATATTCAATCCAGCGCCCTTGCACAGGTGCAAAAGAGGCGACAAAGGTAATTTTTCAATCCTATGTTTTCAGCCTCAAAAATCCAATCGGACCCGTCTGAAAATCGCTCACACGGTGCTTGCCTATTGGCAGTTCATCGTGAAGATTGCGCGGCCATTGGCCCTGCCGCTCTTCACTGTCGAATTGCAGGGCAGCCTTGCCGACCCAGCGATCTGTTCGCAGGAGATCTACTCCACCCGAATAGATGATTTATTTCTCATCGACACCTATGACTGCAAAATACAGATGGAAATTTCAGAAACCCTCGCTCATCGGCTCAGCCGAATCCTGAAAAATAAAGGCCTGCATAGGACCAGTCCTATAAACAGAAGCACTCCTGGAATTTACGGAAATTCACGCGCAATTCGCCCTACCATTCCAGTCGATTGTTTTTAATTCGCGTCTTTTTCGCCATTTTTTCGCCATGTCTCCGCCCGCCTTCCCCGCCAGCGCCCCTGCGGCCCCGACGCCTGCCCGGCAGGCCCAGGAGCTGGACCTGCTGCGCCGCTACCAGCACGCCCTGCTTTATGGCGGCGGCGCGCTGCTGTCGCTGCTGATCGTGCTGGCCGCGAGCCTCGTGCTGTACAACGCCACCGCCAATGCGCTCGCGAACCTGCGCGCCACGCTGGCCACGCACAGCGCGCAAATGCAGCTCGACATCGAGGAAAAACAGGCGGCGATGCGCCGCGGCGTGGTGAACGCCGAGCTGCTCTGGAACAGCCAGGCGCCGCCGGGCGCCGGCACGCTGGAAGCTTTCGTGCGCGACGGGGGCCACGTGGTCCTGCAGACCGGAGCGCAGCTGACACCCGCCATCGCCGCCGTCGACCCCACCAGCACCCATGACCTGTACGAGTTCGCGCCCTACCTGGGCATGCTCGAAATGCAGGCCTACAGCGTCACCGCCGTCGCGCAGCTGCGCAATTCGCCGCTGGGCGCCTACGCCTACACCCCCGACCACCGCCTGCTCACGCTGATGCCCGCGCCCGAAGGCGGCCTGCAGGGCGCGCTGGCTCGCACCGGCCTGCCGGACACCGCCGCGCTCATCGCGCGCCTGAGCTACGACATCGGCGACCTCACCGGCGACCCCGCCCTCGCCGCGCAGTGGCGCACGCAGCGGCGCGTCGCCTGGCAGCCGCCGGCGCCCGACCTGCTGGCACCGGGGGCATCGCCCTTCAAGCTGGTGCAGCCCGGGTTCGACGCCCAGGGTCGTCCTTTCATGGTGTTCGTGAGCAACCTGCCCTCGGGCGTGCTGCAGGATCGCCTGCGCCACACGCCGCAAGACACGGCCGCCCTGCTGGTCGACGCGCAGGGCCGGGTGCTGCTCTGGGCCGACCGCACGAGCGACGCCATCGACGGCGCCGCGCTGATGGCCACTGCGCGGGACCACAGCCTGCGCGAGGCCAGCCCCGCCCTGCCGCGCGAAACCTACAGCGCGGGCGTGTTCAGCCTCTCGACGCCGCTGGCCGGCACCGGCTGGTCGCTGGTGTACGCCTACTCGTGGCGCACGGTCTTCGCCACGCTGAAGCCGCAGCTGCTGCGCTACGGCGGCGCCACGCTGGTGGTGCTGGGCACGCTCTGGGGCCTGCTGCTGCTCTTCAGGCGCAAGCTGCTGGAGCCCGCCTATCGCCGCTCGCAGCGGGTGTTCGAGAGCGAGCAGCTCAACCGCGCGATCATCGCGACCTCGTCGTTCGGCGTCTGCCTGATCGCGCTCGACGACGAGCGCGTGCTGCTGCAGAACACCCTGATGGAACACTACGCCGCGGCCACCGCGCCGCCCGAGCCGCTGCACCGCCAGATGGCCGCGCTCTACCGCGAACGCGCTCAAGGCGGCACGCTGCACGACGCCGGCATGCCGCTGGCGCTGAAGAACGGCCAGGCCTGCGAGCTGCTGCTGCAATGCACGCGCACGCGCTACCAAGGCACGGACGCCCTGCTGTGCAGCTTTGCCGACACCACCGAGCGCAACGAACTCGACAAGAAGCGCGAAGAAGCCCGCGAGGCGGCCGAAGCGGCCAACCGCGCCAAGTCAGTGTTCATCGCCACGATGAGCCACGAGATCCGCACGCCGCTGAACGCGGTGCTGGGCAACCTCGAACTGCTCGGCCAAGGCGCGCCGCCTGAGGTGCAGGCCCGGCGCCTGCAGTCGGTGCGCCAGGCCTCGCGCACCCTGCTCGAGATCGTCAACAACATCCTCGACCTGTCGAAGATGGAATCGGGCCACCTCAAGCTCGAAACCACGCGCGTGGGGCTGCCCGAGATCGTGCAGGCTTGCGCGCAGATGTTCGAGCCTTCGGCACACGCCAAGGGGCTGCGGCTCGATTGCGTGGTGCACCCCGGCCTGGCCGCCGGCTACGAGGGCGATCCGACACGCATCCGCCAGATCGTCGTCAACCTGCTGAGCAACGCGATCAAGTTCACGGCCTCGGGCGCGGTGACGCTGGAGGTCGGGCCGCTGTCGCCGGGGCAGGCCTCGCCGGTGGCGATCCGCGTGACCGACACCGGCATGGGCGTGCCGCCCGAGCAGATTCCGCACCTGTTCGACATCTACATGCAGGCCTCGCCCTCGACCGCGCGCGAGTTCGGCGGCTCGGGGCTGGGGCTGTCGATCTGCCAGCGGCTGGCGCGCAAGATGGGCGGCACGATTGCGGTGAGCAGCCAGCCGGGCGCGGGCTCGTGCTTCGCGGTGAGCTTGCCGCTGGTGGCGCTGGCGCCCGAAGTTGTCGCGCCATCGGACACCGGTGCTGGCAGCGCGGCCCTGCCCTTGCGTCCCGTGCGCCTGCTGGTCGTGGACGACCATCCGGCCAACCGCGCCCTCATCAGCGACCAGCTCGATGCGCTCGGCGTCGCCGCCGACGTGGCACCCGACGGCAACGCCGCGCTGGCCCTGTTCGCCGCGCAGCGCTACGACCTCGTGCTGACCGACCTGAACATGCCCGGCATGGACGGCTACACGCTGGCCCGCCGGCTGCGCGAGCGCATGCCGTCGATTCCGCTCGTCGCCATCACGGCGCATCTGGAGCAGGAGGGCTACCAGCAATGCTCGCTGGCGGGCTTCGCGGGGGTGCTGCTCAAGCCGGTGCTGTTGCCGGCGCTGGAGCAGGCGATCCTCAAGACGCTGGGCGCGGCCGCGCCGCCATTGGTGGCCAGCGCCCCGGTCGCGCCTGCGCAAGCGCCCCTGGACGCGCGCCTGCACGACGCGATGGTTTCGTCGCTGGCCTCCTCCGCGCAGCAGGTCCACAAAGCCCTGGCGACCGGTGACCGGCGCGTCATCGGCGACGAGTTGCATGCGGTGCGCGGTGCCTTCGCCATGATCGGCGAGCCGGCCATCGCCGCGATGTGCGGCCGGCTCGGCGTCCTGGTGAAGCAGGAGACGATGGCGGTGATCGCCCCCGATTGGACGGAACTGCAGGCAGCCGCCGAAGCGGTGCTGGCACGGCGCGCCGCCTGAGCGCGCTGGCCGGGACTCAGCAGGCGTCGGGTTGCCGCTGCGCCTGCGGGCGCCCCGCCGCATACCGCAGCAGCGCTGCGTACTGCACGAAGGCCGGCTCGGCCATCGGCGCGGCGTGCTGCGCGCCCTGCGTGAAGTGGCACCCGAGGCTGCGGGCCAGCGCGAGGTCGCGCTCGCCGTCGACGCCCTTCACGAGCAGCGTCGCCTGCTGTTCGCGCGCCATGGCGATCACGCTCGCCAGGATGTGGCGGGCATGCGGGTTCTCGCGCGCCTGTGCCAGCTGGCGCGCGTCGATCTGGAGCTCGCTGAACGGCACCTTGAACCAGCGGCTCAGGGTCGAGTCGCCCTGGCCGAAACGGTCGATGGCGCAGTGGAACCCGCGCAGCCGCAGGTGCGCGACCGCGCCGGCCAGCACCTCGTTGCAGCGCGCGCCGCCGTCTTCCGCGATCTCCAGCACGAGCTGGTCGGCGGCGATGCCGGCGCGTTCGGCCTGCTCGGCCACGCCCTGCGCCCAGGACACCGAGGCGGCCACCGACGCGGGCACGCGCACGCCCAGGCGCAGGCCGTGGTCCTTGTGCATATAGCCGAGCAGTTCGAAAGCGCACTCGAGCATGCGTTGCACCAGCGCGTCGTGCAGGCCGGCCTGCGCAATGGCGGGCAGGAAGTCGGCCGCGGACAGCCAGGTGTCGTCGAGCCGGTACCAGCCCGGCTGCAGTTCGGCGCCGCGCAACACGCCTGTGCGCGCGCAATGCCGGGGCTGGAAGTGGGCGGTGATCTGGCGCGTGGCCAGCGCCTCGCGCAGGAACGCTTCGGTGAAGGCCGGTGTGCCGTTCGCAGGTGGGGCGCTCCCTCGCCGCAGCCCGGCCCGGTGGCGCCGTTCGCGCGCCATGGCCTGCGCCGCCGACGCCATCGTGACCATGGTGCGCGGCTTGGCGATGGCCGAGAGCACGCGCGCGCCGCGGGCCCGGGCATAGTCTTCTGCAGCCTGCAGGATGCGCGGCGGCTGGGCGCTCATGAGCACCAGCGCGGCGGGGCTGCCGGCCTCGACCACGGCATCGATCATCTGCAGGCCCGTGACTTCGGGCGTGTCGATGTCCACCACCAGCAGGTCGTGGCGGCGACGCTGCACCGCTTCGACAAAGCCATGGCCGCTGCGCGTGACGTCCACGCGGGGAATGCCGGCGTGGCGCATGAAGGTGGCCAGCGCGAGGCCGGTGCGTTCGACCTGGTCGATCACGAGTGCGTGTCTGATCATGGCGAGCCTTGGAGGGGGAAGAGGATGTTCTGCATCTTCCCGGGGGCGGCAAAAATCCCCCATCGGCCCAGTCCGAAACTCGCGGCCGATTCCGTAGGACTTCGGCTGGACCCTGTTGCCACGCAGCAACTGTTGCCTATCCTGAGCAAGGCCGCGTCTGGCGGTACGATGCGCGGAATCGAATCGATCGACATTCCACCCCACTTCGCCTGCCGCAAAGGAGCCTCGATGGCCGGACCTTCCCCCACCTTGACGCGCGGCACCACCTCGCTGGACAAGACCCTGAAAAAGAGCGAACAGGTGGCCGCCGATGTGCAGCGCGCCTCGGACAACCTCGCCGTCGTGAGCACCGTGCTGGAACAGGAACTGCCGGACGAGGTCCAGGTCGGCGAGGTGGCGCAGGCCATCGAGCACACCAGCCAGCTCGAGGAAAAACTCGCCCAGTCGGCCGAGAAACTGGCCGAAGTGAATGCGGCGCTGAGCGAGGAAATCGAGAAGCGCCTCGAAGTGACCGCCGAGCGCGACGAGAGCCAGGCGCTGGCCGAGCAGCTCAAGGCGCGCATCCGCACCCAGGCGACGTCGGACAAGCGCTGATCGCCGTTGTTTCCGCACGGTTTGCGTGCGTCGTTCTCCCTTCTCCTACGCGGAGACCGCTTGCGCCACGCTACGCTATTGGTTCACACATCAAAACCGCGGCATGGCCCTCATCACGTTCCTCGTCGAGGACAACAAGACCATCAGGGACAACCTGGTCCCGGCCCTCGAGGACCTCGTCAACGGCCATGTCGTCGGCTATGCCGAAACCGAATCGGGCGCCCTCGCCTGGCTCGCTGCCCACCCCGATGCCTGGCAGCTGCTCATCGTCGACCTGTTCCTCAAGGAAGGCTCCGGCCTCGGTGTGCTGTCGGGCTGCCGCGAACGCGGCCCGCACCAGCGCGTCGTGGTGCTGAGCAACTACGTCACCCCCGACATCCGCACGCGCTGCCAGGCACTGGGCGCCGACGCGGTGTTCGACAAGTCGCGCGACCTGGACGCCTTCATCGAGTACTGCAACGCGGACCGTCCCTCGGGCCTGGCCGCGCTCTGAAGGCAGACCCGCGCAACGGCTGCGCGCACCCCTGAATGAAAAAAGGGCCCGAGGGCCCTTTTGTCATGGAACGACCCGGTGAAGGGTCGTTGGCTGCAATGCGATCAGCGCACCACGGCGATCTGCGTGCGCACACCACCCTTGTAGGTGAAGAGCGTCAGGGCGCCGTTCTTGATGTCGCCCTTTTCGTCGAAGGCGATCGGGCCGGTCACGCCCTTGTATTGCACCTTGCCGACTTCAGCCAGGTACTTTTCCGGGTCGGACGAGCCGGCCTTGGCCATGGCTTCGGCCAGCACGTTGACCGCGTCGTACACGTACGGTGCGTAGATCTGCACTTCGACGCCGTTCTTGGTCTTGAACTTGGCCTTGAAGTCTTCCAGCGGCTGCTTGAAGTCGCCGTCGACACCGCCGGCTTCGGCGCAGACCACCATGTCTTCACCGATGGCGTCGCCTGCCAGCTTCGGCAGTTCGCCGGTGCACAGGCCGTCGCCGCCCATGAACTTGACGTTCAGGCCGAGCTGCTTGACCTGCTTGAGCATCGGGCCGCCCACGGCGTCCATGCCGCCGAAGAACAGCACGTCGGGCTTGGCAGCCTTCAGCTTGGTCAGGATGGCGTTGAAGTCGGTCGACTTGTCGGTCGTGAACTCGTGGCCCACGATGGTCGCGCCGGCGGCCTTGGCAGCCTTCTCGAACTCTTCGGCAACGCCCTGGCCGTAGGCCGTGCGGTCGTCGATCACGGCAATGTTCTTGCCCTTGAGCGTTTCGACGGCGTACTTGCCGAGCGTGCCGCCCAGCTGCGTGTCGTCAGCCACCACGCGGAACGTGGTCTTGAAGCCCTGGCGGGTGTACTTGGGGTTGGTGGCCGACGGCGAGACCTGCGGAATGCCGGCGTCGCTGTACAGCTTGGAAGCGGGGATCGTGGTGCCCGAGTTCAGGTGACCGACGATGCCGTTGACCTTTTCATCGACCAGCTTCTGGGCGACGGCGGTGCCTTGCTTCGGATCGCCAGCGTCGTCTTCGGGAACCAGCACGAACTTGGCAACCTTGTCGCCGATCTTGAAGCCCTTTGCATTCAGGTCTTCGATGGCCATCTTGGCACCGAGCTCGTTGTCCTTGCCGAGGTGGGCAATGGGACCGCTGGTCGGGCCGACGTGGCCGATCTTGACGACCAGGGCATCAGCAGGAGGCGCAGCAGGGGCCGGAGCCGCAGCCGTGGGTGCCGGTGCCGCCGGAGCAGCAGCTTCTTCCTTCTTGCCGCAAGCCACGAGCGTGAGTGCAGCCAGTGCGACCGCAGTCCATTTCAATTGCATGAGAACCTCCAGAACTTGGATGAAAAGATATAAAAACCGGTCGTTCGATCCGGGCGTTCAGACCTCGCAAGTTTCGCGCCGCAGACCAGCGGCACCCTCACGCCATTCCGACCTGCGGCGCAGTTTAGCCGAGGATTTATGCGCCGGAAGTTGGCGTAGACCCTGTGTTTTCCCCTGTGTTTTCACAGAGTTCAGCGGCCATGGATTCGATGACGAGCGCGCGCAGCACGGCCTCGATTTCGCCGCGCAGACGCGGCACCATTTCGTCGAGCTGATGCTGAACGGCAGCTGACACGGCGTCGCTCAATCGCTCCTCCAGCGACAGGTCGACCCGCTGCAGCACGCGGTGCAGCAATTGCTCTTCGAGGCTGACGATTTCGGCCGGCGTGAGCGACACCGACGGCGGCAACGCCACGGCGCTCGCAGGGTCCGGCGGCGGGGGCTGCGACACCGGTGCACCCGTAGGGCGCACCGCCTCGGCGACCGGCACGGGCTCGGCCGGAATCTCGAGCACGGTCGTCAGCGTGGGGACGAACCGGGGCGGCGTGCGCAGCGTGCTGGCCATCAGGAAGCGCTCCTTGCGAAATCGTGCGGCTGGATCGTGTAGCCCCGGTCGGCATAGTGGCGCCAGCGGGTGCGGCCGACCTGCCGATCGTTGGCCTCGTCGCTCACGATGTCGATCATGCGTTCGAAGCGCTCGAAGCCGGCCGGCACTTCGAGGCCGAGGTTGACCAGCATCTCGCGGTGCGGCAGCGAGGCCGCGTCCCCGCCTTCGGCGCACAGGATGACGGGTGAGCGCGCCACCACATGGGCCGGCGCATCGGCGCGGCAGTGCGCGACGAAGTCGACCGGCGAGAGCTGCCAGAGCGCGGCATCGACCGTGTCGAGCGCGCGCGCATCGCCCACCACCACCACGCGCAGGCCGCGTGTGTTCACGGCCTTGCGAACCAGCCGGCAAGCGTAGGTGAGCTTGTCGGGCGCGTTGTAGTGAAAGCCGATGTCGGTCACTGCGCGGACCGGGCCTTTCGGGCCGGCTTGGCCGGGGCCTTGGGCGACGCGGCCTTCTTAACAGGCTTGGCAGCCTTGCCGGCCTTCGGCGCGACGGCCGCGGCGTTGCTGCTGCCCGCGCGGTTCGTCAGGTACGACACCAGCAGGCCGACGGGCCGGCCGGTCGAGCCCTTGGCCGCCCCGCTCTTCCAGGCCGTGCCTGCGATGTCCAGGTGTGCCCAGGCGTAGTCGGCCGTGAAGCGCTGCAGGAACTTGGCCGCGGTGATCGCGCCGCCGGCACGCCCGGCGATGTTGGCCACGTCGGCGAAGTTGCTCTTGAGGCCTTCGGCGTAGTCGTCGTCCAGCGGCAGGCGCCAGCAGCGGTCTTGCGAGGCCTCGCCGGCCGATTCGAGCGCGGAGGCCAGCGACTCGTCGCTCGCGAACAGGCCGCTGCGCACGCCGCCCAAAGCCACCACGCAGGCGCCTGTGAGCGTCGCGATGTCGATCACGGCGGCGGGGTCGAAGCGCTTGGCGTATGTGAGCGCGTCGCACAGGATGAGACGGCCTTCGGCGTCGGTGTTCAGGATCTCGATGGTCTGCCCGCTCATGCTGGTGACCACGTCGCCGGGCTTGACGGCCTTGCCGTCGTTCATGTTCTCGCACGAAGGAATCAGGCCGACCACGTTGATCGCCGGCTGGATCGCGCCCAGCGCGCGGAAGGTGCCGAGCACGCTGGCCGCGCCGCACATGTCGAACTTCATCTCGTCCATCTCGGCCGCGGGCTTGAGCGAGACGCCGCCGGTGTCGAAGGTGATGCCCTTGCCGACGAGCACCACGGGTGCTTCGTCTTTCGCGCCGCCCTGGTAGCGCAGCACGATGAAGCGCAGCGGTTCGGCCGAGCCCTGGGCCACGGCGGCGAACGCGCCCATGCCGAGCTTGTCGACTTCCTTCGGGCCCAGCACTTCGCACTTGATGCGCGGCAGCTTCGCCAGCCCCTTGGCGGCTTCGGCCAGCAGCGTGGGCGTGGCATGGTTGGCGGGACGGTTGCCCCACTCCTTGGCCAGTTCGATGCCGGCGACCGTGGCGCGGGCGTCGTCGAAGGCCTTCGTGACGGCACCGGCGACGGCCTCGGGCACGGCCAGCGTCAGGTGGCGGATGCTGCGCGGCTCGGCCTTCGACTTGGTCGTGGTGTAGACATAGCTGGCATCGGCCGCGGCCGTGACGGCGGCAGCCACCGCGGCGGCGTCGGCCGGCTGCGCGAAGACGATCACGACGCGCTTGGGGCCATTGGCCTTGGCGGCGGCAACCGCCGCACTCACGGCGCTGCGCACCGAAGCGGCCTTGCCGTCGCCGATGGCGGCCAGCAGCACGCGCGAGGGCACCACGGTCTCGGGGCGGTACAGCGCGAGCAGCTTGCCGGCCTTGTCGGGCAGGTCGCCGGCCTTGCGGGCGCTGGCGGCGAGCACGGAAACGGGGTCTTTGGCGGTGGGGAGAGCGCTGCCGACGAGCACGATGAGGAGGTCGGATTTCTCGGCGGCGGCCTGGGCGACGGTGAGGGTCTTGAGTTGAAAGTCCATAATCCTTTTTTTCCTCGAACGATGTTATTCCATTCTTCCCTACGCAAGGAGCTGTCGCGCAGCTTCGGAGCGACCCTCGTCGTCCTGGTCACCATCGTGATGACCATGATGCTCATCCGTACGCTCGGGCTGGCGTCCAAGGGCAGCGTGAACCCGCAGGAGGTTTTCCTCGTGATGGCGTACACGGTGCTCGGCTACATGCCGACCATCCTGAGCCTGAGCCTGTTCATCGCCATCGTCGGCACGCTCTCGCGCATGTACCGCGACAGCGAAATGGTGATCTGGTTCTCCAGCGGGCGCGGCCTGGCCGATTTCGTCCAGCCGCTGTTCCGATTCGCCTGGCCGGTGCTGCTGCTCATCGCGGCCATGGCGCTGGTGGGCTGGCCCTGGGCCAACTCGCAGACCATCGGCATGCGCCAGCAGTACGAGCAGCGCAGCGACATCGAGCGCGTCACGCCCGGTGAGTTCCGCGAGTCCTCGGGCCGGCTGCGCGTGTTCTTCATCGACAAGGACACGCCCGACGGCGCCACCGCCACCAACGTGTTCATCTGGGCCGTCGAGCGCGGCCTGCAGATCACCACCTCGGCGCGCAGCGGCCGCATCGAGGACATCGACAACCACCGCTTCCTGCTGCTGAGCAACGGCCAGCGCCTGGAGCGCCCGCTGTTCACAGAATCGGGCCTGAAGATCAGCGAGTTCAAGACCTACGGCACGCGCGCCGGCGGCAGCTCGAACGCCACCGGCGACAGCACGCCCACGCGCGCCCGTTCCACGCTCTCGCTGCTGCGCGACCGCAGCGATGCCAGCCTGGGCGAGCTGGGCTGGCGCTTCGGCATGCTGCTGGCCGCCATTAACTTCGTGCTGCTGGCGTTGACGGTGTCCAGCGTCAACCCGCGCGTGGGACGCAGCGGCAACCTGGTGTTCGCGCTGTTCGCCTTCGTCGTCTACTACAACCTGCTGAACCTCGGCCAGAGCTGGATCAGCTCGGGCCGCTACGGCATGGGGTCCTTCATGCTGCTGCTGCACGGCGGCGTCTTCCTCTTCGCCACGGCCTGGCTCACGCTGCGCAACAACAACTGGTCGGCGCGCCGCCAGGCCCGCGCCAGCGCCGCCACGGCCGGCGCCCTGCCGGCCGTACCGCCTTCCCGGATCGACCCGACCTCGTGAAAACCATCCGCCGACTGATCTACGTCGAGGCACTGAAGGCCGTGGCCTTCGTGACGCTCGGCTTTCTGAGCCTGTTCTTCTTCTTCGACTTCGTCGACGAGTTGCAGTCCGTGGGCAAGCCCGAAAGCCTGGCCTACGGCCCGGTGCAGGCGCTGATCTACGTGCTGCTGCTGGTGCCCAGCCACCTGTACGAGCTGCTGCCGATCACGGTGCTGATCGGCTGCATCTTCGTGATGGCGCGCCTAGCGCAAAGCTCCGAGTACACCATCCTGCGTACCAGCGGCCTGGGCCCGTGGCGCGCGCTGCGCACGCTGCTGCTGCTGGGGCTGGGCTTCGTGGTGCTCACCTTTGCCATCGGCGACTACATCGCGCCGCTGTCGGGACGCACCGGCCAGCTGCTCAAGTCGCGCTACCAGGGCACCTACTCGCTGGTGGGCAACACCGGCGCCTGGCTGAAGGAAAAGCGCGGCGACACGTCGTACGCGGTCAACGTGCTGTCGATTTCGCGCGACGGCTCGCTGCAGAACACGCGCATCTTCGAGTTCGACGGCAACGGCTACGTGAGCAAGCAGCTCATGGCCAAGTCGGCCCGCATCCTCGACGAGAAGTGGGTGCTCTCCGAGGTCGAGCAGCAGGACTACGAAACCCGCACCGCCGACAAGGCCCGCATCACGACCACCCACGTCGAGAAGATGGACTGGCCCACCTCGCTCACCGCCGAAATGGTCTCGGTCGCCCTGCTGCGGCCCGATCGCATGAGCACCATCGACCTGTTCGACTACATCCGGCACCTGAACGCCAACGGCCAGACCGCGCAGCGCTACGAGATCGAGTTCTGGCGCAAGGTGTTCTACCCGCTGTCGTGCCTGGTGATGGTGGTGCTCGCCCTGCCCTTCGCCTACCTGCACTTCCGCCAGGCCGGCATCACGACCTACGTGTTCGGCGGCGTGATGATCGGCATCAGCTTCTTCCTGCTGAACAACGTGTTCGGCTACCTGGGCAACCTGAGCAACTGGTCGCCCTGGCTCACGGCGGCGGCGCCGGGGTTGATCTATTCGGTGCTGTCTCTCACAGCCTTCAGCTGGCTGGTCCTGAGGCGATGACCACGCAGGCGCCGGGCACGGTGCTGCTCGCGCACGGCTCGCGCGACGCGCGCTGGCGCGAGCCCATCGAGGCGGTCGCCGCCCGCATGCGCGAAGACGACCCCACGGTGCGCGTCAGCTGCGCCTACATGGAACTGGCCGCCCCCGACCTGCCCACGGCCGCCGCAGCCCTGATCGCCGACGGCGCCACCGCGGTGCATGTGGTGCCGCTGTTCCTGGGCATGGGCAAGCACGCCCGCGAAGACCTGCCGCTGCAGTTGGACGCCCTGCGCCAGCGCTGGCCCGACGTGGCCTTCTCGCTGGCCCCGATCGTGGGCGAATCGCCCGAACTGGTCGCTTTGCTGGCCCGGATTGCCATCAAATCCTGAAGTCCCGGTCATTTTTATAGACTTCAAAGGCATAATGAATTCCGCAATAAGACGGAATTTGATATGAATCTGCACCAATTCAAGTTTGTTCAGGAAGCCGTGCGGCGCAACCTGAACCTCACCGAGGCGGCCAAGGCGCTCCACACCTCGCAGCCCGGCGTCTCCAAGGCGATCATCGAACTCGAGGAAGAGCTCGGCGTCGAGATCTTCGCCCGCCACGGCAAGCGCCTGAAGCGCATCACCGAACCCGGCCAGCACGTCATCGCCAGCATCGAACTCATCATGCGCGAGGTGGGCAACCTCAAGCGCATCGGCGAACAGTTCAGTGCGCAGGACAGCGGCACCCTCTCCATCGCCACCACCCACACCCAGGCGCGCTATGTGCTGCCGGTGCCCGTGGCCAACCTGCGCGAGGCCTACCCGAAGGTCAACGTGAGCCTGCACCAGGGCTCGCCCGACCAGGTGGCGCGCATGGTGATCGACGAGATCGCCGAGATCGGCATCGCCACCGAATCGCTCGACGGCTATGCCGAGCTGGTCACGCTGCCCTGCTACGAGTGGCAGCATGTGCTGGTGCTGCCCAAGGACCACCCGCTGGCGGCCAAGGAGCGCGTGTCGCTCGAAGACCTCGCGAGCGAGCCGATCATCACGTACCACCCGTCGTTCACCGGCCGCACGCGCATCGACCACGCCTTCGCGCAGAAGAAGCTCACGCCGCGCATCGCGCTCGAAGCCATCGATTCCGACGTGATCAAGACCTACGTGCGCCTGGGCCTGGGCGTGGGCATCGTGGCCGAGATGGCGGTGCGCGACGAGTCGAACGCCGACCTCGTGGTGCGCCCGATGGGCCATGTGTTCGGCCAGAACATCGCGCGCGTCGCCTTCAAGCGCAGCGCCTACCTGCGCAACTTCGTCTTCAAGTTCGCCGAGCTGCTCTCCGACCGCCTCGACCGCAACCTGATCGCGAAGGCCCTGAGCGGCCACCAACAAGACTACGAACTCTGACCTTTCGCTTTTTCCCCCGCGACGACCGACCATGAGCACCGCCACCCCTTCGTCTTCTCCTCGCACGCCCGAGATCACCACCAAGCTGCCGGCTGTCGGCACCACCATCTTCACCGTGATGTCCACGCTCGCGGCCGAGAAGAACGCCGTGAACCTCGGCCAGGGCTTCCCCGATTTCCACTGCGATCCGAAGCTGCTCGAAGACGTGACCGCCGCCATGGCGGCCGGCCACAACCAGTACCCGCCGATGCCGGGCATCCCGTCGCTGCGCGACGCCATCGCCGCCAAGATCGAAGCGCTCTACGGCCGCAGCTACAGCGCCGCGACCGAGATCACGGTCACGGCCGGCGCCACGCAGGCGATCATCACCGCCATTCTGGCTATCGTGCGCCCCGGCGACGAAGTGATCGTGCTGGAGCCCTGCTACGACAGCTACGTGCCCAACATCGACCTGGCCGGTGGCAAGGTCGTGCGCGTGCCGCTCGTGCCGGGCACCTTCCGCCCCGACTTCGACAAGATCGCCGCCGCGCTCACGCCGAAGACGCGCGCGATCATCATCAACACGCCGCACAACCCGAGCGCCACGGTCTGGACCGAGGCCGAGATGCGCCAGCTCGAAGACCTGCTCGCGCCCACCGACGTGTTCGTGATCAGCGACGAGGTCTACGAGCACATGGTGTTCGACGACGCGCGCCATGAAAGCGTGGCGCGCTTCCCCGGCCTGGCGGCGCGCAGCTTCATCGTCAGCAGCTTCGGCAAGACCTACCACGTCACCGGCTGGAAGGTCGGCTTCGTGGCCGCGCCCGCGCCGCTGATGGCCGAGTTCCGCAAGGTGCACCAGTTCAACGTGTTCACGGTGAACACGCCGATGCAGCACGCGCTGGCGCAGTACATGGCGCGGCCCGAGCCCTACCTGGAGCTGCCGGCCTTCTACCAGCGCAAGCGCGACCTGTTCGCGGCCGGCCTGGCCGAGAAGACCCGCTTCAAGCTGCTGCGCAGCGAAGGCAGCTACTTCCAGTGCGTGGACATCTCGGCCGTGAGCGACCTGTCGGAGGCCGAGTTCTGCCTCTGGCTCACGCGCGAGATCGGCGTGGCGGCGATCCCGCTGTCGGCCTTCTACGGCGACGGCTTCGACCAGCGCGTGGTGCGCTTCTGCTTCGCCAAGAAGGACGAGACGCTGCTCGCCGCGCTCGACCGCCTCGCGAAGCTCTGACGCCGGCGGCCGCTATCCAGGCACCGCGATGACGATGAACCGGCCGCGCTGGATCCTGCTGGCCCTGGCCCTGTCGTTCCTCGTGGCGGGCATCGCCGACGCGTTCCTGCCGCCGCTGCGCGGCAAGGACTACACCGCGCTGGACGTGGCGCATGTGTTCCTCATCTCGGCGCTGTGCTACACGTGGTGCCGGGCCGACGGCCTCGCCCGCGGCGTTCCGGCGCCCGGCCGCTCGGCGCTGCTCGCGGGCATCTTTCCGCTGCTGGGCATCCCGGTCTATTTCTTCCGCACGCGCCCCTGGCGACGGGCGCTGCTGGCCACGCTGGGGGCGGCGGCCTTCCTGGTGTCGAGCCTCGTGCTGGCCGCGGTGGGCACCTTGTCGGCCGAGTGGATGCGCAACTGAAAGCCGCCCGAATGAACCCCACCCGCCTCATCACGCGCATCTTCACGCTGGTCGGCGCGCTCATGCTCCTCGGCGGCTGGCTGCTCTACCAGAACACCACGAAGTTCATCGCATCGGCCGGCAAGGCGCAGGGCGAGGTGATCGCGCTGCAGTCCGCGGGAAGTTCGAGCCGCAGCAATGCGCCGACGTGGCGCCCGCTGGTGCGCTTCACCCTGCCGTCGGGCGCGATCGTCGAGTTCTCGCCGTCGAGCAGCAGCAACCCGCCTGCGTACGACAAGGGCGAAGTCGTGGGCGTGTTCTTCAACCCCGCGAACCCGCAGGACGCCCGGCTCGACGGCTTCTTCGACCTGTGGGGCGGCGCCGCCATCGTCGGCGGGCTGGGCGCCATCTTCCTGGCGGTGGGCGTGGCCATGCACTTCCTGCTGGCAGGCGCACCGGTAAAGCGCCGACGCCCACGGTAGGACAGTCCTGACCGCGTCAGAGGCGGCTCTCCGGCGCTCGCGGCGCCCCGGGACGATGAGCATGGAGGCTCGTGACAACAACGTCCCAGGAGAAAAAACATGTCCCTCTCGTTCATTCTGCTGATCGTCCTGATCCTGCTGCTGATCGGCGCGCTGCCGAGCTGGGGTTACAGCCGGTCCTGGGGCTACGGGCCCAGCGGCGGCCTCGGGCTCGTGGTGCTGATCCTGGTGATCCTCGTGCTCATGGGCCGCATATAGCGCCCGCGCCATCATGAAAAAAGCCCGCGTCGCCGCGGGCTTTTTTTTACGCCTGAAGCTGCGCCCAGGCCTTGTCGAGCCGCTTCACGCTCACCGGTTGCGGCGTGCGCAGTTCCTGCGCGAAGAAGCTCACGCGCAGCTCCTCGAGCAGCCAGCGGAATTCGAGCATGCGCTCGTCCACCACGCCCTTGCGCTCGGCCACGAGGCGCCAGTAGCGCTGTTCCTGCGGCTTCAGCTCGGCCAGCTTGGCCGTGTCGCGCGCGGGGTCGGCGCGCAGCTTGTCCAGGCGCAGCACGATGGCCTTGAGGTAGCGCGCGAAGTGCTGCAGCTGCGTCCACGGCGCGTCGGCGATGAAGCGCTTGCCCACGAGCTTCTGCAGCTGCTGCGCCGCATCCTGCACCGCCTCGGGCTGGATCTTCGTGTCCTTGATCTTGCGCGCCGCCGCCGCGTACTCCACGAGGATGACGCCCGCGAGCCGCGCCACCTCGTTGGCGATCAGCGTGAGCCGCCCGCGCCCCTCTTCGAGCCGCTTCTTGAAGGCGAACTCGTCGGTGGGCAGCGGCTCCTGCAGGAAGGCGCGGTCGATCGCCACGTCGATGATCTGCGTGCGCAGTTCTTCCGACGTGCCCAGCGGCATGTAGGCGACCGACATCTTCTGCAGGTCGGGGATGTTCTTCTCGAGGTACTTGAGCGCGTCCTTCAGCTGCAGCGCAAACAGGCGGCGCAGGCCGGCGCGGTGTTTGGCGGCGGCCACGGCGGGCTCGTCGAACACCTCGATGGTCACGGCATCGCCCTCGTCGCGCAGCGCCGGGAAGCCGATGAGCGACTGCGAACCGCGCCGCACTTCCATCAGCTCGGGCAGCTCGCCGAAGGTCCAGCTCGTGTAGCGTTGGCCGGCGGGCAGCGTGGGTGCGGCCTTCTCGGGCGCGGCGCTCTTCGCCGGGGCCTGGCCCCCGTTCGCAGGCGCAGCCTTGGGCGCTGGCGACGCCTTCACGTTGAGCCCTGCGAGCGCCTGGAACGCGCCACGCGCCTGCGCGCCCAGCTCGGCCTTCAGCGCGCCGAGGTTGCGGCCCATGCCCAGCTGGCGGCCGTGCTCGTCGACGATGCGCAGGTTCATGAACAGGTGCGGCGCGAGCATGTCGAGCTTGAAGTCGGCCCGCTTCACGTCGATGCTGGTCAGGTCGCGCACGCGCTTGAGCAGCACGTCGGTGAGCGAGCCGGTGCCGAACAGCTCGGGCGCCGACAGCTCCTCCGCCAGCTTGGTGGCCGACTCGGGCAGCGGCACCAGCCGCGAGCGCGGGCGCTGCGGCAGGCTCTTGAGCAGCGCCTGGATCTTGTCCTTGAGCATGCCGGTCACCAGCCACTCGCAGCGCTCTTCGTTCACCTGGTTGAGCACGAACAGCGGCACGCTGACCGTGAGGCCATCCTTCGCGTCGCCCGGTTCATGCAGGTAGCTCGCGGCGCAATCGACACCGCCCAGGCGCAGCGTGGGCGGGAAGGACTGCGTCGTGATGCCAGCCGCCTGATGGCGCATGAGCTCGTCGCGCGTGAGGTACAGCAGGCGCGGCTGGTCTTTCGAGGCATGGCGGTACCAGTTCTCGAAGGTGATGCCGCTGGCCACGTCCGCCGGCAGCTGCGCGTCGTAGAAGGCGAAGATCAGTTCGTCGTCGACCAGCACGTCCTGCCGGCGCGCCTTGTGTTCCAGGCCTTCGACCTCGCGCACCAGCTTGCGGTTGGCGGTGAGGAAGGGAAACTTGCTCTCCCATTGCCCACCGACCAGCGCTTCGCGGATGAAGATCTCGCGCGCCGACACCGGATCGACCTTGGTGAAATCGACGCGCCGCCCGCTGTAGACCACGAGGCCGTACAGCGTCGCGCGCTCCAGCGCCGAGACCTGCGCGCCCTTCTTCTCCCAGTGCGGGTCGAGCAGCTGCTTCTTCAGCAGGTGCCCCGCCACCTGCTCGAGCCACTGCGGCTCGATGTTGGCGATGCCGCGCCCGAACAGACGCGTGGTCTCGACCAGTTCGGCCGCGACGATCCAGCGCCCGGGCTTCTTCTTCAGGTGCGCGCCGGGGTGCTTGTAGAACTTGATGCCGCGTGCGCCGAGGTAGGCCTCGTCGTCCTCGAGCTTCCAGCCCACGTTGCCCAGCAGGCCCGCGAGCATCGACAGGTGCAGCGGCTCGTAGCCGGCCGGCGTGGCGTTGATGCGCCACTTGTGCTCGGTGACCACCGTGAGCAGCTGCGAATGGATGTCGCGCCATTCGCGCACGCGGCGGATGTTGATGAAGTTCTGGCGCAGCAGCTGCTCGTACTGGCGGTTGCTGAGCTTGTGCGTGTCACCGTGACCACCGCGCGCGTCGGCGATCCATTTCCACAGGCGCAGGTAGCCGCTGAACTCGCTCTTCTCGTCGTCGAACTTCGAGTGCGCCTGGTCGGCCTGCTGCTGCGCGTCCATCGGGCGGTCGCGCACGTCCTGCACGCTGAGGGCCGAGGCGATGATGAGCACTTCTTCGAGCGCACCGCGCGTGCGCGCTTCGAGAATCATGCGGCCCACGCGCGGATCGAGCGGCAGCTTGGCCAGCTCGGCGCCGGTGGCCGTGAGCTCGTTGGCGTCGTCGACCGCGCCCAGCTCGTTCAGCAACTGGTAGCCGTCGGCAATGGCGCGCGGCGATGGCGCTTCGAGGAACGGGAAACGCGCCACGTCGCCCAGTCGCAGCGACTTCATGCGCAGGATCACGCCCGCGAGCGACGAACGCAAGATTTCCGGGTCGGTGAAGCGCGGGCGGCCCGCAAAGTCTTTCTCGTCGTACAGGCGGATGCAGATGCCGTTCGCCACGCGCCCGCATCGGCCCGCGCGCTGGTTGGCCGCGGCCTGGCTGATCGGCTCGACCAGCAGCTGCTCGACCTTGCTGCGGAAGCTGTAGCGCTTGACGCGCGCCGTGCCGGTGTCGATCACGTAGCGGATGCCCGGCACGGTGAGCGAGGTCTCGGCCACGTTGGTGGCCAGCACGATGCGCCGGCCGTGGTGGCTTTCAAAGATGCGGTCCTGCTCGGGGCCCGACAACCGGGCGAACAGCGGCAGCACCTCGGCATTGCGGAACAGCGGCTGGTGGCTGACGTGGCGGCGCAGGTGGTCGGCCGCCTCGCGGATTTCGCGTTCGCCGGGCAGGAAGATCAGGATGTCGCCCGCGTTGTGCGGGTCGCGCCAAAGCTCGTCCACCGCATCGGCAATGGCGTCGTTCAGGTCGTGCTCGCGCGACTCCTCGAACGGGCGGTAGCGCTGCTCGACCGGAAAGGTGCGGCCCGACACCATGATCGTCGGCGCGGGGCCCTTGGCCGAAGCGAAGTGCTGCGCGAAGCGGTCGGCATCGATGGTGGCCGAGGTGACGATGATCTTCAGGTCGGGCCGGCGCGGAAGGATCTCGCGCAGGTAGCCCAAGAGGAAGTCGATGTTCAGCGAGCGCTCGTGGGCCTCGTCGATGATGAGCGTGTCGTAGGCCTTGAGCAGCGGATCGGTCTGCGTCTCGGCCAGCAGGATGCCGTCGGTCATCAGCTTGACCGAGGCATCGCGGCTCAGGCGGTCCTGAAAGCGCACCTTGAAGCCGACCACGTCGCCCAGCGGCGTCTTCAGCTCTTCGGCGATGCGCTTGGCGACCGAGCTGGCGGCAATGCGGCGCGGCTGCGTGTGGCCGATGAGGCGGCCCTTGCCGGGCTCCGCGTTGAGCTTGCCGCGCCCGAGCGCCAGCGCGATCTTCGGCAGCTGCGTGGTCTTGCCCGAGCCCGTTTCGCCGCAGACGATCACGACCTGGTGCGCCGCAATGGCGGCCATGATCTCCTCGCGCCGGCCGGAGACCGGGAGCGATTCGGGAAACTCGATGCGCAGGGGGGCGGGAGGTGTGAGGGTCGTCAAGGCAAGGCAGTCGTCGGTCGTTGCGCGCGGCGGCAGGCGGGCAAACCGCCAATTATCGCGGGGCCCCGGCGCTGTTGCATGGCATCCACAGTGAGGCCGCATGCAGCAGGTGGCGCAGAAAATTTCGTAAAGACTCTTTACTCTACCGCATGCCACCGGTACGATCGCGGCCATGACCTCCTTCCTTGCACCCCTTTCGATGCGCATCCGCTGCGCAAGCCGCGTCCTTGCACGCGGCGGGGTCAAGGCGACCCGCCCGGCCTGACGAAGCCCGCGCGCCGGCTTCAGCTTCCTTCGCGGAACTGAACGCCCATCGCTCGCGCTTCACGGACTGAAGCGCGCCAGCCTGACCCGCACAGCGCCTGCACCACCGCCCTCCCCGCATCTCGCGTGGAGCAGCGGCCGCATTCCTGTTTCCGTGTCCCGAATCATTCGAAGAAAAAAGAACCTCATGTCGCATCCAGACATTTCCCGCGACCTGCACACCACGCTGGCCGAGCGCACGCGCCACCTGCAGGCCATTGCCCATTCGCTGAAGGCCGAGCTGTTCGGCATCGACGAGATCATCGATCGCGTGATCGATTCGCTGCGCGCCTGGTACGTGCTGCCGCAGCTCATCAGCCGCCCGGTCGTCATCTGCCTGTGGGGCCTGACCGGCACCGGCAAGACGCAGCTCGTGCGGCGCCTGGCGCAGCACCTGGGCTTCTACGACCGCTTCATCGAAGTGCAGATGGACGGCTTCAGCCACGGCTCGGGCCATCGCACTGCCGGCTCCATCTCGGCCATGCTGGCCGAGTCGGGCATTGCCGAGGGCGCGCCCGGCATCCTCGTGCTCGACGAGTTCCAGCGCTTTCGCACCGTGGACGCCAGCGGCAAGGAGGCGCGCGTGGAGCGCTACCAGGACGTGTGGGCGCTGCTCTCGGACGGCCGCCTGCCGCCGTCGCTGTCGGTGCTCAGCGAGATCGAGTCGTCGCTGGCCTGGGCCGAGTACGACCAGGACCGCCGCACCGATGACGACGACGAAGAAGACGAAGAAGACGGCGCCAAGGCTGGCAAGACCAAGCGCAAGCGCCGCCTGCAGCTCTCGCCCTGGGAAGCGCAGGAGTTCAAGCGCTGCCTGAAGCTGCGCGAGTCGCTGCTCGAAATCATGACCTGGAAGCCCGACGAGATCCAGGCGCGGCTGCGCGCCTTCCGCGCTTCGCAGGACAACTGGGAAACCGACTACTCCAAGCTGCTGGTCTTCGTCTCGGGCAACCTCGACGAGATGTACGCCGAGACCGCCAAGCGGGTGGAAGACTGCGACACCGACGCCGACATCTTCCACGCGCTGACGAAGAAGCTCTCGCTCATCGACGTGAAGAAGGCGCTGGCCGAGCGCTTCAAGCCGGAGCAGGTCGCGCGGCTGGGCAACAACCACGTGATCTACCCCTCGTTCAGCCGCGCCACCTACGTGCGCCTGATCCTGTCGATCTGCGACCGCTACGTGAGCGAGATCCAGGAAAGCTCGGGCGTGCGCTTCGTGCTCGACGCGAGCGTGTACGAGCAGATCTACGCCAACGCCGTGTTCCCGGCGCAGGGCACGCGCCCGCTGTTCTCGTCGATCCACGCGATCCTGAGCGCGACGCTGGTCAACGCCGCGCTGTGGGCGCTCGAACAGGGCGCGCACGGCAGCGAGCCCGTGTGGCTGATGCTCGACCCCGGCGAGGTCACGCCCGGCGGCCCGCGCCTGGTCGCGCGCTTCCGGCTGGCGCGGCGCGAGTTCCCGGTGGCGCTGGAGCTGAACCGGCTCAAGCAGCGCGCCAACGCCGACTTCCGTGCGCTGCTCGCGGTGCACGAGGCCGGCCACGGCCTGGTGTACGCCCTGCTCTTCGGCCGCGCGCCGCAGGAGATCCGCATCAACGTGGCCTCGTTCGAGGGTGGCTACAACAGCTACGTGAAGCGCAAGGCGTGGTCCAAGCGCAACCTGCTCGACAGCGTGTGCGTGAGCCTGGCCGGCCGCGCGGCCGAGCGGCTGGTGTTCGGCGAATCGGGCTGCACCACCGGCGCCGAGCGCGACCTGATGCAGGCCACCGCCACGGCGGCGCGCCATGTGCGCCACCTGGGCTTCGGCACCCGCTGGAGCCGCACCGACGTGACGACCGATTCGAACGACAACCTCAACACCGACGTGGCCGCCACCAACCGCGAGATCGAGGCCATCCTGGCGCGCGAACACACCCGCGCGCTGGGCCTGCTCGAAGCGCACGCCACCGCCTTCATGGCGGTGGTCGATGCGCTGATGGCGCACGGTTCGATCGCGCCGGACGAGCTCGCCGGACTGCTCGGCCTGCCGCTGGCACCGGCCGCGCCGGCGGGGGCGCCCGAGGCGGCGGTGGAGCCGCTGGACGCCTACGCCGACCAGCTCGAGGCCTTCAAGGCCCGCGGCACGCCCGCCGCGGCCGGGGCCGGCCGGCTGCTGCGCGCCCTGGCATGACGCGCTGCACCAAAACCTTGCCAAGAATGCACAATCACGCCCCATGTCCACCGTCTTCAATTTCACCTTCGTGCCCTGGTTCCGCTCGGTCGCGCCCTACATCCACACGCACCGCGGCAAGACCTTCGTGGTCGCGCTCGCGGGTGAGGCCATCGCGGCGGGCAAGCTGCAGAACATCGCGCAGGACCTGGCCCTGATCCAGAGCATGGGCGTCAAGATCGTGCTGGTGCACGGCTTCCGCCCGCAGGTCAACGAGCAGCTGGCGGCCAAGGGCCACGAGGCGAAGTACTCGCACGGCATCCGCATCACCGACGCCGTGGCGCTCGACTCGGCGCAGGAGGCCGCGGGCCAGCTGCGCTACGAGATCGAGGCCGCCTTCAGCCAGGGCCTGCCGAACACGCCCATGGCCGGCTCGACGGTGCGCGTGATCTCGGGCAACTTCATCACCGCGCGCCCGGTGGGCGTGGTCGACGGGGTGGACTTCAAGCATTCGGGCCTGGTGCGCAAGGTGGACGCGGCCGGCATCCGCCGCACGCTCGACTTCGGCGCGATGGTGCTCATGTCGCCCTTCGGCTTCTCGCCCACCGGCGAGGCCTTCAACCTGACGATGGAAGAAGTGGCGACCAGCGTGGCCATCTCGATCCAGGCCGACAAGCTGATCTTCCTGACCGAAGTGCCGGGCATCCGCGTGGACAGCGAGCTGCCCGAGAGCGAGGACAACCCGATCGACACCGAACTGCCGCTGGCCGCCGCCGAGAAGCTGCTGGCCTCGCTGCCGCCCGCGCAGAAGCCGACCGACACCGCCTTCTACCTGCAGCACTGCGTGAAGGCCTGCAAGGGCGGCGTGGAACGCAACCACATCCTGCCGTTCGCGCTCGACGGCTCGCTGCTGCTCGAGATCTACGTGCACGACGGCGTCGGCACCATGGTCATCGACGAAAAGCTCGAAAGCCTGCGCGAAGCCACGGTGGACGACATCGGCGGCATCCTGCAGCTCATCGAGCCCTTCGAGCGCGACGGCACGCTGGTCAAGCGCGACCGCACCGAGATCGAGCGCGACGTGGGCCACTACACGGTCATCGAGCACGACGGCGTGATCTTCGGCTGCGCGGCGCTGTACCCGTACCCCGAGGCGAAGACCGCCGAAATGGCCGCGCTCACGGTGTCGCCGCAGTCGCAGTCGCAGGGCGACGGCGAACGCATCCTCAAGCGCATCGAGCACCGCGCCAAGGCCATGGGCCTGGAAAGCATCTTCGTGCTCACCACGGTCACGATGCACTGGTTCCTCAAGCGCGGCTTCCAGCAGGTCAACCCCGACTGGCTGCCCGAGGCGCGCAAGCGCAAGTACAACTGGGACCGCAAGAGCCAGGTGCTGGTCAAGAAGATCTGAAGAAGAAACCCATCCGAAGAAAGACGCCCCGATGACGCTCGCCACCGCCCTGCTGTTCGCCATCGTGGCCTTCGCGGCCATCGCCACGCCCGGCCCCACGGTGCTGCTGGCCCTGAGCAACGGCTCGCGCCACGGCGTGCGACGGGCGCTGCCGGGCATGCTCGGCGCGGTGCTGTCCGACTTCGTGCTGGTCGGCGCCGTCGCGCTCGGCCTGGGCGCGCTGCTCGCGGCTTCGGAGTTCTGGTTCTCGATGCTCAAGTGGGTCGGCGCGGTCTACCTGGCCTGGCTCGGACTGCGCATGCTGCGCTCCCAGGGCGGCTTCCAGCTGCCGAGCGCGGACGCCGCGGCCACCGTCACGGCGGTCGAAAGCCGGCGCATCTTCTTCAAGTCGTTCCTGGTGGCGGTGACCAACCCCAAGGGCTACATCTTCTGCTCGGCGCTGCTGCCGCAGTTCATCGACCCGACCGCCGCGCAGGCGCCACAGTACCTGATCATTGCGCTGATCTTCGCGGGGCTGGACATGGCGGTGATGCTGGCCTACGCCTTCGTCGGCGCCCGCGCGATCCGGCTGCTCACGGTGTCGGCCACGCGCTGGATCGACCGCGCCTGCGGCGGCATGCTGCTGGCACTGGCAGGCTCGCTCGCCTTCTACCGGCGCAGCGCGGCCACCGCCGTCTGACCATCCCGCCCCCTCGACCGCTGTCCTCAGGCAGCGGCGCTCCTCCCCACGATGTTTTTCCGGCAAGCCGCCATACCGCGGCCTGCCCGTGCTGTTTTTTTCAACGGAGGAAATGAAAGAATGAAGAACTACCAAGCCCTGCTGGGCGCCACCCTCGTCGCCGTGTCGGCGCTCGTCGCGGGCTGCGGCGACAAGGCGGACAAGACCGCCCCGCCCGCTTCCGCCGAAGCCAAGCCCGCCGCCCAGGCCGGCAACGACCAGCAGCAACTCGTCGAGAAGTACAACCTCTACGTCGACGTCTCGAACAACCTGCGCACCTCGTTCCAGGAAGCCCGCGAAAGCTACGTGACCGGCCAGGTGCCACTGCTGCAGGCCAAGGCGCCGCTCACCAGCCTGCGCATCCAGAACGACATCCTGGTCGACCGTTCGGCGAAGAAGCTCGATGCCGCCGCCGCCATCGCCGCGCCGCTGCCCGAGATCGACGAATCGGCCAAGGCCTTCTCGGCCGCGCTCAAGGTGCTGTCGCCCCTGAGCCGCGAGCTCAATGACTACGCCAATTCCAAGGGCTACCTCGCCGACAACGGCGACAAGGCCCGCCAGATGAGCGCCGACTACCTGGCCGCGCTCACCACCGTCGCCCAGGCCGAAGCGGCCTTCGACAAGGGCCTGAGCGCCCGCGACCGGGCGCTCACCAGGGAAGCCTTCGAGAAGGCGCCCAAGGACACCGCCGCCTACTATCGCGCCGGCCTGATCTACCACGGCAAGCTCAACCACGCCGACGCCATGGCGCTGTTCGCCGCGCCCAACGACCCGCAGGCGCTGGCCGCCTTCGAGGCCTCGCTGGCGCTGGTGGCCGACTCGGCCGCAGGCTGGAGCAAGAAAACCAGCGAGCAGTCGACCCAGAACGGCAAGAGCTGCAGCGGCGGCATGCTGCAGATCAACGAGTTCATCGGCCAGTCGCGCTCGGTGATCAAGGACACCAAGGACGGCGTGTTCAAGCGCAAGGAAACCGGTGCGATGGCCCGCATGGGCCGCTCGGCCATCGTCGACGCGGCCAACCGCTACAACCAGAACTTCGCCAACATGATCGGCCAGTTCAACCGCCCGCTTTGCTGAGCGGGCCAAGGGGCGCGGGGCGTGCGGGCCGCCCGGCCCGTCGCCGATAATCCGGGGCATGAATCCCTTGCTTGCCAAATTGCAGCCGTACCCGTTCGAGCGGCTGAAGCAGCTGTTCGCGGGCGTCACGCCCGCCCCCGAATTCGCCCCCATCAGCCTGGGCATCGGCGAGCCCAAGCACGCCACGCCGGCCTTCATCAAGGACGCCTTGAGCGCCGGCCTCGGCGCCCTCGCCGCCTACCCGGCCACCGCCGGCGAGCTGAAACTGCGCACCGCCTTCACCCATTGGCTGCATCGCCGCTACAGCCTGACGCTCGACCCGACCACCCAGGTGCTGCCGGTCAACGGCTCGCGCGAGGCGCTGTTCTCGCTCGCCCAGACCGTGGTCGACGCCAGCGCCCACCCGAAGCCGGTGGTGATGTCGCCCAACCCGTTCTATCAAATCTACGAGGGCGCGGCGCTGCTCTCGGGCGCCGAGCCGTACTACGTGCCCAGCGTGCCCGCGCGCAACTTCGCGGTCGACTGGGACAGCGTGCCCGACGACGTCTGGGCCCGCACCCAGCTCGTGTTCGTCTGCTCACCGGGCAATCCCACGGGCGCGGTGATGTCTCTGGACGAGTGGAAGAAGCTCTTCGCGCTGTCCGACCGCCACGGCTTCGTGATTGCCGCCGACGAGTGCTACAGCGAGATCTACTTCCGCGACGAGCCCCCGCTGAGCGGCCTGGAAGCCTCGATGAAGCTCGGCCGCCCCGACTTCAAGAACCTGATCGCGCTGACCTCGCTTTCGAAGCGCAGCAACGTGCCCGGCCTGCGCAGCGGCTTCGTGGCCGGCGACGCGGCGCTCATCAAGGGCTTTCTGCTCTACCGCACCTACCACGGCAGCGCCATGAGCGGCGCCGTGGCCGCCGCCAGCATCGCGGCCTGGGGCGACGAGTCGCACGTGGTCGACAACCGCGCCCAGTACCGCGCCAAGTTCGCCGCCGTCACGCCGCTGCTCGAACCCGTGCTCGACGTGCGCCTGCCCGACGCCAGCTTCTACCTCTGGGCCGGCGTGCCCGAAGTGTGGGCTGGCGACGACGAAGCCTTCGCCCGCGCGCTCTACGCTCAATACAATGTCACGGTTCTGCCGGGGAGCTATCTGGCGCGCGACACCGACCACAGCGCCAACCCGGGCCGCGGTCGCATCCGCATGGCGCTGGTGGCCGAAACGGCCGAGTGCGTCGAGGCCGCCCAGCGCATCGTCCGGTTCGTCAAAGACGGCCGCCGCTGACCCCCGTCGCCCCGCGTCCCTGCCCCCTTTTTCACCCGAGACTCTCTCCATGACACAGCAACTGCAACAAATCATCGACGCCGCGTGGGAAGACCGCGCCAACATCTCGATCACCGCCGCCCCCGCCGAAGTGCGTGACGCCGTCGAGCACGTGATCACCGAGCTGAACAACGGCAAGCTGCGCGTCGCCACCCGCCAGGGCGTGGGCCAGTGGACCGTGCACCAGTGGATCAAGAAGGCCGTGCTGCTGTCGTTCCGCCTGAAGGACAACGAGCAGATCCAGGCCGGCTCGCTGGGCTTCTACGACAAGGTGCCGACCAAGTTCTCGCACCTGTCGGCCGCCGAGCTGAAGGAATCGGGCGTGCGCATCGTGCCGCCGGCCGTGGCCCGCCGCGGCAGCTTCATCGCCAAGGGCGCGATCCTGATGCCTTCGTACGTGAACATCGGCGCCTACGTGGGCGAAGGCTCCATGGTCGACACCTGGGCCACCGTCGGTTCGTGCGCGCAGGTCGGTGCCAACGTGCACCTGTCGGGCGGCGTGGGCCTGGGCGGCGTGCTCGAGCCGCTGCAAGCCAACCCGACCATCATCGAAGACAACTGCTTCATCGGCGCACGCTCCGAAGTCGTCGAAGGCGTGATCGTCGAAGAGAACTCGGTGCTGGGCATGGGCGTGTACCTGGGCCAGAGCACCCCGATCTTCAACCGCGACACCGGCGAGATCTCGTACGGCCGCGTGCCCGCCGGCAGCGTGGTCATCAGCGGCAGCCTGCCCAAGAAGACCAAGTCGGGCCAGGACTACAGCACCTACGCTGCGGTCATCGTGAAGACGGTCGACGCGCAAACGCGCTCCAAGACCAGCCTGAACGACCTGCTGCGCGACTAAAACGCCCCCACCACCGGCCGCCAGCTTCACCGCGCGCGGCCGGTTCGCTTCTTCCCTGAGAAAAAAACAGCACCGAGGAGAGAGACCGATGAACATGATGGAACGGATTCTTCGTTTGATGGCAGAGCGCAAGGCCTCCGACATCTACCTCTCGGCCCACTCCCCGGTGATGATCCGCATCAACGGCAACTGCCTGCCGATCAATGCGCAGGTGCTGCCGCCGACCGCGCCGCTGGCGCTGTTGTCGGAAGTGGTGCCCGAAGCCCGCATCCAGGAACTGGAAAACACGGGCGAGCTCAACATGGCCGTCGCCCTCGAAGGCGCCGGCAACTACCGCATCAGCGCCATGCGCCAGCGCGGCAGCTACGCCGTGGTGGTGCGGCACATCGCCTCGGTCATCCCCAGCTTCGACGACCTGAACCTGCCCGACATCCTGAAGTCGCTCATCATGGAAAAGCGCGGGCTGATCCTGATGGTGGGCGCCACCGGCGCGGGCAAGACGACCACGCTGGCCTCGATGCTCGACTACCGCAACGAGCACGCCAGCGGCCACATCCTCACGGTCGAAGAGCCGATCGAGTTCACCTACACCAACAAGAAATCGCTGGTGAACCAGCGCGACGTGGGCAGCGACACCACCTCGCTGCAGGTGGCCCTGAAGAACGCACTGCGCCAGGCGCCCGACGTGATCCAGATCGGCGAAATCCGCGACCGCGACACCATGACGGCCGCCATTGCCTACGCGCAGTCGGGCCACCTGTGCGTGGCCACGCTGCACGCCAACAACAGCTACCGCGCGCTGAACCGCATCCTGAGCTTCTTCCCGGTCGAGGTGCGCCCCACCCTGCTGGGCGACCTGGGCTCGGCGCTGCGCGCCGTGGTGTCGCAGCGCCTGCTGCGCACGCCGGCCGGCGGGCGCGTGCCCGCGCTCGAAGTGATGCTGAACACCGCACTGGTGGCCGACCTGATCGAAAAGGGCGACTTCTCCGGCGTCAAGGAAGCCATGGAGCAGTCGATGGCCGAAGGCTCGCAGACCTTCGAGGAAGACATCGCCCGCCTCATCACCGAGGAGCGTGTGACCCGCGAAGAAGGCCTGGCCAACGCCGACTCGCCCACCAACCTGATGTGGCGCCTGCAGAACCGCGACGCGCCCAAGAAGCAGGCCGAGGATCGCGACCTGACCGACCAGCTCGACGAACCGACTTTCACCGACATCACGCTCGACGTGAAGTTCTGACCGCCCCTTAATCCCCGCTCCCTCGATGTCCCGTACGCTCCAGCTCGCCGAACAACTGATCTCGCGCCCTTCCGTCACCCCCGACGACGCGGGTTGCCAACAGATCCTGGGCGAACGCCTCGCTGCGCTGGGCTTCACGCTGGAAACCATCGAGAGCGGCCCGGCCGATTTCCGGGTCACCAACCTCTGGGCCGTGCGCCGCCCCACCAACGGCAAGGCCACGAAGACGCTGGTCTTCGCCGGCCACACCGACGTGGTGCCCACCGGCCCGCTCGACCAGTGGAGCAGCCACCCGTTCACGCCCACGCACCGCGACGGCAAGCTCTACGGCCGCGGCGCCTGCGACATGAAGACCTCGGTCGCGGCCTTCGTGACCTCCATCGAAGAATTCCTGCAGGGCGAGCCCGACCCGGCACTCACGCTGGCCCTGCTGCTGACCAGCGACGAGGAAGGCCCCGGCGTCGACGGCACCGTGATCGTCTGCAATGCGCTGGCCGCACGCGGTGAAACCATCGACTACTGCATCGTCGGCGAGCCCACCTCGGTCGCGCGTTGCGGCGACATGATCAAGAACGGCCGCCGCGGCACCATGAGCGGCAAGCTCACGGTGAACGGCGTGCAGGGCCACATCGCCTACCCGCACCTGGCGAAGAACCCGGTGCACGCGGTGGCGCCTGCGCTGGCCGAGCTGGTGGCGATCAATGCCGTCGGCGGCTGGGACGCGCAGAGCAACCCCTACTTCCAGCCCACCAGCTGGCAGATCAGCAATTTCCATTCGGGCACCGGCGCGAGCAATGTCATTCCGGGCAGCGCGGTGATCGACTTCAATTTCCGCTTCTCGACCGAATCGACGCCCGAATCGCTGCAGCAGCGCGTGCACGCCGTGCTCGACGCACACGGCGTCGACTGCACGCTGACCTGGACCGTCGGCGGCCTGCCCTTCCTGACCACGCCGGGCGAGCTCGTCACGGCCGTGCAGGCCGCGATCCGCGAAGAAACCGGCCTGGACACCGAGCTGTCGACCAGCGGCGGCACCAGCGACGCGCGCTTCATCGCCAAGATCTGCAAGCAGGTGGTCGAATGCGGCCCGGTGAATGCCAGCATCCACAAGATCGACGAGCACATCGAAGTCGCCGAGATCGAGACGCTGAAGAACATCTACCTGCGCACGCTGCGCGGGCTCGACGCGGCGCTCGCCCAGGGCGACCGATGAGCACGGTCATCGAACTGATCGAAGCCGGCGCGAAGCGGCTCGAAGACGCCGGCGTGGCCTTCGGCCACGGCACCGCCAACGCCTTCGACGAAGCCGCCTGGCTCGTGCTGTGGCGCCTGAAGCAGCCGCTGGACGACATCGATGCCGTGGCCGACACCCCCGTGTCGCCGGCCGATGCAGCCAAGGTCGTGGCCCTCATCGACGAGCGCATTGCCACGCGCAAGCCCGCCGCTTACCTCACGAAAGAAGCGTGGCTGCAAGGCGTGCCCTTCTACGTGGACGAGCGCGCCATCGTGCCGCGCAGCTTCATTGCCGAGCTCATCGCCGACGGCAGCATCGACTACTGGCTGGGCGAACACACGCAGCGCGTGCTCGACCTGTGCACAGGCAACGGCAGCCTCGCGGTGCTCGCGGCGCTCACCTACCCGGATGTGACGGTGGATGCGGCCGACCTGTCGATGCAAGCGCTCGAAGTGGCCGCCATCAACGTCACGCGCCACGCGCTCGACACCCGCGTCACGCTGATCGAATCGGACGGCCTGAAGAACGTGCCCGGCATGTACGACCTCGTGCTGTGCAACCCGCCCTACGTGAACAGTGCCAGCATGGCCGCGCTGCCCGCCGAATACCGCGCCGAGCCCGAACTGGCGCTGGCCGGTGGCACCGACGGCATGGACTTCGTGCGGCAACTGTTCGCCGACGCGCCCGCCCGCATGAGCGAGCAGGCCGTGCTGGTCCTGGAAATCGGCAACGAGCGCGACTACTTCGAGGCGGCGTTTCCGCAGCTCGAGGTGGTCTGGCTCGAAACCTCGGCCGGCGAAGACCAGGTGCTGCTGGTCACCCGGACGGCGCTGCTGGCCGGCGCCGGCGTGCGTTAGCGACGCCCGCCGCCCCCGCTTCACCGCCTTGCACGCAGCCTCCGGGCTGCGCCCCCTTTCATCGGGCGATGTCCGCCTTTGCCCCTTCACGCCGGCTCGCTGAAGGTCGGACGGGATAATCCCCCCTACGGTTCCTATTTCATGATTACTCTCAAAAACGTCATTCTTCGCCGCAGCGCCAAGAAACTGCTGGACGGCGCCACCGTCAATCTCAACCCCGGCGAAAAGGTCGGCCTGGTGGGACGCAACGGCGCCGGCAAGTCGTCGCTGTTCGCGCTGTTCAACGGCACGCTGCACGAAGACGGCGGCGACTTCTACATTCCCAAGCAGTGGCGCATGGCCCAGGTGGCACAGGACATGCCCGAGACCGAGGAGTCGGCCACCGACTTCGTGGTCGGCGGCGACACCCGCCTGACCGAGCTGCGCGCCACGCTGGCCGCCATCGAGGCCGCCTACGCCGAGAACCCCGACGACGCCGACATCGGCATGGAGCTGGCCCACGCCTACACCGACCTGGCCGATGCCGGCGAGCACGACGCCGTGCCGCGCGCGCAGGCGCTGGTGCTGGGGCTGGGCTTCAAGTCGCACGAGCTCGACGAGCCCGTCAACAGCTTCTCGGGCGGCTGGCGCATGCGCCTGCAGCTGGCCCGCGCGCTGATGTGCCCGAGCGACCTGCTGCTGCTCGACGAACCGACCAACCACCTGGACCTGGACGCGCTCGTCTGGCTCGAAGCCTGGCTGCAGAAGTACGCCGGCACCATGATCGTCATCAGCCACGACCGCGAGTTTCTCGACGCCGTGACCGACGTCACCCTGCACATCGCCAACGCCCAGCTCACGCGCTACGGCGGCAACTACAGCAAGTTCGAGGACATGCGCGCGCTGCAGATGGAGCAGCAGCAGGTGGCCTTCAGCAAGCAGCAGGACAAAATCGCCCACCTGCAGAAGTTCATCGACCGCTTCAAGGCCAAGGCCAGCAAGGCCAAGCAGGCGCAAAGCCGCGTCAAGGCGCTGGAGCGCATGGAAAAGGTGGCGCCGCTCCTGGCCGAGGCCGACTTCACTTTCGAGTTCAAGGAGCCGGGCAACATCCCGAACCCGATGCTCTCGATCGACAACGCGAGCTTCGGCTACGAGATCGAAGGCGAAGCGCCCAAGACCATCCTGCGCGGCGTCAGCCGCTCGGTGCTGGCGGGCCAGCGCATCGGCATCCTGGGCGCCAACGGCCAGGGCAAGTCGACGCTGGTGAAGACCATTGCGCGCGAAATGGGCGCACTGGCCGGCCAGGTCACCGAAGGCAAGGGCCTGAACATCGGCTACTTCGCGCAGCAGGAACTCGACGTGCTGCGCCCGCAGGACAACCCGCTCGAGCACATGGTGCGCATGGCGCGCGAACTCGGCAGCAATGCCAAGGAAGCCACCGGCGAGCAGGCCCTGCGCGGCTACCTGGGCAGCTTCAACTTCAGCGGCGACATGGTCAAGCAGCCCGTGGGCACCATGAGCGGCGGCGAAAAGGCCCGCCTCGTGCTCGCGATGATGGTCTGGCAGCGCCCCAACCTGCTGCTGCTGGACGAGCCCACCAACCACCTGGACCTGGCCACCCGCGAGGCCCTGGCCGTGGCGCTCAACGAGTTCGAAGGCACGCTGATGCTGGTGAGCCACGACCGTGCGCTGCTGCGCTCGGTGTGCGACGAGTTCTGGCTCGTGGGCCGCGGCGTCGTCACCGACTTCGACGGCGACCTGGACGACTACCAGCGCTACCTGCTCGACGAATCCAAGCGCCTGCGCGAAGAGGCCAAGGTGGCCGTGCGCGAGGCGGACGCCGTGGCGGCGGCAGCTGCGGCCGCCGCAGCGGCAGCGCCAGTGAAGAGCAGCAACACCCCCGAGCAGCGCAAGCAGGACGCCCAGGAGCGCCAACAGCGCAGCGAGCAGGCCAAGCCGCTGAAGAAGGAGATCGCCAAGATCGACGAGCGCATGGCCGCGGCAAGCACCGAGCGCAGCACGCTCGAAGCCCGACTGGCCGAACCGCTGCCGCCCGCCGAGATCGCCGACGCCGGCAAGCGGCTGAAGGCGCTCAACGACGAGATCGCGCAGCTCGAAGAGCGCTGGCTGGCGCTGTCCGACCAGCTCGAAGCGCTGGCGGCCTAAGCCCCCTGCCCCCGCGCGGCTGGCAACCGGCCAGCCTGCGCGGGCCGGGTAGCATGGCACGCTCAGGGAACCCGCCAAGGAGCCACGCTGCATGCCTTCTTCGATCGAACTCGCCCGGGGCGATGAAAAACTCATCGCGGCCATCCACCGCAGCCGACGCCTGATCGGCCGCAAGGCCCTCATGGCCGCCGCCGCCAGCGCCGTGCCGCTGCCCGGGGTCGACTGGATGGCCGACGCGGCGCTGCTCTCGCGCCTCGTGCCGCAGATCAGCGCCGAGTTCGGCCTCTCGGTCACCCAGGTCGAAAAGCTCGCGCCGCACCAGCGCGAGCGCATCCAGAAGGCCGCGACCACGCTCGGCGCCCTGCTCGTGGGACGGCTCGTCACGCGCGAGCTGCTCATGAAGCTGGCCCGCCACGCCGGCATCCGCCTCACCGCCAAGCAGGCCACCAAGTACGTGCCCATCGCCGGGCAGGTGGTGTCGGCCGCGCTCGGCTATGCCGCGCTGCGCGCGCTGGGCGAACAGCACATCAAGGACTGCGTGCGCGTGAGCACCACGCTGGCCCTGACGCCGCCCGAGCCCGCCGAACGGCTCAAGCCGGCCTGATCCGGCCATCTCCGGGTCAGTCGCCGGCCCAGTTGCCGGCTCAGTCGCCGGCTGGCGGCGGCCCGTAGTGCGGGGCCGGCCGCAGCGCCTCTTCCTTCATGCGCTGCTCGTAGGCGGCCAGCAGCGCGACGTAGTGGCGCGACATCACGTCGCTCACCCGCCCCAGCCCGATCTTGCTGACCGTGGGCTGCGGAATGCCCGTGCGTTCCTGGATCTGCTTTTGCGTCAATCCGAGCGCCCGCAGCGCCTGCACCAATTCGCGTGGCTTCATATCGATCCTCCCTTTTTTTCCTATTTTAGAGTCCAATACGAATATTCATCTGCGCTTGAATCTCCACCCCATGGAGACTATTGCTTCACGTGCCCTGGCCGCACGCAAATTCGCCAAGATGACGCAGAAGCAGGCCGAGGCCGCTTCGGGCGTCAAGCAGTCGAGCATCTCGAAGATCGAGCGTGGCGACACCAGCCGGTCGATGAGCGTGCTCGCCCTGGCACGCGCCTACCGCGCCGACCCCAACTGGCTCGACACCGGCGACGGCCCCGCCCCGTGGGACGAGGTGCAGATCCGCCTGGCACGCGACAACGCCCACGAGCCGCCCGGCCCCTACCGCGTCACCCGCATCGCGCCCATCGGCCCGGCCTTCGCGCCGCAGACGCCCGGCACCGTGCCGCTGATCTCGTGGGAGCAGGCCGGCGAATGGCGCGGCGCCGAATCGCCGCCCCGGCCCACGCTGGCCGAACGCTGGATTCCCTGCATCGCGCACCACAGCGCCGGCACCTACGCGCTGCGCGTGCGCGGCGACAGCATGACCTCGCCGCACGGGCACCTGAAGAGCTACCCGGCCGGATCGATCGTCTTCGTCGACCCGCAGCACACCACGCCCGACGACGGCGAGCGCGTGGTCGCCAAGCTCGACGACGACATTCGCGGCGAAGTCACCCTCAAGGTCTACAAGGAAGACGCGGGCCGCCGCTGGCTGCTGCCGCTGAACCCCGCGCACGAGGCCGTGCGTGTGCCCTTCACCGTGCTGGGCACCGTGATCGGCAAGTGGGAAGACGAAGACTGAAGGCCCAAAGGGCCTCTTTTCGCGAGGTCAGGTTGCGTACAGATTCGCTGGGCACAGTGAGGTTTCTCCCGGTGGCTTGCACCTCTGATCCTCCCTCCTCCAGCAAGTCACCTTCCAGCCCGCCCTCGTGCGGGCTGTTTTTTTGCCTGCACCACTGCGCGCCGGGCAGAGGCTTTTGATGGGGTCGATTCTTTCTGGTATATAATTCGCGGTTGCCCGAAATGATCGGGCATTTGCCTGGCCAGGCAAGCTGAATCTCATACCAGCGCGTCGAAGTCATAGCGACGAGAAAAACAACAATGACTTCCGCAAACGAATCTTTGCCGTAGCGTGGACCGCGTAAGAGTTCACGACCACATTCCGACAAAAGCCCTCCTCGCGAGGGCTTTTTCATTTCTGCGCGCTAGCGCCCCCAAGGCGTCCGCCTTCCGTCAACCCCTCTTTTTTCCTACACGGTGTAACGGAATGCGACCTACGCAGTACCACGCGGGCCCAAGAGACGATTCGTTCACTGTCAGCACAGGGAACAAAGGGAATCACATGAGCCTCAGGGACATCCGCGAACGCTACGGCGTCAGCTTCGAAAGAGGAGCCCGCGTCATCTGCGGCGGCCGGCTCGGCACCGTCGCCGGCGCGAGCAATTCGCACATCCGCATCAAGTTCGACGGGCGCCAGATCAGCAGCCCGTGCGACCCCCTGGAGGTTCAGCCCTGCCACGAAGGCGCCGTGAACCTCTCGCCGCAGACCACGCAAGACTGGCACGCCCCGGCGTAGCCCTGCCTGCGTGCCTGATGGGGCACATCTTCCTTGGCGTCCACGGTGTGGCGCAGCCGTCGCGTAGCATCGGCGCGCACCCTCACACCGCCAAGGAAACCCATGAAGACACTGAAGAGGACACTGGCACTCGCGACGATCGGCCTGGCGGCCGTGGCCACGTCGGCGCAGGCGCAAACGCAGGCGCGACCCGTCGTGCAGTTCATCGCCACGGGCGGCACCATCGCGATGAAGATCGACCCCGTCACCAAGGGCGTGGTGCCCGCGATCTCGGGCGACGACCTGATGCAGACGGTGCCCGATGCCGGCAAGTACGCCACCATCGAGGTCAACAACTTCTCGGCCATGTCGTCCAACTACATCGAGGCGAAATGGTGGACGCGCCTGACCAAGGCGGTCGACGACGCGCTCGCGCGCCCCGAGGTGGCCGGCGTGGTCATTGCGCACGGCACCGACACCATGGAAGAAACGGCCTACTGGCTGGACCTGACCGTCAAGTCCGACAAGCCGGTGATCCTCATCGGCGCGCAGCGCAATGCCTCGTCGCCCGACTTCGACGGCCCGCGCAACCTGCTCAACGCCATCCGCATCGCCACCACGCCCGACGCGCGCGGCAAGGGCGTGATGCTGGCGATGAACAACCAGATCAACGCGGCACGCAACGTCACCAAGACGCACACCGCCAACGTCGAGACCTTCAATTCGGGTGACTTCGGCTTCCTGGGCGAGGTGTGGGACGACAAGGTCGTCTTCACGCGCGCGCCGCTGCGCCGCCAGCACATCGACATCGGCAGCGCCGAGATGCCGCGCGTGGAAATCGTCGCCATGTTCGGCGGCGCCGACGGCTCGCTGATGCGCTACGCCGTCGACCAGGGTGCCAAGGGCATCGTGGTGCAGGCGGTGGGCATGGGCAACATGAACGTCTCGATGTTCGAGGCGCTCAAGTACGCGCTGTCCAAGGGCGTGCCGGTGGTCGTCTCCACGCGCGTGCACAACGGCCGCACGCGCCCGGTCTACGGCTTCGTGGGTGGCGGCAAGACCAGCGACGAGGCCGGCGCCGTGATGGCGGGCGACCTGAGCCCGCAGAAGGCACGCCTGCTGCTGATGCTCCAGCTGCACCGCGGCGTCACGAGCAAGGCCGAGCTGCAGGCCGCGTTCGACCGCTGAGCCCCGCGCACCGCGTCAGGCCGGCGCGCCGGCCAACGCATCGATCAGGGCGCGCGAGGCGGACGACAGCCGCCGGTGCGGCGCATAGATCACCGACACCGGCCGCGAACGCCCGCACGCCGGCGCCAGCACCTCCACCGCGCGGCCCTGCGCGAACAGCGGGCGCGCGATGAAGTCGTAGGTCTGGCAGATCCCGAGCCCGCTCAGCGCGAGCGCAACCACGCCCAGCACATCGTCCGACACCTGGAGGCTGCCGTGCGGCGTCCAGTCCACGTCGCGCCCGTCCTCCTGAAGAATCCACGGCGCCACGCGGCCGGTGCTGGGCATCACGAAAGGCAGGCAAGCGTGCTGCGCGAGGTCGCCGATGCGCGCCGGCATGCCTGCGCGCGCGATGTAGTCCGGCGCGGCCAGCAGGCACATCGGCGCGTCCTCGAGCTTGCGCCCGACCAGGCCGCTGTCGGGCAGCGGACCCATGCGGATCGCGAGGTCGTAGCCCTCGGCCACGAGGTCGACGTTGCGGTTGGTGATGTTCAGCTCGACGCGCACCTGCGGGTGGAGGGTGCAGAAAGGCTGCAACAGCGCCGGCAGCCGGTGATGGGCGTAGGTGGTGGGCACGCTCAGGCGCACGCTGCCCGTCAGCTCGTCGCCCTGCCCCTGCATCGCGCGCTCGGCATCGTCGATGAGCGCGAAGGCCGCACGCGACTGCTCCAGGTACAGCCGCCCCTGCTCGGTGAGGCTCAGGCGCCGCGTCGTGCGGCGCAGCAGCTGCACGCCCAGCCGCGCCTCCAGGCGCGTGATCGCGCGGCTGAGCACCGAGGGCGTCGTCGCCAGCGCCACGGCGCCGGCCGTCATGGAGCCCTTCTCGACCACGGTGACGAAGGTTTCCACATCCCCGAGGTGATCGAATCGGCGGCTCATCTTGTCTCCTGAAGAACAAATGTTTTCCTGACTGGCCAGTTTATCGCCGACGGGGCAATCAATACATTCGATCTCAAGGGCCGCATGGCCCGGCCTCTTCCCTTTTCTCCAGGAGCTACAGATGACTTCCACCACCACCGCCCCGTCGATCCGCCCCGTGCTCATGGTGCTCACCAGCCATGGCACCAAGGGCGCCACCGGCGGCGAGCCGACGGGCTTCTACCTCGGCGAACTGACCCACCCGCTGGCCGAGCTCGAGGCGGCCGGCATTGCGTTCGAACTCGCGTCCATCCAGGGCGGTGAGCCGCCGGTCGATGGCCTGGACCTCGGCGATGCGGTCAATGCGCGCTACTGGAACGACAGCGCCTTTCGCGAGGCCCTGCGCCACACGCAGCGCCTGGGCGATGTCGATGCGTCGAAGTACAGCGCGATCTTCTTTGCCGGCGGGCACGGCGCGATGTGGGACTTTCCGGCCAGCCCCGACGCGGCGCGCGTGACCCGCGAGGTCTACGAAGCGGGCGGCGTGGTGGGCGCGGTGTGCCACGGCCCCGCAGCGCTGGTCAACGTGACGCTCGGCAACGGCGCCTACCTGGTCGCGGGCAAGAACCTCAGCGCCTTCACCGACGACGAAGAACGCGCCGTCGGCCTCGCGCAGACCGTGCCCTTCCTGCTCGCCACCACGCTCGTGCAACGCGGCGCGCACCACCATCCGGCGCCCGACTGGACGGCACAGGTCGTGGTCGACGGGCGGCTCGTCACGGGGCAGAACCCGCAGTCGGCAGCCGGCGTCGGCGCGGCGATGCGCGAACTGCTGCTGCGCCAGAACTGAAGGGAAAGAACGTCCATGAACGCTCTCCCTAAACTCGCCGCCATCGCGACCCTCGGCCTGGCCGCTCTCGGCGCGCAGGCTGCCAACGTGCTGGTCGTGCTCTCGGATGCCGACCGCCTCGACCTGAAGGACGGCAAGGTCTTCGCCACCGGCTTCTATCTGAACGAGCTGATGCAGCCGGTGAAGCTGCTGCTCGACGCCGGTCACCAGCTGACCTTCGCCACGCCCCTGGGCAACGCGCCCACCGTGGACGCATCGTCGGTCGACAAGATGTATTTCGATGGCGACGAAGCCGCCCTCAAGCAGCACAAGGCGCTGCTCGACAAATTGAAGCTCACCTCGCGCACGGACTCGCCGGTGATCAGCCTGTCGCGCGTGGCGCAGATCGGCTACGCCCGCTTCGATGCCGTCTACGTGCCGGGCGGCCATGCGCCCATGCAGGACCTGTTGGCCAGCCCCGCGCTGGGCCGGCTGCTCGCGGACTTTCATGCACGCCACAAGACCACGGCCCTCGTGTGCCACGGCCCGATCGCACTGCTCTCGACCTTGCCCGACGCACAGGGCTTCACGAACCGGCTCGCGGCGGGCGGCACGGTCGAGCAACGCCCCGACTGGATCTACGCCGGCTACCGCATGACCGTGATCAGCAACCAGGAAGAGGAGCTTGCCAAGGCGGCGCTGCAGGGCGGCACGATGAAGTTCTATCCGCAGACCGCGCTGCAGCAGGCCGGCGGCGCCTACAGCAGCAACCAGGCGCCGTTCACGCCGAACGTGGTGATGGACCGCGAGCTCATCACCGGGCAGAACCCGGCGTCTGCGCTTGGGGTGGGCCGCGAGCTGCTCAAGCGCCTCAGGCAACAGCCGGCGTCCTGACGCGGTCCTGGCGTCGGACCCAAGAAAAAAGCCAGCTGTCGGGTGACAGCTGGCTTTTCGTATTTCGCATGGCTCGGTGGTAGGACGTACTGGATTCGAACCAGTGACCAACGGATTAAAAGTCCGCTGCTCTACCAACTGAGCTAACGTCCCGGAACCATTTTTCTTGCTTCTTGCCGACGTTGAATCCAGCAAAGCCTTGGATTATAGCGTGGTGTTTCTCGCAATTTCGTCGAGCACCCACCCTGCAGCACATTGACCGAAGGTGGCGGTCACGCTGACCACCGATCCGTAGCCGTGGCAGTTGAGCGAACCGTCGCCCGCATCGATCTGGCAGGACGCGTCGGGCGGTGCCACGCTCTCGCGGCTGAACACGCAGGCCAGGCCGATCTTTCGGCCTTCGCGCGGCGCGCCGTGCAGCTTGCGCAGCCGCTGGCGAAGCTGGGCCAGCAACGGGTCGTGGGTGACGAGCGACAGGTCGTCGATGTCGACCTTGTGCGCCTGCCGCTTGCCGCCCGCCGCACCGACCGTGATGAACGCGGTGCTGCGCGACACGGTGCGTGCCCAGGCGGCCATGGCGAGCTTGGCCTTCACCTGGTCGCAGGCATCGATGACCGCGTGCACCGGCCCGTGGGCGGCCTGTGCGGTCTCGAGCAGCGAAGCCCAGTTGTCGGGCTCGACGAACTCGTCGATGGCGAGCACCTGGCAGTCGGGGTTGATCTGCGCGATGCGCTCGCGCATGGCCTCGACCTTGGCCTGCCCGACGGTCGAGTCGAGCGCGTGGATCTGGCGATTGATGTTCGACTCCGACACGTGGTCGAGGTCGATGAGCGTCAGGCGCCCCACCCCGCTACGCGCCAGCGCCTCCACCGCCCACGAACCCACGCCGCCGATGCCGACGACCAGCACATGCGCGTGGCGGATGCGCGCGGCACCGGCCACGCCGTACAGGCGCTCGAGGCCGCCGAAGCGGCGCGCAAAGTCAGGCGCCGCGGTGTCGGTGAGGACATCCGCGGCGGCCATGGGGAGCGAGGAGGCTTCGGTTGAAGCGCTCAAGCGGAAAGCTCCGCTGAAACGGTCATTGCATCAACGCAGGCGCGACAGACGCTCGCGGCCCGCCTGTGCGGCTTCCGACTGCGGGTAGGCCTTGGTCAGGTCTTCCAGCGTGCGGCGTGCGGCGCGCGTGTCCTTCAGTTCGATCTGGCAGTTCGCGATCGACAGCACGGCTTCGGGCGCCTTGGCGTGGTCGGGCGCGAGCGAGAGCATCGAGCGGAAATTGGCGATGGCTTCGTTGTAGTTGCGCGTGGCGTACTGCGCATTGCCGAGCCAGAACAGCGCGGACGCGTTGTAGCCGCTTTGCGGATAGCGCTTCACGAACTCGGCGAAGGCGGTCTGGGCCTGTGCGAACTGGCCCGAGCGGAAGACGCCCAGGGCTGCTTCGAAGTCGGCCTTTTCCTTCGGATCGGCGTTGAACTCGCGGCCGTCGATCGAGACCTTGGAAGGCTCGTTCTGCTTGAGCTTGTCGTCGATCGTGGTCTGGCGCGACTGCATTTCGCTCAGCGTGCGCGTGAGCTGCTCGTTCTGGCCGGTCATGCGTGCCAGTTCGCCGCGCATCTGCTCGATCTGGCTTTGCAGGTCGAGCAGGCTGCGACGCAGCTGGCCGTTCTCGTCGGCCAGGCGCTGGTCGGTCTGCTGGCGCATGGCTTCGACGCGCTGGCGCAGGTCGAGGATGGCGCGGCGCGCCTCGTCGTCCTCGAACAGCGCAGCCTGCGAGCCGGCCGACGCGCAGAGCAAGGCGGCGGCGAGGGCCGCGCCTCGCCACAGGGCACGTGGTTGCATCACCGGGTGTAGCGGATTTCAGCGCGGCGGTTCTGCGCCCAAACTTCTTCGCCCGAGCCTTGGGCTGCGGGCTTTTCCTTGCCGAAGCTCACGGCTTCGATCTGGCTGTCGTTCACGCCCAGCAGCGTGAGCGCACGGCGCACGGCTTCGGAACGCTTCTGGCCGAGGGCCAGGTTGTACTCGCGGCCGCCGCGCTCGTCGGTGTGGCCTTCGATCGAGATGCGACGTTGCGTGGCGCCCTTGAGGAAGCGCGCATGGCCGTCGATCACCGACTGGAACTCGGGCTTGACCGTGTAGCTGTCGTAGTCGAAGTACACGATGCGTGCCACGCCGACCGGACCTTGCGCCGTGTTGGCGTTCGGGTCGATGGTCACCGGGGCCACGGCGGTTGCGCCGCCTTGCTGGCCGCCGGCCGTGCCGCTGCGGTCGGTGACCGGCGTTTCGTTGAGCTTGGTGCCCGACGAGCAACCGGCGATGAGCGCCACGATGGCGAGCGAATAGATCGTACGTTTCAACATTTGCGAACTCCTCAAGTAAATTTATCTGGTCAATGCTTATTGCTTCTGAAACGGACCCCAGTCCGGTTCACGGATGTCTCCCGCCTGGCCCGCGAGGCGGGCCTTGATCTTTCCGTCCAGCGTGGTCGTCATGAGCGCCTCGCGGCCCTGCAGGTGCGTGGCATAGACGATCAGCTTGCTGTTGGGTGCGAAGCTCGGGCTCTCGTCGGCCGTGGTGTCGGTGATCGCGGCGACATTGCCGCTGGCCAACTCCATCACGTGGAGTTTGAACGCACCGCCGACCCGCGAGATGTAGGCCAACCACCGGCCATCGCCGCTGACAGATGGAGAAATGTTGTAGGTGCCGCTGAAGGTGACCCGCGTCGGGTTGCCACCGCTGGAGCTCATCTTGTAGATCTGGGGCGCGCCGCCGCGGTCGCTCACGAAGTAGATCGTGCTGCCGTCGGCCGAGTACACGGGCTCGGTGTCGATGCTCGAGCTCTGGGTCAGGCGGCGCGGTTCGCCGCCGCTGGCCGGGATGGTGTACAGCTGCGAGCCGCCGTCGCGGCTGAGCGTGACGGCCAGCGAGCCGCCGTCGGGTGCCCAGGCCGGGGCGCTGTTGGAGCCCTTGAAGTTGGCGAGCAGCCGGCGCTGGCCACTGGCCACGTTGTGCACGTAGACCACGGGCTTGCGCGACTCGAAGGACACATACGCCAGCTGCTGGCCGTTGGACGACCAGCAGGGCGAGATGATCGGCTCGGGGCTGGCAAGCGCAGCCTGCGCGTTCTCGCCGTCGGCGTCGGCCACCCACAGCGAGTAGCGGCTGCCACCCTTGGTGACGTAGGCGATGCGGGTCGAGAAGATGCCCTTCTCGCCGGTCAGCTTCTCGTACACGTAGTCGGCGATGCGGTGAGCGGCAAGGCGCAGGTCGCCCTGCGGCACGGTGTAGCTCTGGCCGCCGAGGTCGCGGTCTTTCACGACGTCCCACAGGCGGAAGCGCACGTCGTAGCGGCCGTCGCCCAGCCGGCTCACGCTGCCCACCACGAGCGAGTCGGCGGTGCGCTGGCGCCACAGGGCGAGGTCGGGGCGCGAGGACTCGTCCAGCGCCTGGCCCGAGGCATCGACGCCGCGGAACTGGCCGCTGCGTTCGAGGTCGGCCTGGACGATGTCGGAAATCTTCTGGGGCGAGGCGTCCTGCCCCCGGAAAGGCACGAGCGCGATCGGCAACTGCGTCAGCCCCACGCCCGACACCTCGACCCGGAACTGGGCCATGGCGGGAAGCATGGGAGAGGCAGCAAGGGCCGCGATGAGGCTGCGGCGTGCAATCAACGATGAAGAAGGAGTTGGGGAAAGATCTGGCAACGGCTTGTTCATGCGGTTCGGAGAGGTTTCCGGGTAAAAAGTTTCTCCCCGGCGTTTCACGGGCCACATGTTACACACTGGGTTGAACCCGCCGTCACAAAACGTTTATCCGGCGAAATGGTCCTACAGCCCTTCAAAAAGGCGGTCGGAGCCGCCCCGTAAAATCCGCCGCCATATGCAAGCATCCCCCGGCAGCGAGAGCGCCCGCCCTCCCCTCATGCGCCGGCTGGCGCGACTCATGACCTGGTTCGGCAGTTCGCGCCAATGGTGGGCCGTGGGGCTGATCGGCGCCCTGCTGGCCGCGCTCACCGAGCCGCTCATGGCCGCCCTGCTCAAGCCGCTGCTCGACCGGGGCTTCACGCGCGGCGAAATGCCGCTGTGGTTCATTCCGGCCGCCGTGCTGCTGCTGTTCGCTGTGCGCGGCATCGCGCAATTCATTTCGCAGTACGCGCTCTCGCGCATCGCCAACGAAGGCATGCAGAAGCTGCGCCGCGTGCTGTTCGAGCGACTGCTCGGCGCCGAGCTGGCGCTGTTCGCGCGGCAGTCGGCCAGCGCGCTGTCGAACACGGTGGTGTACGAGGTGCAGACCGGCGCCATGCTGCTGGTGCAGGCGCTGCTCGGGCTGTCGCGCGACGGCTTCACGCTCATCGCGCTGCTGGGCTACCTGGTCTACCTGAACTGGAAGCTCACGCTCATCGTCGCCTTCCTGGTGCCCAGCATCTCCTGGATCATGAAGGTGTTCTCCAAGCGCCTGTACAAGCTCACGCAGCAAGGCCAGCAAGCCACCGACGAGCTGGCCTACGTGGTCGAGGAAAACGTGCTGGCCCACCGCGTGGTACGCCTGCACGGCGCCGAGCAGGCGCAGGAGCGCCGCTTCGAACAACTGAGCCAGCGCCTGAACCGCCTGGCCGTGAAATCGACCATCGCCCAGGCCGCCACCACGCCGCTGACGCAGATGATGGCTTCGCTGGCGCTGTCGGTGGTGGTGATGATCGCGCTGTGGCAAAGCGGCAAGCAGGGCTTCACGGTGGGCGGCTTCGTCGCCTACATCACGGCCATGCTGATGCTGATCGCGCCGATCCGCCGCCTCGCAGAAGTGGCCGGGCCGATCACGCGCGGCCTCGCAGCGCTGGAGCGCGGCTTGATCCTCATCGACGAGGTCGCGCCCGAATCGCAGGGCGCCTTCAGCATCGCGCACGCCCAAGGCCACATCGAGCTGCGCAACGTGCAGGTCAGCTACCGCGGCGACGACGAACAACGCGCGCTCGACGGCGTGAACCTCGTCATCGAGCCAGGCCAGGTGGTGGCCTTCGTCGGCCCCTCGGGCTCGGGCAAGACCACGCTGGTCAACCTGCTGCCGCGTTTCGTGCAGCCCAGCGGCGGCCAGGTGCTGCTCGACGGCCACGACACCAGCGAGTGGCAGCTCAAGAGCCTGCGCGCCCAGTTCGCGATGGTGAGCCAGGACGTGGTGATGCTCAACGACACACTCGCCGCCAACGTGGCGCTGGGCGGCGACATCGACATCGCGCGCGTGCAGTCCTGCCTCGAGGCGGCCAACCTGAGCACGCACGTCGAAACCCTGCCGCAGGGCATCGACACTGTGCTGGGCCACAACGCCACGCAGCTGTCGGGCGGCCAGCGCCAGCGGCTGGCGATTGCCCGCGCGCTGTACAAGAACGCGCCCGTGCTGCTGCTCGACGAAGCCACATCGGCGCTGGACACCGAATCGGAACGGCTGGTGCAGGACGCCCTGCAGCGCCTGATGCAAGGCCGCACCACGCTGATCGTGGCGCACCGCCTGTCGACCATCCAGCACGCCGACCGCATCATCGTGATGGAGCAAGGCCGCATCGCCGAGCAAGGCAGCCACGAACAGCTCATGGCGCGCGACGGACTCTATGCGCGGCTGCAGACGCTGGCGGTGCGCAGCGCGGCGCCGGGGCAGGACCCGACGCTCTGACCGTCAGCGCGCGGTGCCCGCCGCGCTGCGCGCCTTCTTCGCCGCCGGCGCGGCGTTCTGCGGCGGCAGCGTGCCATCGGACACCAGTACGCCCGTCGACAGGATGAATTCCGCGGCGCTTTCGATGTCGCCCTGCAGCGCGGCACGGGCCTTGGCGCCGTCGCGGCGCTTCAGCGCGGCCAGCAGCGCCGCATGGTGCGACATCGCCACCTTGTCCCCCACGCGGCGCGAGCCGGCCCGCAGGTCGTAGTTGAGGATGGGGCCGATGCGCAGCCACAGCGCCTCGATCATCTGCAACAACACCGGCATGTCGGCGGCGGCGTAGACCGCGAAGTGGAACTCCTTGTTGAAGGTGACGAGCTTCGAGCCGTCCGGGCTCGCCGCATTCATCTCGGCCGCGAACTCGTCGTGCCAGCGCGTGATGTCGCGCAGCGCCACCGCGCCCGACGCCGAGGCCGCCACTTCCGTGGCCAAGCCTTCGAGGTTGGTGCGGATGGTGGTGATTTCCTTGAACTGCGCCGCCGTCATCCGGGGCACGCGCAAGGTGCGGCTGGGCGTGAGTTCGAGCGCCTGCTCGGCCACCAGGCGCTGCATCGCCTCGCGCACCGGCATCACGCTCACGCCCAGCGCCTCGGCCGCGCTGCGCAATGAAATCTGCTCGCCCGGCATCATCTGCCCGCTCATCACGAGGTCGCGCAACTGGTCGTAGACGTTGGCGCTGAGCGTCTGGCGCTTCAGGGGGGTGACGAGATCGGTGAGGCTCATGCGTCGAAGTATATGGCCGGGGTATTCCCTATGAATTATCTGTGATCACAGATATACGATCCCCGTCATTCCAAAAATCGACCTCAAGGATCTCTTCAGCATGTGGAACAACAACTCCCTCGCCGGCCGGCGCGTGCTCGTCACCGCCGGTGCCAACGGCATCGGCCTGGACATCGTGCGCAGCTTCGCCGCAGCGGGCGCCAAGGTCTTCGTCTGCGACGTGCAGGCTGCCAGCCTCGACCAGCTGGCGCGTGAACTGCCCGAGGTGGGCCGCTGCATCGCCGACGTTTCCAACGAGGACGACGTGGCCCGCCTCTTCGAGGCCGTCGACCGCGAACTCGGTGGCCTCGACGTGCTGGTGAACAACGCCGGCGTGGCCGGCCCCACCGGCCCGGTCGAGACCGTCTCGCTCGCCGACTGGGAGCGCACGATGGCCGTCAACGTCACCGGCCAGTTCCTCTGCGTGCGGCTGGCCGTGCCGCGGCTGCGCAAGGGCCGCCTGCCCGCCATCATCAACCTGTCCTCGGCCGCCGGGCACCTGGGCATGCCGGGGCGCTCGCCCTACTCCGCCTCGAAGTGGGCCGTCATCGGCTTCACGAAAACGCTGGCACTCGAGCTCGGGGCCGACGGCATCCGCGTCAACGCGATCCTGCCGGGCGCGGTCGACGGTCCGCGCATCCGCGCCGTGATCGCCGCCAAGGCCGAGGCGCTGGGCAAGCCGCTCGACGAAGTGACGCGCGCCTACACCGCGCAGGCCGCGCTGGGCCGCATGGTGACGGCCACGGACATCGCGAACATGGTGCTGTTCGCCGCGAGCGACCTGGCCGCCAGCGTCACGGGCCAGGAGCTCGTGGTGGACGGCCACACGCAAGCACTGAGCTGATCCGCTCGCACGCCCCTTCTTTCCCTCTTCTTCTTTCCGGACACCTCATGGCCCAACGCCTCAAAGCCATCATCACCTGCGCCCCCACGGGCGCCATCCACACGCCCAGCATGTCGCCGCACCTTCCCGTGACGGCCGACGAGATTGCGCAAGCATCCATCGAAGCCGCCCGCGCCGGCGCCGCGATCCTGCACCTGCATGCGCGCGACCCGAAGGACGGCCGCCCCTCGCAGGACCCGGACCTGTTCCGCCCCTTCCTTTCGAAAATCAAGGCCGCGACCGATGCGGTGATCAACATCACCACCGGCGGCAGCCCGCACATGAGCGTCGAGGAGCGCATGCGCCCGGCCACCACCTTCAAGCCCGAGCTCGCGTCGCTCAACATGGGCTCGATGAACTTCGGCCTCTTTCCGATGCTGGAGCGCTTCAAGTCCTTCGCGCATGAATGGGAGCGCGAGCACCTGGAGAACAGCCGCAACCTGATCTTCAAGAACACCTTCGCCGACATCGAGAACATCCTCAAGCTCGGCAACGCCAACGGCACGCGCTTCGAGTTCGAGTGCTACGACGTGAGCCACCTCAACAACCTGCGGCACTTCCTGGACCGCGGGCTGGTGCAGGCCCCGGTCTTCGTGCAGACGGTCTTCGGCATCCTGGGCGGCATCGGCGCCGACCCCGAAGACCTGATGCACATGCGCCGCACCGCCGCGCGGCTGTTCGGCGACCGCTTCGAATGGTCGATCCTCGGCACCGGCCGCAACCAGCTGCCGCTGGCCACCATCGGTGCCGCCATGGGCTCGCACGTGCGCGTCGGGCTCGAAGACTCGCTGTGGATCGGCCCGGGCCGGCTCGCCGCGTCGAGCGCCGAACAGGTGCTGCGCATCCGCGCCGTGCTGGAGGCGCTGAACATCGACATCGCGACACCCGCCGAGGCGCGCGAGATCCTCGGCCTCAAGGGCGCGGCGAACGTCGACTTCTAGCCCTGCGCCAGAACCACTGACCCGACTCGGCCCGGCCCATGACCGGGCCGCATCTGCACGCCCGCCGGCGCCCGCCGACGACCTTCCGCCAGAACACGACAGGACAGGAGAGAGACATCCCATGCAACCCCCATCCATCCCCGCCACGCCGCCGGGCCTGCGCGCCAGCCAGGCCGTCGACGAGCAGGCCTCGCTCAATGCGCTGATCTTCCGCAAGCTCATGCCGCTGCTGGTGCTGGCCTATGTGATCAGCTTCATCGACCGCACCAACATCGCGCTGGCCAAGAGCCACATGGCCGTGGACATCGGCATCTCGGCGGCCGCCTACGGGCTGGGCGCGGGGCTGTTCTTCCTGAGCTACGCGCTGCTCGAAGTGCCCAGCAACCTCGTGATGCACCGCGTGGGCGCCCGCTGGTGGATCGCCCGCATCATGATCACCTGGGGCCTGCTGTCGGCCGGCATGGCCTTCGTCACGGGCGAGACCTCGTTCTACGTGATGCGCATCCTGCTCGGCGCGGCGGAAGCCGGCCTGTTCCCGGGCGTGATGCTGTACCTGAACTACTGGTTCGGCCGCAAGGACCGCGCACGCGCCACGGGCTACTTCCTGCTCGGCGTGTGCATCGCGAACATCCTCAGCGGCCCGGTCGGCGGCGCGCTGCTGCAGATGGACGGCCTGTGGGGCTGGCACGGCTGGCAATGGATGTTCGTGCTCGAAGGCCTGCCCGCCGTGGCGCTGGCCTTCGTGGTCTGGCGCAAGCTGCCTGACGGCCCCTCCAGCGCCAGCTGGCTCACGCGCCCGCAGGCGCAGGCCATCGAACGCCAGCTCGCCGCCGAACGCGCCGAGGACGTGGCCAACGGTCGGGTCGGCGAGTCGTTCCGCGCCTGCCTGGTCGACCGGCAGATCTGGCTGGCGATCTTTGTCTACTTCTGCCACCAGATCAGCATCTACACGGTGATCTTCTTCCTGCCGAGCATCATCGGCACCTACGGCAAGCTCTCGCCGCTGGAGATCGGCGCGCTCAACTCGCTGCCCTGGGTGGCCGCCGCCGTCGGCGCCATTGCGCTGCCGCGGCTCGCGGTCACGCCGCAGCGCGGCCGGCGCCTGCTGCTGGTCGGGCTGGTCTCGATGGCGGTGGGCCTGCTGATCGCAGCCTTCGCGAGCCCGGCCGTCGCGCTGGCCGGTTTCTGCCTCACGGGCTCGATGTTCTTCGTGGTGCAGTCCGTGATCTTCCTGTTCGCGTCCTCACGGCTGGCTGGCGTGGCGCTGGCAGGCGGACTCGCGTTGGTCAACACCTGCGGCCTCGTGGGCGGCTTCATCGGCCCGTCGGTGATGGGCTGGATCGAGCAGAGCACGGGCAGCACGAAGAACGGGCTGTTGCTGATCGCCGGCATGCTGGTGGCCGCCGCGCTGGCCAGCGTCTGGATGCGGCAAGGCCAGGAATCGAAGCGCTGACCCGTCGTTGCCACGGGCCGCGCGCTCCCACCGTCAGAGCAGCACGATGTCGTACTGCCCCTGCCCGATCGCCGGCTCCGACTGCAGCGAGATCGGCTTGCCGATGAAGTCGCTCAGCCCCGCGAGGTGCTGGCTCTCTTCATCGAGGAACAGCTCGATGACCTGCGGCGACGAGACGATGCGGAACTCGCGTGGCGTGAACTGCCGCGCCTCGCGCAGGATCTCGCGCATCACGTCGTAGGCCACGCTGCGCGCGGTCTTCACGATGCCCTGCCCGCCGCAGGCCACGCAGGGCTCGCACAGCATGTGGGCCAGCGATTCGCGCGTGCGCTTGCGCGTCATCTCGACCAGGCCCAGCTGCGAGAAACCGCCGGCCGTGGTCTTCACGCGGTCGCGCGCGAGCTGCTTGCGGAACTCCGCCAGCACCTGCTCGCGGTGGTCGTCGCGTGCCATGTCGATGAAGTCGACGATGATGATCCCGCCAAGATTGCGCAGGCGCAGCTGCCGCGCAATGGCCTGCGCGGCCTCCAGGTTGGTCTTGAAGATGGTGTCGTCGAAGTTGCGCGCACCGACGAAGCCGCCGGTGTTCACGTCGACGGTGGTCAGCGCCTCGGTCTGGTCGACCACGAGGTAGCCGCCCGACTTCAGGTCGACGCGCCGGCCCAGCGCCTTCGCGATTTCCTCGTCCACCGAGTACAGGTCGAAGATCGGCCGCTCGCCCTTGTAGTGCTGCAGCTTGCCGGCCGCCTGCGGCATGAATTCGAGGCCGAACTTCAGCAGCACCTCGAACTGCTCGCGCGAGTCGATGCGGATGGTCTGCGTGTCTTCGCTCGTCATGTCGCGCAGCACGCGCTGCAGCAGGCTCAGGTCCTGGTGCAGCAGCGACATGGCCGGCATCCGGCTCGAGGCCTCGCGGATGCGGGTCCAGGTCTTGCGCAGGTAGGCGATGTCTTCGGCCAGTTCGGCATCGGCCGCGTCTTCGCCGTTGGTGCGCAGGATGAAGCCGCCCGTGTTCACCGGTACCACGCCGCCGCTCTCGGCGGCCGCGGCCGCCTCGATGAGCGCCAGCATGCGGTTGCGCAGCGACTCGCGCTGGTCGGGCGGGATCTTCTGCGACACGCCGATGTGGTTGTCCTGCGGCAGGAACACCAGCAGCCGGCCCGCGATGCTGATCTGCGTGGACAGCCGCGCACCCTTGGTGCCGATCGGGTCCTTGATGACCTGCACCAGCAGCGACTGGCCCTCGAACACCTGCTTCTCGATGGGCACCATCGGCCCGCCGTTGCGGTGGTCGCGTTCGGGCGGTGCGGCGCTCGGGCGCGAGCCCGGCGTGAACGGCGAGACGATGTCGGCCACGTGCAGGAAGGCGGTGCGTTCCAGGCCGATGTCGATGAAGGCCGACTGCATGCCCGGCAGCACGCGCGAGACCTTGCCCAGGTAGATGTTGCCGACCAGCCCGCGCTCGAGCGTGCGCTCGACGTGCAGCTCTTGCACCGCGCCGTGCTCGACCAGCGCCACACGGGTCTCCTGCGGAGACCAGTTGATCAGGATGTCTTGCATGGATGTCTTAAGTATTGAAACCGACGCCTCGAAGCAGCTGCGCGGTCTCGAACATGGGGAGTCCCATGATGCCCGAATAGGAGCCGCTGATGTGCTCCACGAACGCAGCCGCTGCGCCCTGGATGGCATAGGCGCCAGCCTTGCCGAGCGGCTCGCCGCTGGCGGCGTAGGCCGCAACCTGCTTCTTGGTGAGCGCGGCGAAGCGCACGCGCGACACGCTCAGCGCCGCATGGCGTCGACGGCCGTTCTGCAGCGCGACCGCCGTGAGCACGCGATGCGTGGCGCCGGACAGGTGCACCAGCATGCGCTCGGCGTCGCGTGCGTCCTCGGGCTTGCCGAGGATGGTGCGGCCGAGCGCGACCGTGGTGTCGGCGCACAGCACGGGCGCGTCGGCCAGGCCCAGGCGCTTGCGGCGCGCGACGGCGGCATCGAGCTTGAGGGCGGTGACGCGCTGCACGTAGGCGGTCGGCGATTCGTTCGGCAGCAAGGCCTCGAGCGCCTCGGCGTCTTCGTCGGCGCCGGCCAGCAGCAGTTCGTGACGCACGCCGAGCTGGCCGAGCAATTGGGCGCGGCGCGGGCTTTGCGACGCGAGGTAGATGAAGTCAGGCAAGTTCAGGTCTCCGAGGTGGGCCCCACCGCCGGCCCCGTGATCATTCCCGGTGGTACGGATGGCCCGCGTTGACCGACCACGCCCGGTAGAGCTGTTCGACCAGCAGCACGCGCGCCATGGCATGCGGCAGGGTCAGGTCGGACAGGCGGATGCGTTCGTGCGCCGCGGCCTTGAAGGCCGGGTCGAGCCCGTCGGGGCCGCCGATGACCAGCGCGACGTCGTCGCCCTCGCCCTGCCAGGTCTGCAGCCGTGCGGCCAGCGCCTTGGTGGTGAGCGCGGTGCCGCGCTCGTCGAGCACGACGATGCGCATGCCACGGGCGATGGCGCCTTCGATGCGCTCGCGCTCGGCGGCATACAGCGTTTCGAGTGTCTTGGAGCCGCGCGGCTCGGTCTTGACGGCGCGCAGCTCGAGCTTCAGCTCGGGCGGGAAGCGCTTGGCGTAGTCGTCCCAGGCAGTCTGCGCCCAGTCGGGCATGCGCTGCCCGACGGCGACCACCAGCAGCTTCATGCGCGGCGGGCTGGCGCCTTCTTGGCCGGCGCCTTCTTCGCAGCGGTCTTCTTGGCGGCCGGCTTGCCGACCACCTTCACCGGCACGCGTGCGGTGCCCGTGGCGGACTTCTTCGCAGGCGCCTTCTTGGCGGCTGTCTTGCCTGCAGTCTTCGATGCGGCCTTCTTCGCCGGCGCCTTGGCGGCCTTGGCTTCCTGCTCGGCTGCGCGGATCGCGGTCTTGGCGGCGCTCGAACGGCGCAGGCTCGGCGTCTTGGCGGCGGCCGTCTTCTTCTCTTCGGCGCCCTTGACGACGGACGAGGCGGTGGCCAGCGCGGGCTTGGTGGCGCCGAGCTTGGCGCGCACCGGCTTGTCGCCCCAGATCTCTTCGAGGTGGTAGTACTGGCGGATGGCGGGCTGCATGATGTGCGCCACGGCCGCGCCGCAGTCCACGATGATCCACTCGCCGTTTTCCTCGCCCTCGGTGCGCGGCTTGGCAAAGCCGGCTTCACGCACGGCGTCGCGCACGCTCGAAGCGAGCGCCTTGGTCTGGCGGTTGGAGGTGCCCGACGCCACGATCACGCGCTCGAACAGCGGCGAGAGGTGCTCCGTGTCGAATACCTGGATGTCCTGCGCCTTGACGTCTTCGAGACCATCGATGATGGCTCGCTGGAGTTTTTGGATGTCTTTTTTGGCGGCGGCTTCAGTGGTCATCAGGCAGAGCGGTAGAGGTGGTGTTGGTCAATATAGCGTGCAACCGTGGGCGGAACCAGCGAGGAAATGTCCACACCCGACGCCACACGCCGCCGGATATCGGTGGCGCTGGTGTCCATGGCGGCAGGCAGTTCAAGCGCCTCGAAACGCGCGCCAGCCGGGAGGCCGGGCAGCTGTTTCGGATCAAAACGAGTGACGTCACCCGTCGATAGTGCGCGATACGCTACAGAAACGATAGCAATGCCGAGTATATCCTGCCAGCCGTGCCAGGTCGGCAAGGCGCTGGCCTGGTCGGCGCCCATCACCAGAACGAGCTGTGCGCCGGGCTGCTCTTTCTGCAATTCGTGCAGCGTGTCGAGCGTGTAGGTCGGGCCGTCGCGCAGCACTTCGCGGCTGTCGATGACGACCTTGCCTTGCAGGTTGCCGAAGGCCAGTTGCGCCATCGCGAGGCGGTCTTCCTTCGGCGTGAGCGTGCGGCTCTTGTGCCAGGCCTGCCCCGTGGGAATGACGTGCAACTCCGTCAGATCGAGTTGCGCCAATGCAGCTTCGGCCAGGGCGACGTGCGCGTTGTGCGGCGGGTCGAAGGCCCCGCCAAAGACGCCGATGCGCAAAGCGGAACCGGTGGGGTTCACACCCAGTCCCGGCGCACGATGAAGTCGCTGTACAGCGCGGCTTCGGGGCTACCCGCTTCGGGCTGTTGCCGGTAGGCCCAGCTCGCGAGCGGCGGCATCGACAGCAGGATCGATTCGGTGCGTCCGCCCGACTGCAGGCCGAAGTGCGTGCCACGGTCCCACACGAGGTTGAACTCGACGTAACGCCCGCGCCGGTACAGCTGGAACTCGCGTTCGCGCTCGCCGTACGGCATGCCGCGGCGGCGCTCGACGATCGGCAGGTAGGCCTGCAGGAAGGCATCGCCGACCGAGCGGATCAGCGCAAAGCCGTTCTCGATGCCGCCCTCGGCGAAGTCGTCGAAAAAGATGCCGCCGATGCCGCGCTGCTCGTTGCGGTGCTTCAAAAAGAAATACTCGTCGCACCAGGTCTTGAAGCGCGGGTACTTGTCGGTGCCGAAGGGAGCGAGCGCATCGCGGCACACGGTGTGGAAATGCACCGCGTCTTCTTCGAAGCCGTAGCACGGTGTGAGGTCCATGCCGCCGCCGAACCAGCACACGGGATCGCCGCCGCCCGCGGGCTGCGCGGCCAGCATGCGCACGTTCATGTGGACGATCGGCACGTAAGGATTGCGCGGGTGGAACACCAGCGACACGCCCATGGCCTCGAACGGCGCACCCGACAGCTCGGGGCGGTTCTGCGTGGCCGAGGGCGGCAGCTTGGCGCCGCGCACCTGCGAGAAGCCGACGCCGGCGCGCTCGAACAGCGCACCGCCTTCGAGGATGCAGGTCAGGCCGCTGCCCTGCAGCGGCTCGCCGGGCTCTTTCTGCCAGGCGTCACGCACCGCGCTGCCGCCGTCCGCCGCCTCGACCGCCGAGATGATCGATTGCTGCAGTCCGCGCAGGTAGTCGCCGACCGCCTTCGGCTGGGTGGCAGGCATCAGGCGTGGGGCGTGTTGCGCGCGTTGACGGCGCGGTAGCCGATGTCCTTGCGGTACTGCGCACCGTCGAACTGCACACGCGCCGCGACCTCGTAGGCGCGCTGCTGCGCCTGCTTGACGCTGTCGGCCAGCACGGTCACGCAGAGCACGCGGCCGCCGCTGGTCTTGAGCTCACCGTTCTCGAGCGTGGTGCCCGCGTGGAACACCACGGCATCGGGCGCCTCGGCCGGGATGCCGCTGATGCGATCGCCCTTGCGCGGCGACAGCGGGTAGCCGTGCGCGGCCATCACCACGCCCAGCGCCACGCGCCGGTCCCACTGCAGCTCGACCTGGTCGAGCGTGCCGTCGGTGGCGTGCCAGAACACCTCGAACAGGTCGGACTTCAGGCGCATCATGATTGGCTGCGTCTCGGGGTCGCCCATGCGGCAGTTGAATTCGAGCGTCTTGGGCTGGCCGGCCGCGTCGATCATGAGACCGGCATAGAGGAAGCCGGTGAACGGAATGCCGTCCTTTTCCATGCCGCGGATGGTCGGCAGGATGATCTCGCGCATGGCGCGCGCATGCACCTCGGCCGTGACCACGGGCGCGGGCGAGTACGCGCCCATGCCGCCGGTGTTCGGGCCTTCGTCGCCGTCGAGCAGGCGCTTGTGGTCCTGGCTGGTGGCCAGCGCGGCAACGTTCTTGCCATCGCACATCACGATGAAGCTGGCTTCTTCGCCTTGCAGGAATTCTTCGATGACGACGCGTGCGCCGCCTTCGTTGTGCGACACGCCGAACTTGTTGTCGACCAGCATGAAGTCGACGGCCTCATGGGCTTCCTGCGCGGTCATGGCAACGACCACGCCCTTGCCGGCGGCCAGGCCGTCGGCCTTGACGACGATCGGTGCGCCCTTGGCGTCGATGTACGCATGGGCCGCGGCGGCGTCGGTGAAGGCCTCGTATTCGGCCGTCGGGATCTTGTGGCGCTTCATGAACGCCTTCGAGAAGGCCTTGGAGCTTTCGAGCTGCGCAGCCGCCTGCGTCGGGCCGAAGATGCGCAGGCCGTGCGCGCGGAACTCGTCCACCACGCCGGCCGCCAGCGGCCCCTCGGGGCCGACCACGGTCAGCGCGATTTTCTCGGCCATCGCCCACTCGCGCAGCGCGGCGGGTTCGGTGATGTCGATGCAGTCGTAGCGTTCGTCGCTCACGGTGCCGCCGTTGCCGGGCGCCACGTAGACGCGGCTGACCCGGTTGCCCTGCGCCAGCCGCCACGCCAGTGCGTGCTCGCGGCCCCCTCCTCCAATCACCAGTACCTTCATTCGCGGGCTTTCGTTTGTCGCTGTGGATCCATCATTCATTCGTTCAGTCGGACAGTGCGGCGTTGTGATACACGTCCTGCACATCATCCAGGTCCTCGAGCACATCGAGGAGCTTCTGCATCCTGGCGGCGTCTTCGCCGGTCACGTCCACGGTGTTCTCGGCGCGCATCGTGATTTCGGCGGCGTCGGGCTTCAGGCCCGCGGCTTCGAGCGCGTTCTTCACGGCCTCGAAGTCGCCGATGGCGGTGAGCACCTCGATGGCGCCGTCGTCGTCGGTGATCACGTCCTCGGCGCCGGCTTCGAGGGCCACTTCCATGACCTTGTCCTCGCTGGTGCCGGGCGCAAAGATGATCTGGCCGCAGTGCTTGAACTGGAAGGCCACCGAGCCTTCGGTGCCCATGTTGCCGCCGTGCTTGGAGAAGGCGTGGCGCACTTCGGCCACGGTGCGCACGCGGTTGTCGGTCATGGTGTCGACGATGATCGCCGCGCCGCCGATGCCGTACCCTTCGTAACGAATTTCTTCGTAATTGACGCCTTCGAGGTTGCCCGTGGCCTTGTCGATGTTGCGCTTGACGGTGTCGATGGGCAGGTTGACCGCCTTGGCCTTTTCGACCGCCAGCCGCAGCCGGGGGTTGGCGCTGAGGTCTGCGCCGCCGGCGCGTGCCGCCACCGTGATTTCACGGATGGCGCGGGTCCAGAGCTTGCCCCGTTTCTCGTCCTGGCGGCCCTTGCGGTGCTGAATATTTGCCCACTTGCTATGTCCGGCCATGGCTTTCTCTCTCGCTGTCGTGTGTTTTCAAAGCAAGTGTGGAGTTTACTGTCCGGCGCACACAACGCTCCCCCGGCGCCCGGGATTTCGGCCCGGACCTTTTGGTGATAATTGTTCGATGACGCCATCGCCCATTGCCGGTACGGGAAATCCCGACGCCCTGCCGCCGCACGCCCCGCTGCCGCTGTACTACAACACCGAAGCGGAGCACCAGGCGTTCCTGCGGCGCATCTTCGACAGCACGGCCGCGGACTACGACCGCATCGAAGCCGTGCTGGCCTTCGGCACCGGCCCCTCGTACCGCCGTGACGCGTTGAAGCAGGCCGGCCTCACGGCGGGCGCCCAGGTGCTCGACGTGGGCATTGGCACCGGGCTCGTCGCCCGCGAAGCCCTGAAGCTCATCGGCTCCACCGGCAAGCTCACCGGCGTCGACCCCAGCGTGGGCATGATGGGCCAGGTCCGGCTGCCCGGCGTCGAACTGATTCAAGGCGTCGCCGAGGCCCTGCCCCGCCCCGACGCCAGCTGCGATTTCGTGAGCATGGGTTACGCCATGCGCCACATCAGCGACGTGGCCGCCGCCTTTTCCGAATTCCATCGCGTGCTGCGCCCGGGCGGGCGCGTGGTGGTGCTCGAGATCACCAAGCCCGAAGGCCGCTTGGCCACCGCGCTGCTCAAGGGCTACATGCGCGCCGTGGTGCCGTTGATCGCCCGCGTGGTCGGCCGCCGCAGCGACACCTCGGAGCTGTGGCGCTATTACTGGGACACGATCGAGGCCTGCATCCCGCCCGAACGCGTCATGCAGGCCCTGGGCGCCGCCGGCTTCAGCGACGTGCGCCGGCATGCGAGCCTCGGGGTCTTCTCGGCCTATACCGGCCGCAAGCCCGAATCCACCGCCGACGAGGTTCGCTGAACGTGCGCCCCCAGGACGACCGCCTTCATTCCCCCCTGCGCGTGGAGCGCCTCTCGCTGCCGGACAGCCTTGCGCTGGCCACGCACAGCCATGCACCCTTTGCCGCGCTCGGCTACGGCACGCCGCACGGTGTCGCCTGGATGCCCACGGTCAACGCGCGCGTGCTGTCACCGCAAGGCGCGATGGCCGATGTGTGGCACGTGGGGCAAGCGGGTGATGGCACCCAGGTCCGGTCGGGCACCACCGGCATCGCGCGCTGGCGCACCGACGGGCACTGGCTGCTCGGCGCCATCGACCTCGATGAAGCCGTCGAAGGCCAGGGCCTGACGGAGCTTGCGCAGCGCGCCTACCGCGACCTGTTCCGCACACTCGAGCAGGCCGGCACGCCGCACCTGCAGCGCATCTGGAACTACCTGCCGCGCATCAATGCCGACGGCGGCGGGCTGGAGCGGTATCGCCAGTTCAACCTCGGTCGGCAAGAGGCCTTCTTCGAAGCCGGCCGCGCCGCCTTCGAAGGTGCCCCGGCCGCCTGTGCGCTGGGCATCCGCCAGGGTGCGCTGTCGATCCGTTTTCTCGCGGGACGCGCCGCGCCGCTGCCGGTCGAGAACCCGCGGCAGGTGTCGGCCTACCGCTATCCCGAAACCTACGGCCCGCGCTCGCCGACCTTCTCGCGCGCCGCACTGGCGGACATCGGCGACGACCAAGTCGCGCTCTTCATCTCGGGCACCGCGAGCATCGTCGGCCACGAAACGGTGCACCACGGCGACGTGCGTGAGCAGGCCCGCGAAACGCTGCGCAACCTCGAGGCCGTGATCGCCTCCGCCCATGCGCAGACCACGGCGCGCTTCTCGCTCGATGCGCTCGACTGCGTGGTGTACGTGCGGCATCCGTCGGACACCGACGCCGTTCGCGAGGTGATCGAAGCCGCGCTCGGCGCCCAGTCGCCGATGGCCCGCCATGCGGTGTACCTGGAAGCCGACATCTGCCGCAGCGATCTGCTGGTCGAGATCGAAGCCCACACGGTCGCCGCCGGCCGGCTGCAGGCCGCCTGAGCGGCCCGCCGTCCGCCTGCTCGACCGACACCACCCATGAACGTGCTGCGTCTTCTCACGTCGATCCCGCTCGCGCTGATGCTCTATGCGCTGCTGCTGTTCCTCGGCCTGATCTCGCTGGTCTGGAACTTCGCCGCCATGCTGCTGTACCCGGTGATGCCGGCCGCGCCGGCGCGCGCGCTGGGCCGCATGACCATTGCCTTTGCCTACCGGATGTTCTGGTGGCTCGCCTCGGTCACCGGCATGATGCGCATCGACGCCTCGTGCCTGGACCCGATGCGCAACGAGCCCGGCGTGATCTTCGTGGCCAACCACCCGACCATGCTCGATGCGCTGCTGCTGGTGGCGCGGCTGCCGCGCAGCGCCTGCATCATGAAGGCCGAGCTGATGGGCAACATCTTCCTCGGCGCCGGAGCCCGGCTGGCGCGCTACATCAGCAACAAGTCGGCCCGCACGATGGTGCGCCTGGCGGTCAACGACCTGCGCCAGGGCGGCCAGCTCGTGATCTTTCCGGAAGGCACGCGCACGGTGACGCCGCCGCTGAACCCCTTCCGCCCCGGCACCACGCTGATCGCCAAGCTGGCGCAGGCGCCGATCCAGACCGTGTTCATCGACACCGACTCGCCCTACCTGGGCAAGGGCTGGCCGCTGTGGCGCGTGCCGCCGCTGCCCATCGTCTTCACGCTGCGGCTGGGCAAGCGCTTTGCGCCGACGCAGGACAGCGATGCGTTGCAGGTCGAGCTGGAACACTATTTCCGTCAACACATGGAGCAGCGCGCCACCGACGCGTCCCCCGAATGCCAGCAGACGCCTCGCGCACCCACCTTGTCCTGATCCCCAGCTACAACACGGGCGAGCGCTTGTTCTCGACGGTCGCGGCCGCGCGGGCCCAATGGAACCCGGTGTGGGTGGTGATCGACGGCAGCGATGACGGCACGGGCGAGCGGCTGCAGCAGATGGCGGCCGGCGATCCGGGGTTGCGCGTGTGGGTGCTGCCGCAGAACCAGGGCAAGGGTTCGGCGGTGCTGCACGGCTTGCGGGCCGCGAAGGACGCCGGCTTCACGCACGCGCTCACGATGGACTCCGACGGGCAGCATCCGGCAGACCTGATCCCCTCTTTCATGAACGCCTCGCTGGCGCGGCCCGAGACGATGGTGCTGGGCCGGCCGGTGTTCGACGCCAGTGCGCCGCTGCTGCGGGTGCGCGGGCGGCGGGTGTCGAACGGCTGGACGCAGCTCGAAACCCTGTTCGCGGGCGTGGGCGATTCGCTCTACGGTTTTCGCGTGTACCCGGTGGTCGACCTGATCGCTGTGATGGCGCGGCAACCGTGGATGCGGCGCTTCGACTTCGATACCGAGGCGGTCGTGCGGCTGGCCTGGCGCGGGGTCAAGCCGGTGAACATCGATGCGCCTGTGAAGTACCTGACGGCGGAGGAAGGCGGGGTTTCGCACTTTCGCTATGGGCGGGACAATGTGCTGCTGACTTGGATGCACACGCGGTTGATGGTGGAGTTTGTCTTGCGGTTGCCTGGGTTGCTCTTTCGGAAGGTGCGGGGGGCGCCGCCGTTTCAGGCTTAGGTCTCTTTTGAGGGGCGCCCGGCAAGCGGTACGGCGCGGTCGGCCCCACTGTGCCGGCCGCTTCGCGGCTGCCCTGCGGTGCTCGCGTTTCGCGGGGTCTCGCAGAACTCGCTTCGCTCAAACAGCTGCGAGCCCTGATCCGCGAAACGCTGCGCTCCTCGGCGGCACAGAGGGGCCGCCCACACCGCACCGCCTGCCGGGCACCTGCTGTGGCGTGAAAGCACCCTGTCCTTCTTCCGCTACTCGACGATCGTGCCTCCGCCCAGTGCCTTGTAGAGCGTCATCGTTGCGTTGAGCTGGTTCAGCCGGTTCTGTGCCAGTGACACCTCCGCGGCGCGGCGCTTGTCCTTGGCGTCGAGCACGGGCTGCAACGCGGTCGCGCCGGCGCGGTAGCGCACTTCCGACAAGGCCTCCGCGCGTTGCGCCTGTTGCAGCGCCAGGACCAGCTTCACGCTTTCGTCTTGCAACTGCGTTCGCGACGACAGCGTGTTCTCGACCTCGGACAGCGCGGTGTACAGCGACTGGCGGAACCCGACGACCGCTTCTTCGTACTGCGTCTGCGACACGGCGACGGTCAGCCGCGCGGTGTTCCATTGCAGGAACGGCAACACCAGACCAGCGCCCAGCGTGGCGATCGGGTTCTTCAGCACCTCGCCCAGGGCATTGCTCCCCGCGCCCAGCGAACCCGTGAGGCTCAGCACCGGATAGAAGCTGGTGCGCGTGGCATCGACGTTCGCCAGCGAGGACCGCAGGCGCTGCTCCGCAGCACGCAGGTCGGGCCGGCGGCCCAGCAGGCTGGCGGGCAGTCCCGCATCGATCACGGGCAAGGCGGTGTCCGGCAGCTGCGAGGGCTCGTCTCTCGGGGTGTCGGGCGGCATGTCGAACAGGATGGCCAGTGCGTTGCGCGCCTCGACGCGCTGCTGCAGCAGCTGCGTGTGCGCGGCCTCCTGGCTCGCGAGGTTCTGGCCGGCCTGCGCGACGTCGAGGCCGGACACGGCGCCCGCCGCATATTTGGCGCGCACCAGCGCCTGGATGCGCCGTGCGTCGGCCATGCCCGCTTCGCTCAGCGCGATACGGTGGTTCAGGTAGCCGGTCTGCCAGTACAGCCCGGCCGTCGTGCCCACCAGCGCCAGCGCCGTGGCCTCGCGGTCGGACTGGGTGGCCTGCAGCTCCCAGTCGGCAACGCTGCGCTGCGCCGACAGGCGGCCCCACAGGTCGACTTCGTAGCTCAGGCTCAGCAAGGAGCTCGCGCTCGATGCGGCCACGCCGCCGCGCTTCAGGTCGAAGCTGCGTTGGGTGCCCAGCTGCCCCGTCACGCCGGGCGTGAGGTTGGTGTTCGCCAAGCCGGCCTGCAGCTGCGCCCGCTGCACGCGGATGCCGGCGGCGGCCAGGTTGTTGTTGGTGCGCAGGGCGCTCTCGATCAGGGTGTCGAGCCGCGCGTCGTGGAAGGCGGTCCACCAGCGGGCCTGCGGCACGGCCGCTGCGTTCTGCGACAGGGACTGTTGCTGCTGCCAGGCCTGCGGCACGCCGAGCGGCCGTTGTTCGCGCCGCTCCGGCGCGAACAGCGTGCAGCCGCCGAGCGCCAGTGCGATGGCGAGCGCCCCCAGGGTCGGTCGCGCGCTACTCACGCGCCAGTGCCTCGATGGGGTCGAGCCGCGCAGCGTTGCGCGCCGGCAGGTACCCGAACAGCACGCCGATGAGCGACGCGCACAAAAAGGCCGACACCACGGCCCCGAGCGAAAAGATCATTTGCCATTGCTTCACGAACAGCGAGAACACAAAGCTGATGCCGTACGACAGCACCACGCCGATGAAACCGCCGACCAGGCACACGAGCACGGCCTCGGTCAGGAACTGCTGCAGCACGTCGCTCTGGCGCGCGCCCACGGCCATGCGGATGCCGATCTCGCGGGTGCGCTCGGTCACCGACACCAGCATGATGTTCATCACGCCGATGCCGCCCACCACGAGCGAGATCACCGCGATCAGCGACAGCAGCAGCGTGAGCGACTGGCTCGTGCGCTCGGCCGTCTTCACGATGCTGTCCATGTTGAAGGTGAAGAAGTCCTTGCCGCCGTGGCGCAGCGTGAGCAGCCGCACGATGCTCTCTTCGGCCGCCTTGGTGGGCTGGTCGTCGCGGATGCGCACGGTGATGCTGTCGAAGTGCTGCTGGCCGAAGAGGCGGCTTGCACCGGTGCTGTAGGGCAGCCAGATGTTGAGCGACTTGTTCTCGCCGAACATGCTCTTCTTTTCCTGCGCCACGCCGATCACGGTGCATGGCAGGCTGCCCACCAGGATGATCTTGCCCACGGGGTCGGTGCCGTCTGGAAAGAGCTTGCGCCGCGTGTTCTGGTCGATCACCACCACCTGCGACTGGTGCCGCACGTCGTTGGCGTCGAAGTCCGTGCCGCTGGCCATCTGGATGTCGCGCACGCTGAAGAAGTTGTCGCTGACGCCGTTCACGTTGCCGTTGACGTCGGCGCTGCGGTAGCGCAATCGCAGGCTGCGCATGGTGGTCGGTGTGACGCTGTGCACGTAGGGCTGCGCGGCAATGGCCTGCAGGTCCGCCGGCAGCAGCGTGCGGATGCTCGCGGCCTTGTCGTCGCCGAAGTCGTGGCCCGGGTAGATGTCGAGCGTGTTGGTGCCGATGGCCTTGATGTCGGCGAGCACGAAGCGCTTGGCGCCCTCCCCGATGGCCACGATCGACACCACCGAGGTGATGCCGATGATGATGCCCAGCATGGTCAGCGCCGTGCGCATGCGGTGCGCCATCATCGAGCGCCAGGCCATGCGGAAGGCTTCGGAGAAACGCGCCCAGCCGGTGCTGAAGCGCGCGATGCCCAGCATGGGGCGCGTCATGGCGGGCGGCGTGGGGGTGTCGTCGCCGACCGTCTGCGCGGGCGCAGCCACGGTCGGCACGTTCGGCCGGTCGCCCACGATCGCGCCGTCGGCGATCTCGATGATGCGTTCGGTGCAGCGCGCCACCTGCATGTCGTGCGTCACGATGATGATCGTGTGCCCCTGCGCATGCAGCTCGCGCAGGATGCCGATGACCTCCTGGCCGCTCTTGCTGTCGAGCGCGCCGGTGGGCTCGTCGGCCAGGATGACCTGCCCGCCGTTCATGAGTGCGCGCGCGATGCTCACGCGCTGCTGCTGGCCGCCCGAGAGCTGGCTCGGCCGGTGTTCGGTGCGGTCTTCCAGGCCCAGGCGCGCGAGCAGTTGCCGCGCCCGCGCGTCGCGCGCCGAGCCCTCGGTGCCGGCATACACGGCGGGCACCTCGACGTTGCCGGTGGCCGTCAGATGCTGCATGAGGTGGTAGCGCTGGAAGATGAAGCCGAAGTGCTCGCGCCGCAGCGCGGCGAGCGCGTCGCTGTCGAGCGTGCCGACGTCCTGGCCCGACACGGTGTAGGTGCCGGTGCTCGGCCGGTCGAGGCAGCCGAGGATATTCATCAGCGTCGACTTGCCCGAGCCCGAGGCGCCGACGATGGCCAGCATTTCGCCGTGGCCGATGTCCAGGTTGACATCTTTCAGCACCTGGACCTCCTGCTCGCCCGAGGGAAAGCTGCGGCCGATACCGCGCAGGGTCAGCAGCGGCTGCGTCACTGGCGGGGCCTCCGGTTGCCGCTGTCATTGCCGTCGGTCTTCTCCAGCGCCGAGGCATCGCCGGTGATGACGCTGTCGCCCTCCTTCAGGCCTTCGAGCACCTGGGCCTGGAAGTTGTTGCTGATGCCCACGCGCACCTGCCGCTTTTCCACGCGCTGGTCGGGCAGGAGCACGCGCACTTCGTGGCGGCCGTCCTTGTCGCGCGTGCCGAGCGCGGTGAGCGGCACGGTCAGCGCCTGCCTGGCCTCGCCCAGCAGGATGGCGACCTGCGCCGTCATGTCGACGCGCAGCGTGCGCTCGGGGTTGGGCACGTCGAACAGCGCGTTGAAGAAGACGGCGTTGTTGATCTTCTCGGGCGAGGGCTGCACCGCGCGCAGCGTGCCGTGGTAGCGCGTGTCGGGGTCGCCCAGGATGGTGAAGTACACCGGCTGGCCTGCCTTCACGCGCACCACGTCGGCCTCGGACACCTGGGCCTTCACGGTCATGGTCGACAGGTCGGCCAGCTTCATCAGCGTGGGCACCTGGAACGAGGCCACCACGGTCTGGCCTTCGAGCGTGCTGATGGACACCACGTCGCCGTCGATGGGCGCGACGATGCGGGTGTACGACAGGTTGGTCTGCGCCGAGGCCAGGGCCAGCTTCTGCTGGCGGATCTGCGCGTCGAGCGAGACGGCGTCGGCGCGCAGCGCACGCAGTTCGGTGTCGGCGCTTTCCAGGTCCTGGCGCGCGGCGGCGTCCTGCGCCAGCATCTCGCGCTGGCGCGCCCAGGTGAGTTCGGCCTGCTTCACGCGCACTTCCTTGGCGAGCTTCTGGGCCTGCAGGTTCTCCAGCTTGGCCTGCTCCTGTGCGAGCGTGTTCTGCGAGATGACGGGGTCGATCTCGGCCAGCCAGTCGCCCTTCTTCACCGTCTGGCCGAGCACCACCTTCAGCGACTTGAGCTGGCCGGACACCTGCGCGCCCACCTCGACCTGCTTGAGAGCCTGCAGCACGCCGGTGGCGAGCACCGCGTTCTCCAGGTCGCTGCGCTGCACGGTGGCGGTCAGGTAGTCGCTTTTCTTCGGCGGGCTCAGCCAGAAGAAGGCCGCGATGGCCAGCGCGACGAGCAAGGCCAGGCCGACAAGGAGCTTGCGCGATCGTCGCGAAGGAGTGGTGGGCATGCAGTGAAGAAGTGGGATGAAACGGGCGGCGAGGCCCGGGAAGGGATGCGGTTCATCCTAGCCCCGGTTGCTGAAGGCCTGCTAAAGCATGCGTTTTGACGGGCTTTTTGCACAGGCCTGCGCAGCGACCCCTGAAAACGGCGTGGCCCGCTGCCCTCGAAGGACAGCGGGGCAAGCCACCAAAA